>CANQIO010000016.1 GCA_947624065.1 uncultured Oscillospiraceae bacterium | reverse complement strand
TAGAGGAACTTGTGCCAGAACCGGGAATAGAGAAGGTGCAGCGTGGTGTGCTCCATGCCGCCGTTGTACCAGTCCACGGGGGTCCAGTACTTCAGCGCCTCGGGCGAGGCCAGAGCGTCCGCGTTGTGGGGGTCCGTATAGCGCAGGAAGTACCAGCTGGACCCGGCCCACTGGGGCATGGTGTCCGTCTCCCGCTGGGCCTCGCCGCCGCACTTGGGGCACTTGCAGCGCACCCAGTCCGTCATCTTGGAAAGGGGGCTCTCGCCGGTGTCGGTGGGCTCGTAGCTCTCCACCTCCGGCAGCAGCACGGGCAGCTCCTCCTCCGGCACGGGCACCCACCCGCACTTGGGGCAGTTCACCATGGGGATGGGCTCGCCCCAATACCGCTGGCGGGAAAAGACCCAGTCCCGGAGCTTGTAGTTGACCTTCCGCTCGCCTACGCCCTTTTCCTCCAGCCAGGCGATCATCTTCTCCTTGGCCTCCTCCACGGGCAGGCCGTTGAGGAACCCGGAGTTGACGAGCTCGCCGGTCTCGCAGTCGGTGTAGGCGGCCTCGTCCACGTTGCCGCCCTTGACCACCTCGATGATGGGCAGATCGAAGGCCCGGGCGAAATCCCAGTCGCGGCTGTCGTGGCCGGGCACGGCCATGATGGCGCCGGTGCCGTAGGTAGCCAGCACGTAGTCGGAGATGAAGATGGGTATCTCCTGGCCGTTCACGGGGTTGATGGCGGCCACGCCCTCCAGGCGCACGCCGGTCTTCTCCTTGGAAAGCTCGGTGCGCTCCAGCTCGGACTTATGGGCCGCGGCGTCCTGATAGGCCTTCACCGCGTCGGCGTTTTTGAGCATGGGCATCCACTTGGTCAGCAGCGCGTGCTCCGGGCTCATGACCATGTAGGTCACGCCGAAGAGGGTGTCGCACCGGGTGGTGAAGATGCGCATCTTGTCCCCGGCGGTGGTGGCGAAGTCCACCTCCGCGCCCTCGCTGCGGCCGATCCAGTTGCGCTGCTGGATCTTGACCCGCTCGATGAAGTCCACGTCGTCCAGATCGTCGATGAGCCGCTGGGCATAGGCGGTGATGCGCAGCATCCACTGGCTCTTCTCCCGCTGCACCACCGGCGAGCCGCACCGCTCGCACACGCCCTCCACGACCTCCTCGTTGGCCAGCACGCACTTGCAGGAGGTGCACCAGTTGACGGGCATGGTGGCCTTGTAGGCCAGGCCCTTTTTCCACAGCTGCAGGAAGATCCACTGGGTCCACTTATAGTATGTAGGATCCGTGGTGTCCACCATGCGGTCCCAATCGAAGCCGAAGCCCAGCATTTTCAGCTGCGCCGTGAAGTTGGCCACGTTCCGCTCCGTGACGGTGCGGGGGTGCATATGGTTCTTGATGGCATAGTTCTCCGTGGGCAGGCCGAAGGCGTCGTAGCCGATGGGGAACAGCACGTTATAGCCCTGCATGCGGCGCTTGCGGGCCACGATGTCCATGGCGGTATAGGGCCGGGGATGGCCCACATGCAGCCCCTGGCCGGAGGGATAGGGGAACTCGATGAGCCCGTACCATTTGGGACGGGGGTCTCCGGTCACGGCGGCATAGGGCTTCTCCTTCTCCCAGATGCCCTGCCACTTCCTCTCGATGCGGTCAAATTCGTATGCCATGATCTTACGCCTCTACAATCTCCTTGATGTCCACGTCCAGAGCGTCGTTCCAGAGCCGCTCCAGGCTGTAAAACTCCCGGGCCTCCCGCTGGAAGATGTGCACCACCAGGCAGCCGAAGTCCAGCAGCAGCCAGGTGCTGTTGCGGCTCCCCTCCCGGCGCAGCGGAGACATGCCGGCCTCGGACAGGCGCTTGTCCACCTCGTCGTACAGGGTGCGCACATGGGGCGTGGAGTTGGCCGTGCAGATGCAAAAATAGTCCGCCAGCACGGTCAGATCGGTGGTCTTGAGCAGGCGGATGTCCGTGGCCTGCTTGTCGGAAAGGGCCTTCACCGCCAGCTTTGCCGCTTCAAAAGGTTCCATATTTTTCTCTCCCCGTTTATTGATCTTGCGGCGTCCACGGTATGGGCCGCGCGCCTTTATCTTCCAGTTTTTTCAAATAAAACTCCCGCGTCCGGGCCGTGTCCGGATACAGGGCCAGGCCCCGCTCGGTCACATACGCCACCGTCCGGCGCAGGCACAGCTCCGTGGCCGCGTCCAGGTCCTCGAAAGCCGCCATTCGGATGGTCTCCAGGGCCGGATAGGGCACGCGGTTTTCCTCGATGGCGTCCGCTAAAAACACGATCTGCTCCAGCAAGGTCATCCCCGGCCGGCCGGTGGTATGCCAGCGGATGGCGCTCTCGATATGCTCCGGCGCGCCGAACTGGTCCGCCGCAAAGGCGGCTCCGGTCTTTGCGTGCAGCAGCTCCGGGTTTTCCAGCTCCCATTTATCCGCCATGATACCATATTTTTCGCACAGGCGCAACTGTTCTTCCCCTGTGAGTTTTTTCGTGCAGTCGTGCAAGATCGCGGCCTCCGCCGCGTCGGATTCCTCCGCGCCCCAGCGAAGAGCCAATCGCCGCGCCATGGCCTCCGCTCCCTGCACGTGGGCCACCCGCGTGGGCTTCAGACAGGCGTACGCCTTCTCCCGCAGCCAGCCCAGGTCCGGCCTGGCCCCGTAGAGCCGGTGCCGGATGATGCAGCCGTACACGCTGTCCGTGAGATATTCCCGGCCCTGCCGCCAGGGCAGAAGCTCCCGAACGCCGGTGGAGGACACCGTCACCGGCTCCCCCGCCAGCACGTATACCGTCGCGCCGTACGTTTCCCGCAGATGGTCCGCCTGGGCAGCGATCTCCCCCTCCCGGCCCTGCTCCCGTGCAAATACGGCCAGACTGGCCAGGGCCATGATGACCTCCGGCTCGTGCCAGGACTCGATGGTGAGCAGCATGTCCGTGCCCATCAAGAATACCAGCTCCGCCGCCGGGTATCGCTCCCGCAGCTGCCGCAGGGTGTCGGAGGTGTAGCTGGGTCCCTCCCGGCCGAGCTCGATGTCCGACGCCTCGCAGCCGGGGATCTCCGCCGCCGCCAGGGAAGCCATCTCCATGCGCCGGTCCGCCGCGGGGCTGCCCTCCGCCAGATGCTTATGGGGCGGCAGAGCCGCCGGGATGAGCAGCGTGCGCTCGGGCTCCAGGACCGCCGCGGCGGTCCGCACCGAGCGGATGTGGCCCAGATGGGGCGGGTTGAAGCTGCCGCCATAAATGAGGATGCGCATCGCTCAGTCCTTCGGCAAGACTATTTTCGCCCCATCCGGGCGGGTCTTATACAGCACGAACACCTTGCCGATGACCTGCACGCCCTCGGCGTCGCAGGCCTGGCACAGCAGCTGCTGGGCCTCCCTGGCGGTGTACTCGCAGTTTTCCTGCACCCGGCCCTTCACCAGCTCCCGCGCCGCCAGGGCCTCTCTCGCCTGGGCGATGACCGGGTCGGTGACGCCCGCCTTGCCGATATAGAGGATGGCGTCCTCCTTCTGGGCCAGGGAGCGCAGATAGGCCCGCTGTTTACCTGTCAGCATATTTCTCCAACTCCTTTGAAAACGCGGCCAGCGCCCTGGCGCGGTGGGATATCCGATTCTTCACGTCCTCCCCCAGGCTGGCGAAGGAGCCGGCATAGCCCTCCGGGCAGAACACCGGGTCGTAGCCGAACCCGCCGCTGCCCACGGGCGCCTCCAGGATATGCCCCGGACATTCGCCCCGCGCCCGGAGCACGTCTCCGTCCGGGAACACGCAGCAGATGCAGCTGACGAACTTCGCCCCCCGGTCCCGGACGCCGGCGAGCTTTTCCAGAAGGTACATGTATTTCTGCGCGTCGGTCCAGCTCTTGCCGCCGCCGAACCGGGCGGAATGGACGCCGGGCGCCCCGTCCAGGGCGTCCACGCACAGGCCCGAGTCGTCCGCCACGGCGGGCAGACCGGCGGCGGCGCAGACAGCGCTGGCCTTCAGCCAAGCGTTTTCCTCAAAGGTGTCCCCCGTCTCCTCCACGTCCATGTCGAGGCCCGCCTCCGCCTGGGAGACGATCTCGATCCCCATGGGCTCCAGGATCTCCCGGAACTCCCGGAGCTTGCCCTTGTTGCCGGAGGCGAGGATGAAGCGCCGGTGGTTCATTGCACCATGGCCTCTGCGAACTCCCGGGCGTCGAACATGCGCAGATCGTCCGCGCCCTCGCCCACGCCCACCAGCTTTACGGGCACGCCCAGCCGCTGGGCGATGGAGAACACCACGCCGCCCTTGGCGGTGCCGTCCAGCTTGGTCAGCACGATGCCGGTGACGCCGGCGGCCCCGGCGAACTGCTCGGCCTGGATGAGGCCGTTCTGGCCGGTGGTGGCGTCCAGCACCAGCAATATCTCGCAGTCTGCGTCAGGCAGCTCCCGGGCCACGATCTTGGTCAGCTTTGTCAGTTCGTTCATCAGGTTCTGCTTATTGTGCAGCCGCCCGGCGGTGTCCACGATGACGATGTCCGCCCCCCGGGCCTTGGCGGCGGCGCAGGCGTCGAACACCACCGCGCCGGGATCGCCGCCCTCGCCGTGGCGGACGATGTCCGCGCCGGTGCGCTGGGCCCAGATGCCCAGCTGCTCGGCGGCGGCGGCCCGGAAGGTATCAGCCGCGCACAGCAGCACCTTTTTGCCCTGACCCGCGAAGAGCTTGGCCAGCTTTCCGATGGTGGTGGTCTTGCCCACGCCGTTGACGCCCACCATGATCACCACGGCGGGCTTGGTATCCAAATGCAGCTCCGGGGACCCGGCCCGCTCCATCTCGTCGGTGAGGATGTCCACCAGCTTGGCCTGGACCTCGGGGCCCTTCAGCTTTTTCTCCTTGCGCAGGCCCTCCACGGCGGTCTCCGCCACCTCCACCCCGGCGTCCGCCAGGATGAGCCGTTCCTCCAGCTCCTCCAAAAAGTCCTCGTCCACCCGGGAAAAGGCCGCGAACAGCCCGCCCAGCAGGCCCTTTTTCTTCTCCTTGAACAACGCCATATCGGTAACTCCTTTAGTTCTCCGCTGTCTTTTGCGCCTCGGCCAGGTCCAGCTCGATGACCTGGGAGACGCCCTTCTCCTGCATGGTGACCCCCAGCAGCACGTCCGCCTGCTCCATGGTGCCCCGGCGATGGGTGATGACCACGAACTGGGTCCTGTCCAGCCGGTGCAGATACTCGGCGAAGCGCAGCACGTTCTCCTCGTCCAGCGCCGCCTCGATCTCGTCCATGACGCAAAAGGGCGTGGGCTTCAGCCGCAGGATGGAGAAGTACAGCGCGATGGCCACGAACGCCTTCTCGCCGCCGGACAGGAGGCTGATGTTGCTGACCGCCTTGCCGGGAGGCTGGACCTTGATCTCGATGCCGCAATTGAGCACATCGCTCTCGTCCTCCAGCCGCAGCGACGCCTTGCCGCCGCCGAACAGCTCCAGGAACGTGGCCCGGAAGCTCTCGCTGATGGCGGCGAACTCCCGGGTGAAGATCTCCTCCATCTGCCGGGTGATGTCCGCGATGATGGTGAGCAGCTCCCCCTTGGCCTTGGCGATGTCGTCCCGCTGCTCGGTGAGGTAATCGTACCGCTCCCCCACCCGCTGGCTCTCCTCGATGGCCCCCAGGTTGGGGGTGCCCAGCTCCCGGACGGCGCGGCGCAGCTCGGCGATGCGCCGGTTGGCGGCGGAGAGGCTCTCGATGCTCTGGCGCTGGGCCTGGGCGGCGGTGCGGGTCAGCTCGTAGGTGTCCCACAGCCGGTCCACCAGCTGCTTTTCCTCCATCTCGGCGGCCAGGGTCTGCCGCTCGATGGACCCCACCAGCCGCTCCTGGGCGATAAGCTCCTCATTCCGGCGCTGGGCGTCCTTGTCCGCCTGGGTCCGCTTGCCCTCCAGCTCCAGCCTCCGGCCGGTGATGGAGCGCAGCTGCTCGCGCATATCCTCCGCCCGCTGGGCCAGCTCCTGGCCACGGGCCTCATGCTCCCGCAGCGTCTCGTCGATGCGCGCGTTCTTTTTCTCATAGTCCGCCATGAGCGCCTGGCGCTGTTCGCCGCCGGCGGCCATGGCGGATCGCACGTCCTCCAGCTGCCGGGCGCTGGTCTCCTTGGCGGAGCGCTCCGCCTGCAAAGACGCCGCCTCCGTCTGGACCTGCGTCAGTTCCTGGCCAGCCACGTCCATATCGTACCGGGCCGCGGCCAGCTCCCGCTCCGCCGTCTCCAGAGCGGCAGACTTTTCCTCCAGCCGCCGGGCCATCTCCTGGCGCTGCTGCCGGAGCTTGTCCAGCTCGTTGGCCCGGCTGAGCACGCCGGTGCCCTTGGCGGCGCTGCCGCCGGTCATGGAACCGCCGGCGTGGATCATCTGTCCGTCCAGGGACACGATGCGGAATTCGTTCTTATGCCGCCGGGCGATGGCCACGGCGTCGCCCAGGGTCTCGGCGATCACCGTCCGGCCCAGCATGCTCTCGAAGATGTTCCGGTATGCCTCGTCGAACCGCACCAGGTCCAGCGCCAGTCCCAGACAGCCGTCCTCGTTCACGGGCACCTGCCGCAGCACGCTGCCCCGGATGGCGCTCAGGGGCAGGAACGTGCCCCGGCCGCCGTCAAAGCGCTTTAACAGTTCGATGGCCGCCTTGCCGTCCGACTGGTCGTCCACCACGATGTTCTGGGCGGCGGCCCCCAGGGCCGTCTCGATGGCCAAGGCATACCGCTCCTCCGCCCGGACCAGGTTGGCCACCGGTCCGTGGACGCCGTGGAGGTTCCCCCGGCGGCTGGCCTGCATGACTGTCTTGACCGCCCGGTTATAGCCCTCGTAGTCCTTTTCCATCTCCGTGAGCATGCCGATGCGCCCGTCCATGCTCCGGCCGTCCACCGTCAGGCGGGTCACCTCGTCCCGCAGCGCGGTCACCCGGCTCTCCCGCCCGGCCATCTTCATCCGGTGGCCGTTGACGATGTTGGACAGCTGGCCGATCCGGGCCTCCAACCCGGTCTGCTGGTCCCGGATCTCCGCCACCCGGTCCCGCAGCTGGGCGATCTGCCCGTCCAGCGCGCCGATGCGCCCGGCGTCCTCGGACATGTCCGCCCGCAGCCGGTCCATGCTGTCCAGGTTGCTCTTTTTATCCGCCGCCAGCACGGCGGCGGCCTGCTTGTTCTCGCTGACGGCGGTCTCCTGGGCGGTGAGCTTTTCCCGCAGGGCCTCCGCCTCGATGTCCAGCTCCCGCATCCGCTGGGCGATGGCCTCGGCCCGCTGATAATCGTCCGTCAGAGCGGCGCGCATCCGCTCCAGCTCCGCCTTGGCGGCCTCATAGCTGGCCTTGATGGACTCCGTCTGGCCGGTGAGCTTGTCTAGGCTCTCCATCCAGGCGGAGACCTCCAGCACCCGCAGCTGCTCCTGCAGCGCCAGGTATTTCCGGGCCACCTCCGCCTGCTTTTTCAAGGGCTCCAGCTGCAGCTGCAGCTCTTCGATCTTGTCCCCCACCCGCAGCAGGGTATCGTCGGTGGCGGCCAGCTTCCGCTCCGCCTCCTCCTTCCGGAACCGGAACCGGGATATGCCCGCCGCCTGCTCGAATATCTCCCGCCGGTCGGTGCTCTTGGCGGAGACGATCTCCGCGATGCGCCCCTGGCCGATGATGGAGTAGCCGTCCCGGCCCAGGCCCGTATCCATGAGCAGCTCATTGATATCCCGCAGCCGGACGGCTTCTTTGTTGATGTAATACTCGCTCTCCCCGCTGCGGTAATACCGGCGGGTGATGGACAGCTCCTCGCTGTCGATGGGGAACAGGCGGGCGGTGTTGTCCAGGATCAGCGTCACCTGGGCGAAACCCAGCTTTCCCCGCTTCTCCGTGCCGCCGAAGATCACGTCCTCCATCTTCCCGCCCCGGAGGGCGCGGGTGCGCTGCTCCCCCATGACCCACAGCACCGCGTCGGAGATGTTGGACTTGCCGGACCCGTTGGGTCCGACGATCATGGTCACGTTCTTCTCAAACAGGATGGTGGTCTTGTCCGGGAAGGACTTGAAGCCCTGTATCTCAAGAGCCTTTAAGTACAAAATCTTACACCTCAATACCAGTTTTGCGCCGATAGCAACACAAGATGTAGTATACCGCAATCAGCGCTCCACGTCAACCAATAGTTCCTCCCCCGCGGCGGACGGCTCGACGCGCAGATCGGCCAGGGCGAACTGCGCCTTCAGCGCGGCGAGGTTGGCCCGCCGCTGGCCGGTCATGGCCGACACCCGCTCCGGCGCCACATGCAGCGTCACCCGGCTCCCGGCCGGCACGCCCTCCAGCAGCGCCGCCGCCCGCCGGCGCAGCAGCTCCGAGCGGACCAGCTCCCCCAGCGCCGGATGATAGGCTCCCGCCACGGCTCCGCCGGCGGAGAGCTCCGCCGTGGGATTGAGCCCCAGGCGGATCACCGGGATACCCGCCGCCTCGAACAGCGGCAGGATGTCCGCGCACACCGCCACCGCGTCGGACACCGTGTGCTCATCATAGGCCCCCGCGCGCCACAGCTCCTCCAAAGCCGTGCCCCGGACGATCACCGTGGGATAGATCCGCGCCCCGTCCGGCGCCAGATCGATGATCCGCCGGGCGGTCTCAACGTCCCGCTCCGGGCTGGAGCCGGGCAGACCGGTCATCATCTGCAGCACCAGGCGCAGCCCCGCATCCTTCACCATGTGCGCCGCCCGGACCGTATCCGCGGCCGTATGCCCCCGCCCGGAGGCGGCCAGCACCTCGTCGAACATGGACTGGGCCCCCAGCTCCACGGTCCTCACACCGTGCTCCCTGAGCATGGCCAGCGTCCCCTCGTCCACCGCGTCAGGCCGGGTGGACAGCCGGATGGCGCCGACCGTCCCGTCCGCCAGATAGGGCCGGGCCGCCTCCAGCAGCTGCCGTTGCAGCGCCGGGCTCACCGCCGTGAAGCTCCCGCCGTAAAAGGCCAGCTCGCCGCCGGTCACGCCCAGCGTCTTTGCCCGCTCCAGCGCCAGGACCACATCCCCGGCCGAGGCCGGCAAAGGGCTGCCGGAGATGCGCTTCTGGTCGCAGAACACGCATTCATTCGGGCAGCCCAGATGGGGGACGAATATGGGGATGATCCTGGCCCTGGCCATCAGCCGCCGAGCCTCTCCAGAGCGACCCTGGCGGCGGATTGCTCCGCCTCCTTCTTGCTCTTGCCGGTGCCTTGGACGCTCTCGCCCCCCGGCAGGGCCACGCTGGCGGTGAAGGTCTTGTCATGGTCCGGGCCGGTCTCGTTCACGATGGCGTAGGTGGGCGCCATGCCGCCCTCCCGCTGCATCAGCTCCTGCAGCTGGGTCTTATAATCCGTGCGGGCGGGCCTGTGGCCGGCGCGGATGTCCCCGAGGATGCGCTCGCCGATGAACCGCTCCGCAGGCTCCAGGCCGCCGTCCAGGAAGATCGCGGCGATGACCGCCTCCACGCAGTCCGCCAGGATGGAGGGCCGGGTGCGGCCGCCGTTGCACTGCTCGTTCCGGCCCAGGTGGATATAGTCCCCCAGCCCCAGGGCCAGGGCCACCTGGTGCAGGCTCGTCTCGCAGACCAGCTCCGACCGCAGGCGGGTCATATCCCCCTCCGGCATCTCCGGATAGAGCCGGCAGATGGATTTGGCCACGCAAAAGCCCAGCACCGCGTCGCCCAGAAATTCCAGGCGCTCGTTGCTGTGCCGCTTTTGGGGCAGCTCATTGGCGTATGAGCTGTGGGTCAGGGCCGTCTCAAGGTAGGAGCGGTCGGTGAACGTATATCCCAGCCGCTGCTCCAGTGCCTCCATCAGATGTGCGCGCTGACGTACGCCGCCAGATCGCCGATGGTCCGGAGGTTCCGCAGCTCCTCCTCGGGGATGTCGTCCAGGCCGAACTCATCCTCCAGCTCCACCACCAGCTCCACCACGTCCACGGAGTCGATGCCCATGTCCTCGATGAAGGTGGTGTTCTCGTTCAGCTGGTCCGGCTCCATGTCGAACTGCTCGCAAATCATCTCGATGATCTTGTCGTAAACCATTGTCAGATCTCCTTTTCCTTTTCCAATCTCATATGGTCTATATTGGCTTCAATGGCGGCCGCCACATCCGCCTGGGCGCAGGCGACGGCCTGCCGCACGGCGTTGAATATGGCGCGCTCGTCAGAGCTTCCATGGGCTTTGATGACCGGCTTGGAGATGCCGATCAGGGCCGTGCCCCCCACCTCGGAGGGGTCCAGCATGGCCTTCATGCCGGCCAGGTCCTTTTTCAGGACCAGCGCGGCCAGCTTGTTGGAGGTGCTCTTATACATGACCCCCTTCAGCTGCCTGAACATGAACTTCGCCGCACCCTCCACGGTCTTGAGCATCACGTTGCCCGCCAGGCCGTCCGTCACCAGCACGTCGAACCGGCCGGTGAACAGCTCGCTCCCCTCGGCGTTGCCCACGAAATCGAACTGTCCGGCGTCGGATGCCGCCTTCAAAAGCGCGAAGGACTGCTTTTGCAGCGCGCCGCCCTTGGTGTCCTCGGTGCCCACGTTCAGCTGGGCCACCCGCGGGCGCTTGATGCCCATCATCCGCTGGGCGTAAAACGCGCCCATGTAGGCGAACTGCAAGATATATTCCGGCGTAGAGTCCACGTTGGCGCCGCAGTCGATGAGCAGCACGCCCCTGTCCCCGTTGGGGATCACCGGGCCCAGCGCCGCCCGGCGGATGCCCTTTATCCGCTTGACGAACTGGGTGGCCCCGCCCAGCAGCGCGCCGGTGCTGCCCGCGGACACCACCGCGTCGCCCTGGCCGTCCTTGAGCATCTTCAGCGCCACGGTCATGGAGGAGCCGCGCTTGTTGTAGCAGGCCATGCCCGGCTCGTCCTCCATGGTGATCACGTCCGGGGCGTGGACCACCTCTATGCGGGGCAGCTCGGCCCCGCCGCAGGCGGCAAGCGAGGCGCGCACCTCCGCCTCCCGGCCCACCAGTATGATATCCGTGTCCAGCTCCCGTGCGGCCCGCACCGCGCCGGCCACCACCGCCTGGGGGGCGTTGTCGCCGCCCATGGCGTCCAGAATGATCCTCATGCGCCGCTCTCCTCTCTTTCGATGACCCTGTCCAGATCGGCCAGGGCCCGCTGGGCCACCTTCAAATACCGCTCCCGCTTGTTGCGGATGCGCTCGTCCGAGCGCTCGATGATGCCGAAATTCACGTTCATGGGCTGGAAGTCCCCGCTGGCCGCCCCGCCGGACACATACAGCGCCAGCGCGCCGATGGCCGTGGTCCGGGGAAAGTCCAGCGGCGGCAGGCCGCGGAGCCGGCGGGCCATCTCCAGCGCCGCCAGCATGCCGCTGGCGCAGCTCTCCACATAGCCCTCCACGCCGGTGACCTGGCCGGCAAAGGTGACGTTGGGCCGGCTTCTCAGCCGGTAATACCGGTCCAGCAGGGCCGGGCCGTTCAAAAACGTGTTGCGGTGCATCTTCCCGTAGCGCAGGTACTCCGCGTTTGCCAGCGCCGGGATCAAGCCGAACACCCGCCGCTGCTCCGGGAAAGTCAGATGGGTCT
Source organism: uncultured Oscillospiraceae bacterium (assembly GCA_947624065.1). Lineage (GTDB taxonomy): Bacteria > Bacillota > Clostridia > Oscillospirales > Oscillospiraceae > CAJOIG01. The sequence continues at coordinate 24,040 of CANQIO010000016.1, read as the reverse complement.
GAAAGCCCACCAGGTTATAGACCGTGCCCTCGTCGTTGTCCCGCCGCAGCTGCACCACGGCGTAGTAGTTCTCCCCCGTCTCGGGGTTCCTGAGCCCCACGGGCTTCAGGGGACCGTACCGCAGGGTGTCGTGCCCCCGCCGGGCCATGACCTCCACGGGCATGCAGCCCTCGAATACCCCCGCGTCTTCAAAGCCGTGGACCGGGGCCTGCTTGGCGGCGGCCAGCTCCGTGACGAAGGCGTCATACTGCGCCTTGTCCATGGGACAGTTGATGTAGTCCGCCGTGCCCTTGCCGTAGCGCGAGCCGAACCAAGCCTTGGTCATGTCGACGCTCTCAAAGGCGATGAGCGGCGCGGCGGCGTCGAAGAAGTGGAGAAAATCCGCCTCCCCGCAGGCGTCCGCGATGGCGGGGATGAGCCCGTCGCTGGTCAGCGGGCCGGTGGCGATGATGCACTCGCCGTCTGGCAGCTCCGTCAGCTCCCGCTCCTCGATCGCGATGTTGGGATGGGAGCGGATGGCGTCGGTGATGGTCTGGGCGAACGCCTCCCGATCCACCGCCAGCGCTCCGCCGGCAGGGACCCGGTGGGCCTCCGCGCTCCGCATCATCAGGCTTCCCAGCCGGCGCAGCTCCTCCTTCAAAAGGCCCACGGCGTTGGCCAGATCGTCCCCCCGCAGGGAGTTGGAGCACACCAGCTCCGAGAACAGCGGCGAGGTATGGGCCGGGGTCATCTTATGGGGCTTCATCTCCACCAGCCGAACGGAAAAGCCCCGCTGTGCCAGCTGCCAGGCGGCCTCGCTGCCCGCCAGGCCCGCGCCCACCACCGTCACGTCCGCCATCAGGCCTTCTCCTTTTTGGCGGCGGTCTTTTTCGCCGCGGCCGGCTTCTTGGCGGCGGTCTTTTTCGCCGCGGCCGGCTTCTTGGCCGGAGCCCCGGTCTCGGCCGTCTCTTCTTCGGAGGCGGCGGAACTCGTCCGCCGGCGTCGGTAGCCCCGCTTGTCCTCCGGCAGGAAGTTGGAGCACGCCTCGTTGATGCAGAAGGGCTTTCGCTGGCCCTTGCCCGCCAGCTTGAACATGGTCTTGCCGCACACCGGGCAGTCGTCCTTGGTGGGCACGTCCCAGCTCATAAAGCCGCACTCGGCGCCCTTTTCGCAGGCGTAGTAGGTGTAGCCCTTTTTGCTGGTGCGCTTGAAGATGCGCCCGCCGCACTTGGGGCACCGGCCGGGCATCTCCACCACCAGGGGCATGGTGAAGCTGCACTCGGGATAGCCGGGGCAGGCCAGGAACCGGCCGAACCGGCCGGATTTGACCACCAGGTTCCGCCCGCAGTTGGGGCAGATCTCCGCCGAGACCTCGTCGGGGACCTTGATGCGGGTGCCGGAGAGGGCCTCCTCCGCCTGGTCCAGGTCCTTGGCAAAGCCCTCGTAGAACTCGCCCAGCACGCCCTTCCAGTCGGCCTGTCCTTCCTCCACCTTATCCAGGGTGTCCTCCATCCTGGCGGTGAACTTCACGTCCACGATGTCGGGGAAGCGCTCCTCCATGAGCTTGGTGACCGTCTCCCCCAGGGGGGTGGGCTTGAGGTATTTCCCCTCCTTGACCACATACTCCCGGGCGGTGATGGTGGTGATGGTGGGGGCATAGGTGCTGGGCCGGCCGATGCCCTTTTCTTCCAGGGCCCGGATCAGGGTAGCCTCGGAATAACGGGAGGGCGGCGCGGTGAAGTGCTGTTCGCCGTCCAGCTTTTCCAGCGCCACGCTCTGGCCCTCGGTCAGCTCCGGGAGGGGCTTTCTGCCGCCCTCTTCCTCGTCCTCGTCCCGGTTGTCCTCATACACGGCGGTATAGCCGGGGAAGGCGATCTTGGAGTGGTAGGCCCGGAAGATATACCCCTCGCACGCCGCGTCCGCGGTGATGTTGTCATAGACCGCGTTGGCCATCTGGCTGGCGGTAAAGCGGCCCCAGATCAGCCGGTAGAGCCGGTACTGCTCCCCGGTCAGGCTCTTTTTCACCCGCTCGGGCGTCAGGCTGGGCACGCTGGGCCGGATGGCCTCATGGGCGTCCTGGGCGTTGGAGCCGGTCTTATAGCGGCGGGGCTTGCCGTAGTAATACTCCTGGCCGTAGTGGGCGGTGATGAACTGCCCGGCGGCGGCCAGCGCGTCCTCGGAAAGACGCAGCGAGTCGGTACGCATATAGGTGATCAGGCCGATGGTGCCCTCCCCCTCGATGTCCACGCCTTCGTACAGCTGCTGGGCGATGGACATGGTCCGCCGGGGCGTCATGCCCAGCCGGCGGGACGCCTCCTGCTGGAGGGTGGAGGTGATGAAGGGGGGCGAGGGGCTGCGCTTTTTGGTGCCGTGGGTCACGGCGGAGATGGTGAAGGGTTTTCCCCGCACGGCGTCCGCCACGGCGTTGACCTCCGCCTCGCTCTTCAGCTCGATCTTTTTCTTCTCGGTGCCGTGGAACACAGCTTTGAAGCTCTCGCCCTTCCGGGTCTTGAGCTGGGCGTTCAGATACCAGTATTCCTCCGGCTTGAAATTGCTGATCTCCCGCTCCCTGTCCAGCACCATCCGGGTGGCCACGGACTGGACGCGGCCGGCGGACAGGCCCTTTCGGATCTTCCGCCACAGCAAGGGGCTGAGCTTATAGCCCACGATTCGGTCCAGGATGCGCCGGGCCTGCTGGGCGTCCACCAGATCCTGGTCGATGTCCCGGGGATGGGCGATGCCCTCCTTGACGACGTTTTTGGTGATCTCGTTGAAGGTCACCCGCCGGGCCTTCTCGTCGGGGATGTCCAAAAGCTCCTTCAAATGCCAGGAGATGGCCTCGCCCTCCCGGTCCGGGTCTGTCGCCAGATAGACGGTCCCCGCCTTTTTGGACGCCTTGCGGAGCTGCTCGATCACGTCCTCCCGGCCCTTGACCGGCCTGTAATCCGGCTCAAAGCCGTGCTCAATATCCACGCCCATGGTGCTCTTGGGCAGGTCCCGCAGGTGGCCCATGGAGGCCACCACCTTATAGCCGCTGCCCAGATATCTCTCTATGGTCTTCGCCTTTGCGGGCGACTCCACGATCACAAGATCGGTCTTAGCTGCTGCCATCGTATTCCTCACTCATTCAAATTTTGCGGGTATACCGCTTCCCGGCTCCCTGGGCCACGAAGCCCGTCAGCTGGAGCATGGTCAGGGCCGCCAGGGTCTCCTGGGCGGACAGGCCCGCCGCCGCGATGATGTCGTCGGCGTGCATATCCGGCCGCGTCATCACCGACAATACCTGCCGCTGGACCGGCGGAAGCGAGTCCATCCGGTCTGTGACGTCAATATAAACTATGTCCCGTGGCTTGTCAATCGTATTTTTAATAGGTATCTGTGCCGGTTCCTGCTGAAAAAGCTCAGGACGGCCCGCATAGGCCCGCAAAACGGCGGCTCCGCCGGTGACGGGCGCGGCCCCCTGGGCGATGAGCTCGTTGCAGCCGGCGCTGGCGTAAGCGTCCGCGTTGCCGGGCACGGCGAACACGTCCCGCCCCTGCTCCAGGGCATGGTCGGCGGTGGAACGGGTGCCGCTGCGCAGCGGCGCCTCCACGACCACCACGCCCAGGGAGAGCCCGGTGATGATCCGGTTGCGCTGCTTGAAATCCGTCGGATAGGTCCTGGCCTGGGGCGGATACTCGCTGACCAGCGCGCCTCTGGCCCGGACCTCTTCAAAGAGGGCCCGGTGCCGGGCGGGATAGACCTGGTCGATGGCCGTGCCCAGCACGCCCACCGTCACGCCGCCGGCCCGGAGGGCCGCCTCCATGGCTGCGGCGTCGCATCCCTCCGCCAGGCCGGAGATCACCACGGCGCCGCCCTGGGCCAGCTCCCGGCCGATCTGCCCCGCCATCTTGAGCCCATAGGGCGTGGCCTTGCGGGTGCCCACCACGGCGATGAGGGCCGTGTCGTCCACCGGCGGCAGCTTTCCCCACACATACAGCACCGCCGGCGGGTCAGGGATATGCCGCAGCCGCTCGGGATACGCCGCGTCCTGCATGGTCAGGACCGTGATGGCGTGCTCCTCGCAGAAGCTGACCGCCTTTGCCGCCCGCTCCATGCTCTTGTCGCAGAGCTTGTCCGCCTCGGCGCTCTGCAGCAGCGGGTCCGCCGCCAGCAGTTCCTCCCGCTCGGCGAAAAAGATCCGCTCCGGCCCGCCCATGGCCTCCGCCAGGCGGTATTTCATCATGGGCCGCACACCGGTGACGCAGCTGAGCCACACCCAGTATTTCAGTCTTGCCATATCCGCCTCCAAATACGTTCGCCGCGCTTCGCGCGGGGCGTCAGTTCCCATTCGAGGCGGGGCTCCCGCCCCCCTCGAGCTCCCCCATACAGATCCTGATCAGATATCCGATCTCGCCATTTCCCACATCAGCACCGCCGCGGCCACCGCGGCGTTCAGGCTCTCGGTCCTCGGGCCCATGGGGATGCGCACCGTGCCGGCGCATTTGGCCAGCAGCTCCCCGCTCAGGCCCCTGCCCTCGTTGCCCACGGCCACCGCCAGCGGCCCCTCGGGCAGCGCGCGCACATCCATCCCGCCCGGCGCCAGGGCGGCCCCATACAGGGGCAGGCCCCGCAGCACGGCCGCCAGGCCGTCCACATCGGTCCTCACCACGCTCTGGCGGAAGATGGCCCCCATGGTGGCCCGGACAGTCTTGGGGTTATAGGGGTCGGCGCAGGCCCCACAAAGGACCACCAGGTCCGCGCCGAAGGCGTCCGCCGTGCGCAGCACAGTGCCCACGTTCCCCGGGTCCTGGACGTTCTCCAGCACCACCACCCGGCGCAGGGTCTCCGCCGGCGGGATAGGCCGCATGCGCACGGTGAACACCGGGCCGGGGCTGTTTTGCAGCGGCGACACCGCCCGCAGCACCTCCGGCGTCACCAGGCGCACCGGCAGGTCCGGCAGCTGCTCCGTTGCCAGCACGCACGTGATCTCCGCCCCGGAGGATACCGCCTCGGCCAGCAGCGTCGCCCCGGCGCACAGATACTCCCCCGCCTGCTGCCGTGCCTTGGGGTCCGCCCCCAGGGCCGCCACTCGCTTCACCAGTTCATTGCGTCGAGACCGTATCGCTTCCATCGTTTCCAGCACTTTCCATCTCGTTTTTTCCTCCAGTATAAAGCCTCCCGGCGGCTTTGTCAATTTGCCCCGCGGGCCTTGACAGGGCCGCAGGCCGTGCTATGATAGAGCAAACCGATCCGGGAGGCGTGACCCATGCGATCAAAACCGCCCCGGCGCGTCAGCCGGGCCATGGCGTTCATATTGCTCTTCGGCGTGGTGAGCCTGTTCTCCGACATGACCCACGAGGGCGCCTCCAGCATCCGGGGAGCCTATCTGGCCCTGCTGGGGGCCTCCGCCGGGACCATCGGATTCATCTCCGGCCTGGGGGAACTGGTGGGCTACTCCATGCGCTACGTGTTCGGCCGGCTCACCGACAGGACCGGGAAATACTGGCCCATGACCATCCTGGGCTACGCGCTGGACATCGCGGCGGTGCCGGCGCTGGCACTGGTGGGCGAGCACGGCTGGGTCGCCGCCTGCGGCCTGCTGGTGATCCAGCGGATGGGAAAGGCCATCAAAAAGCCCGCCAAGGACACCATCATGTCCTTTGCCGCGTCCCAGGAGGGGGCCGGCCGGAGCTTTGGCATCCAGGAAGTGCTGGACCAGTTCGGCGCGTTTCTGGGGCCGGTGCTGCTGTACCTGGTGATGCTGCGCCGCACCGGCGGCACGGCGTTTGAGGTCTATTCCGCCGCCTTCGCGGTGCTGGCCATTCCCGGCGCCATCACGCTGGTATTGCTGCTCATCACCCGCAGCCGCTTCCCCGATCCGGAGAAGTTCGAGCCGGAGCCGAAGGAGTACGTGCCCTTCCGGCTGGAGCGGCCCTTCAAGCTCTACATCGCCGGCATCAGCCTGTTCGCCTTCGGCTTCATCGACTACTCCCTCATCATCATGCACGTATCCCGGACCTATACGGACCTGGCGGCGGGCCTGGCGGAGACGGGCTCGCTCATCACCACCGGCACTCTGCCGCTGCTGTACGCCGGGGCCATGCTGGTGGACGCGGTGGCCGCGCTGGTGTTCGGGGTGCTGTATGACAAAAAGGGTCCCTGGGCCCTGGTGTGGTCCACGGTGCTCTCGGCGCCCTTCGCCATCCTGGTATTCGTCGCGGACTCGGTGCCGGCCCTGCTGGCTGGCATCGCCCTGTGGGGCGTGGGCATGGGCGCCCAGGAGTCCATCCTGAAGGCCGCCGTCACCACCATGGTGCCCAAGGCCAGCCGGGCCACCGGCTATGGCGTGTTCGAGTTTGCCTTTGGGATCTTCTGGTTTTTGGGCAGCTGGCTTTTGGGGCTTCTTTACGACGTGAGCATCCCGGCCATGGCGGCGCTGTCCGTAGCCGCGCAGCTGGCGGCCGTCCCCTTTTACATCCTCTCCGCCCGGAAGAGGGCCTGAAAAACATCGCCGCCCGGTCCAAAAGGACCGGGCGTTTTCTTTATTTCCACTTCCCATTCGGCCGGCGTGCCCGGAAGGCGGGCAGCGCCGCCAGGCCCTGCTCCGTGACGGGCCGGATCCACCGGCCGGAATAGAGGTGCCGCTGCATGAGGCAGTAGCGGACCGGCTCGTCCACATAGCAGCACAGGAAGATGACCCAATAGGGCGCCTTCAGCCAGAAGCCCGCCGCCAGCACGCAGGGCAGCACCATCGCGTACATGAACACGATCTCCAGCACCGTGCCCGTCACCGCGTCGCCGCTGGCACGGTAGGTGTCATTTTGTATCCAGTTGCCCATGCGGATCACCGCCACCGCCGCGTAGATGGCCAGCATGCGCACCCCCGCCTCATAGGAGGCACCCGACAGGCTCATGGCCGTCAGGATCGGCCGCCGCAGGGCCAGCAGCGCCGCGCCCACCGCCAGGATGAAGCCGCTGCACAGATACACCAGCCGCTTGGCCCGCTCATAGGCCGTCTCCAGCTGGCCCGCCCCCACGCAGGTGCCCACCAGTACCGAGGAGGCGTTGGAGAACCCGGCGAAGAAGCCGATGATGAGCCCCTCCAGCGTCCGGAACACCGCCAGCGCCGCGATCACCTGCTCCGGCTGACGGCCCAGGGTGACGTTGATGACCATGTTCCCCACGCCGATGAGCGCCTCGTTGCAGATGATGGGGAAGCATTTTTTGAAAAACTGCCTCAGATGGACCCGGTCCCAGCGAAAATGCTCCCGGACCCGGAAGAGGTGGTGATACCCCGTGGCCCGGGCCATCAGATAGATGGCCAGCATATTCACCGCCGCCGCCACGGTGGTGGCCAGGGCCGCGCCCCGGATGCCCATGGCCGGACAGCCCAGGCGGCCGTAGATGAACACCCAGTTGAGGAAGAGGTTCGTCCCCACCGACGCGACGGACGCCGCCATGGGGATGCGCACCCGCTCCGTGGCCCGCAGCAGGCTGCTCATGGCCATGGACCAGACCTGCATGAGATAGGCCACGCCCACGATGCGCAGATACTGCACGCCGATGCGCTGGATGTCCGCCTTGTCCGTATACACCCGCATCACCAGCTCCGGGGCGAACATGGCCGCGCAGCCGAACACCGCCGCCACCGTCATCATGCACACCCAGGTCATGCCGTAGCTGCGCTCGATGCCCGCGTCGTCCCTGGCACCGTGGTATTGGGAGAAGAACAGCATCCCGCCGCCCACAAAGCCCCAATAGCCGGAGAACATCAGCGAGGAAAACTGGGCGCACAGCCCCAGCGCCCCCACAGAGAGCTCTCCCAGGGGCGCCACCATCATGGTGTCCACCATGCTGGCGGTGGTGGTGAGAAGGTTCTGCAGCGCCACCGGGATGCCGATGGCCGCCAGCCTCTTCAAAAACGGGCCCCAGGGGAACCGGGAGGCCCCGATCTGTCTTTCCTGTTCCACTGCCATGTCCTCTTCCTCGCCGCGGCGGAATGACGCCGCCTTACGATATCGCCCGATTATAGCATCTCCCCCGCCGGCTGTCTACCGGTTTTGCGAAATTGTTCCCGCGAGCGCACCTTTCCCGCCGCGCCGTTGCAATGGCGGCGCTTTCGCGGTACAATAGAAAGAAAGAAAAAGCTCCGGCCGGGGCCGGAGCGCGCGAGAAGGAGGATGGTCCATATGCCGAAACGCATGGCGCCCGCCGGGAAGCTTGAAGAAGAAGTCGGCCGGCTGCGGGACGCGCTCGCCGCCGCGGAGGCGGTGGTCATCGGCGCGGGCTCCGGCCTGTCCACCGCGGCGGGATTCGTATACAGCGGGGAGCGGTTCGAGCGGACCTTCTCCGATTTCGCCGCCAAATACGGCTTCCGGGACATGTATTCCGGCGGGTTCTACCCCTTTGAGAGCCCGGAGGAATTCTGGGCCTACTGGAGCCGCTATATCTTCATCAACCGCTACCAGGACCCGCCGGTGCCGGTCTATGAGAAGCTGCTGTCGCTGGTGCGGGACAAAGACTATTTCGTGATCACCACCAACGTGGACCACTGCTTCCAGAAGGCGGGCTTTGAAAAGCGGCGGCTGTTTTACACCCAGGGGGATTACGGTCTGTTCCAATGCAGCGAGCCGTGCTCCCAGGCGACCTATGACAACGAGGCCGCGATCCGCGCCATGGTGGCCCGGCAGCGGGACATGCGCGTTCCTGCCGATCTGCTGCCGGTATGCCCCCGCTGCGGAAGGCCCCTGACGATGAACCTCCGCTCGGACGAACGATTCGCGGAGGACGAGGGCTGGCACGCCGCGGCGGCCCGATACGAGAGCTTTCTGGAGGGCCGGCAGGGCCGGCATATCCTCTTTTGGGAGCTCGGCGTGGGCTTCAACACCCCCGGCATCATCAAATACCCCTTCTGGCAGATGACCTGGAAGAACGCAAACGCCGTATATGCCTGCGTGTGCCGGAGCGGCGCCGCCGCGCCCGGGCCCATCGCCTCCCGGTCCATCTGCGTCGAGGCGGACATCCGGCAGGTGCTGGACGCGCTGTGAGAGCGCGCGGCCCGGTCCTTTCACACCAACCGGCATGACCCGAAGGTCATGCCGGTCCTTTATTTTGCCACATAGGCCAGTCCGAAGGCGTTGGGCCCGATATGCGTCCCCATGGCCACGCCCACGTTGATGAGGCCCTCGTCCGGCGCGAACCCCTCCTGCCGGAGCAGTTCCGCCAGCTGCTCCGCGTTCTCCCGGATGTGGGAGTACATCACATACACGGGATACGCCGGGTCCGGCGGACGCCGATGCATCTGCTGGGCGAAAAAGTGCATAGCCCTCCGCTTGCCCAGCTCCCGGGCCTCGATGACCACCTCGCCGTCCGCGGCGATATGCAGCACGGGCTTCACATGCACGGCCGAGCCGATGGCGGCCACCAGCGCGGGCACCCGCCCGCCCCGGCGCAGGTACTCCATGGTGTCCGGGCAGGCATACAGCACGATCCTGTCCCGGAGCCGCTCCACGCGCTGGGCGATCTCGGCCGCCGGCCTGCCCTCGTCCCGCAGCTTCACGGCCGTCTCCACCAGGATGCGCTCGCCTCCGGCGGCGCCCCGACTGTCCACCACATAGGCGTCGGCGTAGTCCAGCAGCTTTGCGGCCAGCAGCGCCCCCTCATAAATGCCGCCGAACCGCTGGGACATGGTGATCATAACGGCGGCGTCTCCCCGCTCCTTCGCGGGCGAGAACGCCTGGAGGAAATCTCCCGGCGCGGGCTGGGATGTGCGGGGAAAATCCGGGCTCTCCTGCAGCAGCCGGTAGAACCCGTCCTTGGACAGCTCCAGATTTTCTTTATAGGACTTCTCCCCGAACGACACGGATATGGGCACGCACGCCACGTCCAGCCGGGCCAGCTCCTCCGGCTCGAAGTCCGCGACGGAGTCGGTGATGATCTGCGTCATGGTCCGCCCCCCTCAGTGTTTCCGCCGGTCGATCCGGAAGCGCGGCTCCTCTCCCGCGATGAGCCGGCGGATATTGGTCCGGTGCTGAAAGACCACCAGCGCACACATGACAGAGCCGATGACGAGCACGGCGTCCAGCCGGTGGCTCGTCAGATAGTAGAGGGGCGGGAACAGCAGCACGGACACGATGGTACTCAGGGACACCCGCCGCCCGATCAGAAAGACGGCCGCGAACACGGCGGCGATCACAAGAAAGAGCTTCCAGTCGTAAAACAGGAGCATGCCCGCCGCCACTGCCATGCCCTTTCCGCCCTTAAAGCGGAAGTACAGGGGCCAGCAGTGGCCGATCAGGCAGAAGAGCCCTCCCAGCATATAGCCGCTTTCCCCGGCCAGGTGCCGGCCCAGCAGGCTCGCCAGCGCCGCTTTCAGGATGTCGCACAGGAGCGTGAGCGCCCCCAGCCACGGGCCGTAGGTGCGCGTCACATTGGTGGACCCGGCGTTGCCGCTACCGCCGGCGCGCACGTCCTTCCGGTATATGAGCCGTACCAGCAAAATGGCGCTGTTCACCGATCCGATGAGATAACCGCATACCGCGATCACAAGATAAACGCCCATAACTTCTCCCCTTGCTATCATCACGCCCGCAGCGCAGGCGGTTATTGTGCTTGCCGGGACCCTCCGTCAGGTGGCGAAGCCCGCGTACTGGGTCATATAGAGCTCGTAATACTTCCCCCGCCGGGCCAGGAGCTCGTCATGGGTCCCCTGCTCCGCGATGCGCCCGTCGTCCACCACCACGATCAGGTCCGCGTCCCGGATGGTGCTGAGCCGGTGGGCGATGACGATACTGGTGCGCTCGCGCATGATGTGCTGCATGGCGTCCTGGATGGCCTTCTCCGTGCGGGTGTCCACGTTGGAGGTAGCCTCGTCCAGGATGAGGATCTTCGGGTCCGCCACGAAGGCCCGGGCGATGGCCAGCAGCTGCCGCTGGCCCTGGCTGATGTTGGCCCCCGCCCCGGTCAGGACGGTGTCATACCCCTCCGGCAGCGACCCGATCAGCTCCGCGCACCGGCTCATCTCCGCCGCCCGCTCCATCTTCTCGTCCGAGGCGTCCGGGTCGGCGTATTTGAGGTTGCTGCGCACCGTGTCGGTAAAAAGCACCGTGTCCTGCAGGACGATGGCCATGTCCCGCCGCAGGCTGGCCCGGGACACGCCGCGCAGGTCCTGGCCGTTGACGGAGATGGTCCCGCTGCCAGCGTCGTAATAGCGCATGAGCAGGTTCACCACCGTTGTCTTGCCGCTGCCCGTGGCGCCCACCAGCGCCACCTTTTTGCCGGAGGGCACGGTAAGCGTGAAATCCTTCAGGATCGGCTGCGACCGCCGGTAGGCAAAGTCCACATGCTCGAAGCGGACCTCGGCAGCGCTGCTGTCGGCCAGGTCCTCCCCCGACATATCCTCGTCCGGCTGGTCCAGCACCGCGAACACCCGCTCCGCCCCCGCCAGGGCCGACTGGAGCTGGCTGTATATCTGCGCGATCTGGTTCAGGGGCCGGCTGAACTGCTTGGCGTAGACGATGAACGCGGAGATCACCCCCACGGAGATCACGCCGTGGATGGCGTAGTACCCGCCGAAGGCGGCCACCACCACAAAGCCGAAGTTGCCGATGCAGTTCATAATGGGCCCGAAGATGCCGCCCAGGGCGTTGACCCGGATGCCCGCCCGTGTCAGCTCGTCGGAGGTGCGGCAGAAGTCCTCCACCGACGCGTCCTGGTGGTCATAGGCCACCACGGTGCGGTATCCCGCGATCTGCTCCTCCGCGCTGCCGTTCAAAATGCCCAGGTACTCCTGCCGCTTGCGGGAGTACTTGCGCACATGGCCGCCCACCAGCTTCGTGGCCAGCACTGTCAGCAGGATGGTGGCGCAGCTCAAAAGCGTCAGCTGCCAGCAGTACCAGAGCATCACCGCCAGCGTGCCCGCGACGGTCAGCACCCCGGACAGCAGCGACGGCAGCGACTGGGACACTGTGGAGGAGATGTTCTCCACGTCGTTGGTCATGCGGCTCATCACGTCGCCGTGGGAGTTGTCATCCAGGTATTTCACCGGCATATCCAAAAACTTGGCGAACAGCTCCCGCCGCAGCGCCCGGACGATGCGCTGGCTCAGATGGGCGCTGATGAAGTCCTGCAAAAACTGCCCGCCGGAGAAGGCCCCGTAGGCCGCCAGCATCAGCAGGAGCGTCCGGCCGAACCGGTCCATGCTCCCGCCCGCGATCATGTCCACCGCGTCGCTCTGCAGACTGGGGGCCCATACGCCGCAGGCCGTGCCGGCCAGCACCACCAGGGCCATGGTCAGCAGCAGCTTTTTCTCTTTTCCGAAATACACCGCCAGCCGGCGCAGCGCGCCCCGGCTGTCATGGGCGTGCTCTCCGCCCTCGAACCGGCCGGGACCGCCGCCCCGGCGGGGACCGTACTGCTGGAAGGCGGACTTTCCTGAGGAGGGGTTATTGCTCATCGTCGTCCTCCTCTCCCATCTGCGAGCGGTAGATATCCTGATAGATGGGGCAGCCGGCCAGAAGCTCGGCGTGGGTGCCGCAGGCGGCGATGGTCCCGCCGTCCAGCACGGCGATGCGGTCGGCATTGCGCACCGAGGCGATGCGCTGGGCCACCACGATGCGCGTCACGCCCTTCTTCTCCCGGTCCAGGGCCTGGAAAAGCGCCGCCTCCGTTTTCAGATCCAGGGCGCTGGTGGCGTCGTCGAAGATCAGCGTCTCCGCCCCCTTCAGCACCGCCCGGGCGATGGACACCCGCTGCTTCTGTCCGCCGGACAGGCTCATGCCCCGCTCGGCCACCGCGGTATCGTACCCCTCCGGCATGGCCGCGATGAAGCCGTCCGCCTGGGCGGTATCCGCCGCGGCGCGGACCGCGGCGCCGTCCGCGTCCGGATCGCCCCAGAGGATATTCTCCGAGACGCTGACGCTGAAAAGCTCGCTCTTTTGCAGCGCGGTGGACACCCGCTCCCGCAGGGCCTGCTGGTCCCAGTCCCGCACGTCTGTGCCGTCCACCAGCACCGCGCCCTCGGTCACGTCGTAAAACCGGGGGATGAGGCTCACCAGCGTGGTCTTGCCGCTGCCGGTTGCCCCCATGACGGCCAGGGTCTGGCCGGGCTCCACCGTCAAATTCACATGCCGCAGCACGGGCTTCGCCGTGCCGGGATAGGCAAAGGACACGTCCCGGAACTCGATCTTCCCCTTCGGCCCGGCCCCGCTTTTGACAGGCCCGTCGCGGAGCTCTGGCTCCGTGCACAGCACCTGGCGGATGCGCTTCCAGCTGGCGCCGCCCCGGGAGATGTTCTGAAAGAGCATCACCAGCCCCAGAATGCTGTTGAGAAGCTGGGTGGTATAGGTGATGGCCCCCATGACCGCGCCGGGGGTGGTCCCGCCCGCGCCGGCCTGTACCGAGCCCACCAGCAGGATCGCGATGACCACCAGGTACATCAGCAGATTCATCATAGGGCTCATGAACGCGAAGATCACCAGCACATGCAGCTGGGTGCCGATGAGCGCGTCGTTGGCCCTGCCGAAGCGCAGCTTTTCATAGGCCTCCCGCACGCACGCCTTGATGACCCTGATGCCGGTGATGTCCTCCTGCATGATGGCGTTGATGCCGTCCAGCTGCTCCTGCATCTTCGTGAAGCCGGGGTTGGCCTTGGCCAGGCACGCGGCCATGACCCCCACGATCAGCGGCAGCGCGCACAGCACGATCAGTCCAAAGCGGGGATAGAGGCTGAACATGAAGAAGATGCTCCCCAGGAACATATAGGACGTGCGGATCATGCCCCGGACGAACGTCATGACCATGTTCTGCACCTGGGTCACGTCGTTGGTGATGCGGGTGATGAGCGCGCCGGTGCCGAACCGGTCCACCTGGGGGAAGGAGAAGTGCATGATCCTCCGGAAAGCGTCCTTGCGCATGTCATTGCCGGCATGCTCGCTGGCGGTGGTGGCAAACACGCTGCACAGCGCCCCGCCGGCGCCGCCCAGCACCACCAGCCCCATCATGGTGAGCCCCAGGCGCACGATGACGTCCATGTCCCCCACGCCGCCGCTGGAGAGCCCCAGCACGCCGTCGTCCACGATGCGGCTCATGATCCGCGGCTGGGCCAGGTCCACCGTGACCTCCACGATCATGCACAGCCCCGCCAGGACCATGAAGTGTATGTATTTCCGGATGTATCTCCACAGGCTGACGCGGCCGGCTCCCTTCGCCGGCCCGCCATTTTTCTCCTTCCGCTGTCCCATGCGCCTGTTCCCGATCCCCTCTGTGACATTTGGGCCCTATTGTATCACTACGGCAAAAAAAGTGCAATCAGCGCCGCTTTCCGCGCTCTTATCTCCCCAGCCACAGAAAATCCATGAATCCGGGCACGAGCTCTTCCCAGCTCGCCTCGCAGTGGCTCCCGCCGCGCTGGCAGACGACGCGCGTCTCGGCGCCCTTCTGCCCGATCAGCCGGGCGATCTCGAGATTGTTTTTCCCGGTGGGCGTCTCATAGTCCTCCGCCGGATCCGGGCGCATGCCGCCGGCCTCCTCCGTCCCCCAGGAGAGATAGACCCGCGTGTCCGGCGCGAAGGCCGCCTCCCGGATGTCCTTGCGCAGGCTCGGCATGCAGGGGGAGATCGCGCTGGAGACGCACGCGGCCTTGGAGTAGACGCCGCTGTATTTCACGGCGGCGTACAGGCTCATCAGCCCGCCCATGGACGAGCCGCCGATGGCCGTCGCCTCCCGGGAGGCATCCGTCCGGTACTCCCGGTCGATCATGGGCTTCAGCTCCTCCACCATGAAACGCATCGTCTCCGCGCCCGTGCCCCGCAGATCGCCCCAGAACCTGCCGCGGAAATGATACGGGCAGTATTCGAACAGCCGCTCGTTGCCCTCGTGCCCGCACTCGATGCCCACGACAATGATCGGCTTTTCCCAGGCCTGCAGGAATTCCAGCAAGCCCCAGCTCTTGCCGTAGGTCGCGTCCTCGTTGAGGAAGAGGTTGTGTCCGTCGAAGAAGTACATGACCGGGTAGCGCTCTGAGGAATCCTCGTAGCCGTCCGGCAGCCAGATGTGCAGCGGGCGGTTTTTGCCCGCGGGGGTGAAGAGCATATCGCGCTTGATGAGCATCGGAAGGCCTCCCATGAAATGGTTATTTATATAGATTGTACCACAATTCACAGCCGGCGTCCATCCTCACCCGGCACACCGCCACGACCGCGGTAAAGAAAAAACAGAGATCGGAACGCTTATCGCGTTCCGATCTCTTTCCGGCTCCAGCTTTCAGATAAAGCACAGCATGGTCAGCGCTTTTTCATCGACTGGCGTGTGCGCGTTTAGGGAAGCGCTTCAGCGCTTCATCTTCACCCAGCTCGGGCCGTCGTCCTGGTCGCCGCAGACGATGGCGTGGCCGATCTCCAGGGACGCGACCATCTCCTTCTGATCATCGTTGAGGCCCATGCTGCGGGCCATCACTTCAATGTCGTCCGGCGCGGCGAGACGGTGGGTGATCTTGTAGTTGGTGTTCTTGACGGCGTCCTCGATCAGACGTGTGGGCACCTGGTCCACGATCATCATGCCCTGGCCGTAGCTGCGGATCTCCGAGAGGATGTTGGTGAACAGGTCCGCCGCCGCCATCTCGGGGCTGCCGCCATTCGCCGTCGGGGTGGGACGGGTGAGCACGTTGTGCGCCTCCTCGATGAGCATCAGGTGCATGAGGCGGTTCTTCTTCGCCTCGGCGCGGTAGGCCGGGTCGTTGGCATAGCGGGACTGGCGGTACTCATACAGCGCCAGGAGTAGCAGCGACATGACGAGCGCCTTGTCCTTGCTGCCGGCCAGGCAGCTCAGGTTGATCACCGTCGGGCGGGAGAACAGCTCGTCGAAGTTCACGGAGCGGGGCGTATTGAGGATGCTGCCGCGGGTGCCGCGCTTCAAATACTCGAAGCGGGTGCGCAGAATCTCCTCAAAGCTGTCCTTCGTCTGCTGGGCATAGGTCTTGCGTTTGATGATCGCGTTGCCCGCGCAGCCCAGGGATACCATCGTCGGGTACTGCTTCATCTGCTCGTTGAGCCGCTGGTCGATGTCGATGCCCGCGTTGGCCGTCTTGACCCGGATGCAGTGCTGCACCGACTCGTCGATCAGGATGGGGATGATGTCCTCCGACGGCAGGCACGCGTTCAGCAGGGTGGCAAAATGCTCGCTGTGCTGCTGGATGCGCACTTTGCTGTTGCGATAGGCAGCCGGCTCGAAGGGGTTGAGATGGAACTGGGGCAGGGGCACGCCGTCAAACTCGTCCGCGCCGGGCATATAGATCGTGAACCGCATCTGCTTGGGCAGAGTCTTGTTCATCTCGAGCGCCCAGGTGACATAGTCGTCCTTGGCGGGCTCTATGATCATGACCGGGATGTTCTTGTCGAGCACTTCCCGCAGGATGCGCTTGCAGGTGGTGGACTTGCCCGAGCCCGTGCTTCCGGCGACCAGCGTGTGGCGCACAAGGGCGTTCACATCCATCGCGTACTCCGATACCTGCTGGGCGCCCATATCCATCAGCTGCCCCAGCACGATGGCGTTCTCCTTCTGGCGCACGACAGCCGGGTTCGCCGCGAAATGGACCGCGTTGCGCACAAAGCGCAGGCCCGGCACGTCGCTGTGGGGAAGGCTGGTGGCCAGAGACAGCTCCTGGGTGGTCAGGGGCGTGGTCAGGCTCTCGTACATACGGCCCAGGACGTGCCAGTGGCCGTCGGGATGGTCGGGGTGGACAGGGAGAGGCACGAAGCGCATGCTGCTGATCATCTCGTGGATCTGCTCATTGCCCGAGGTGTTCACCACCCGGATCGGCTCGACGTAGCTCTCGCTGCCCGAATAGACAGACCGCAGCAGCGCCAGCACCGTGTCCACCGTCTCGCGCTCCTCGCCCAGGACATAGGTGCCGACCTGCCAGAAGCCCATGCTGCGGCCGCCCTCCATCCGGGCGATGTGCTTGTCGATGAGCTTCTCGCAGTAGTTGATGGTAAAGTCCTTGTGCTCTTGGGTAAGACTGCTGGTGAGGCTGTGGGTCTGCGTCTCGCTCTGTCCCTTATCGCCCACCAAAGCGCCCATCATGGTCGACAGCAGCGACATGCCCGCATAGCCCAGCAGATTCCCCGTCATGCCGGAGATGAGCGTGGCGGACTGCACCATGCTCAGGATGACCGCCATGCCCGAGCGGCGGGTCTTGCTGCTGCCCGCGTTGGTCCCTGTGTTCTCGCTCGAGGATTCGCTGTAGGACGCCAGGGTGTGCAGCTCGCTCTTGATGCGCAGCAGCTTTTGCTGCAGCTGGGTGATCTCCGCGTCCTTCGCCGGATCGGCGATCACCACCAGCGCGTAGTTTTTGTGGCTGCCGCTGGAGGTGATGCCGCTGGCGAGCTTGTCGAGCGTCTGCGCCAGGGGACGATCGTCCCTGCCCTTCAGGGAGGGGATGCCCGTGACCACGCCCGTAAACTCGCCGGCGGGGACGAGCGCCTCGGCCATGTCAAAGCCGGCGCTCTGCTCCTGCATGACCGCGCCGGGCAGATAGACGGAGGCGCACTGCTTCAGCACATTGCAGGCAGCATGGCGGTTCCCATCGCTATTGATGGCGCCGAGAAAGATCTTCGTCTGCCCCTTGACGCGGCGCAGGACAAAGGCGACCTTCAGCCCCAGCGTGTGGCAGGCGCTGAGAACGCTCTGCCACGCCTGCAGAAGGCCGTACCCGTCCTCGTCGTCCATGGGCAGGCGGTCGATCTGCAGCCAGCCAAAAGGGGCGTTGAGGCCGGAAACTGCGATGTCCCACTGCTCGGGGTTCTGTATACTGTTGAGATAATTTCGGCTCAGCTGCATATCCATCAGGTATGGCATCCAGTTGCCGCCGATCTGCTCCTCGGCCATCGTCAGCTCCTGCTTGGTCGGCTGACGCACCATCAAACCGTTTTCCATTGGCTTCCCTCCTTCATTTGCGCCGCAGGCGGCCGGAGGCCCGGCCGCCTGCCCGTACCGGTCCGTTTACATGACGCCGCAGATCGCGCCCTCCGCACAGCAGGTGGCGGGATCGCGGTAGGTGTCGAACAGGCGGGATTCGTCCTGCTGCAGCTGGGTCAGGTGCAGCGGTTTATCGCCGTAGCGGCCCAGGATCAGGTCATGGATAAAGTACAGCCGGGAGCCGGCGCCGGTGACAAACACGGCGTCCACCTCGTCCTCGCCGGCGTTGTTTTTGAGCACCTCGTGCAGGGCCGTGCACAGGTCGTTTATGTAGCGGCCGCAGATCTCGTTTTCAAATACCTCGCTGGTGATCTTGTAGTCGGCGTACTTATTGACGGGCTTCTCCTCCTCGTCGGGATCGCCGCACGCGGAGCTTATCGTGCCCAGCTTGGCGATGGGTTTGCCGGCGCGCAGGTTCTCGTTGTTGTTCTCCTTGAGCTTGCGGAACAGGGTCTTGCCGGTGCCATGCTCCCAGGCCTCCTCGGCGTAGCGCGGGATCAGGCACTGCTTGTCGATGAGGTAGTCGAAGATCGCACGGTCGACCTCGCAGCCGCCGAGCATATACTGCACGTTCCCCCTGGGCCACATAGCCAGCACCTGCGTGCTCTTGCCGGCGCTGTGCAGCTCCTGCTTGATCAGCTCGATGTCCGTCGTGCTGCCGCCCACGTCCACGAACATGATGGTGAGCGCGGACTTGCCCTGGCTGATATTCATCAGCCGCTGCATGTTGCTGATATTGGCGTCGACGGTCAGGTGCATGACGCACTCGGCCTCGTTGCGGGAGGTGTCGACGAAGCTGTACTTGCCGTCGTGGGCGAAGCCGGCCTGCTTGGCCAGTTCAGCCATGCAGCTGCGGTGGGTGCTGTCGGCGCGCACGGGCGTGGAGATATGCACGGTCGCGCACATGTCCTTTTGCACCTCGTTGGGCAGGCTGGCGAGGATGTCGCCCTGGTAGAGCTGATACAGATGCTTCATGAACAGGGCGATGAGGTCGGTCGCCTCTTTCTGTTCGGCGCTGCCCATGGGCGCGTCGTAGAACACAGGCTTGAAATTGGTCCTGGCAACGGCGGGCTCCAGCTGGTCGTTGGCCAGATCCTCGGCGCGCTTGCCGACGATGACGTCCTCGGCCTCGGCCTGTACGTTGCTGTGGTCGGGGTTGTCCTTTTTGAACACCAGCATGGTCGGGCAGCGGACGATGTTGTTCTCCTTGTTGTGCTGCTCGTCCAGCTGCCACTCATTCGCTTCGGTCCACTTATACAGCCGCCAGGCCATCACGGAGTTGGTGCTGCCAAAATCGATGCCGGTATGCAGCCAGTAGGTGCGCTCAGGTTTGGCCGACACGGCCACCTCCGGGGCGTCCTCGTCCTCGATGACAGTAGCGACACCGTCCTTTTTGCGGTCTTTGAAGCCCTGCTTGGCCTCGTCCTTGATGTCGGAGAACTTCACCTCCTTGGTGATCCCCGACATCACGCTCTTCATCTCCGCTTCGGTCATGTCCTCCAGGGACCCGCCTGCCTTGAACACGCGGACCAGCAGGTTCATGAAGACGATACCGGCATAGTAGGTGATGCTGTAGCCCATCAGGCCCAGCACCGCCGTCGCGCCCAGGGCCCCGATGCCAGGTATGAAGCCCAGCACCGCGCCCGCGATGAGCTCGGCGGCGATGCTGCCGCCCAGGCTGGTGATGAGGGCCGAGCCCACGGATTTGAGCACGTTTTTCTTGATGCTGATCTTCAGCCTGGTGCAGATGCGGTAATACATCGACACGACAAATCCGCTTACGATGCCAAAGGCGATGGCGCCGCCAGCACCAGGGACGACGCCCGCCGCTATCATGGATGCGGCGGCGCCGGCCGCATGGGTCTTGACCAGGGACACCATCTCTTCCCCGGTGACGGAGACGCCTCTCTTGGCAGCCGCTGCCGCGACGGCGTCCACGGAGCCCCGGAGGGCGCCAGCGTTTTTCGAACTCTTAGCCATTGTTTTTTCTCTCCTTTTGTTTTTATTTATTTCTTTGATGCCGCGTTCTTAGCCTTTCTTTCCATTTCCTTGGCCTGTTCCTTCGCTACCTTTTCGGCATAATTCCTTTTGGCGTTCTCATAGGCGATCTTGTTGTCGTTTTTGATGGCCGCCGCCATCTCGTGCTTGTAATAATCCGAAGAATAGCCGAGCCGCTCGCCCTCGTCCATCTCCTGCTGCTCAGCCTCCAGCTCCGGCGTCCCGCCGGCCTGGGCCGCGGCATCCATCTCCTGCTGCTCGAGCGCGGTCTGATCGGTCTCCGCCGCCTCCAGCGCGGCGGCGGCGTTCAGCTCGCCGGAAAGGCGCTCCGGGGCCTCCGCGGGGGTCATCTCATAGCTGTTGTGCATCGTACGGTCTCCTTTCACATTGGATCTGCATGGATAGCTTCAGTAGCCTGCCAGCTCTTTATCGATGCGGTCGATGAGCGCCTGCGCCCTGGCCTCCTTGGCCTGGACGGTCTGATCGTGCAGCTCGTCGACCATCGCGTATGCTTTCTCCAGGTCCGCCTTGGACCAGAGCAGCGCTTCCTGTTCCGACGGCAGCATGGCGCGCACGCCGTCCTCGCGCATCTCGCAGCGGAGCGCCTCGTCGCGCATCTCTGGGTTCCGGTGGATGAAGTTCTCGTACATGACGTCCGCCTCGTGCAGGGACTGGTCCGCCATCTCGAAAAACTGGGCCGCCCGCTCTTCGCCGCTGATCTCCTTCGCGCCGAGCATCTCCTCCTGTTCGGCGGCCTCGGCCGCTGTCCCGCCAAAGGGGACCGCGTCCATCTCCCGCTGCTCCTCGATGAGTTCGGGGGACTGGCCCGTCTCCACAGCGGCGTCCATCTCCCGCTGTTCAGGCGTTTCGGCGGCCTCGCGCTGCACGGGAGGGGCCTCCATCGCTTCTTTGAATATCTCAAACATAATGCACCTGCCTTAACGCTTCCCAAAGCCAGGGCCGAAGGGCCGACGGCGCGGCGGCAAGCCAGCTGTCAGCGACGCCGTCCGCGGCGCCCCGGGTCAAATAGTCTGTCAGCGGACCGTTCAGATAGGCGTCCTCGCGCTGACGGTGTGCCGGACCGAGCACGTCCTGGCCGGAGCCCAGCAGCACCGGCTGCAGCGTCTGGGTGTGCACGACGGCCATCTTGTCCGCATCCCAGATCACGCGCAGAGCGGGCGAATAGATCTTTACGTCGCCGCTATGGCTGTCCAGCCGGTAGTACCAGCATGCCACCGCGCGCCCCTCGCCCGCCCAGGGCAGAGGGACCGTGGCCTGCAGCTCAAGGGGGATATGCTCCATCGCCTGATCGCAGTTGAGCAGCTGCTCCATGAGATCTTCGCCGTTCATACTTCCCGCTCCTTTCTGATCGTCGTTATATCGCCGCGATAGGCCTTGGCAAAGACCTCCATCGGGTAGACAGCGCCGCGGCCGCCTTCGTGTCCGGGGTCGTTGAGGATCACGAATTCTCCCTGCGTCGTATTCTCCACCCGCAGCACCTGCACGCAGTGGTCGGGCTTGCAGCGCTTGTCGCTTTCCGGAAAATGCAGCAGCGTGCTGTCGATATTCGCCAGGACCTTGACGGTGGGATCGTTTGCCAGCGTCAGCTCGGACGGCTCCACACCGCGGCGGCGCTCGACCTCGGCGCCCATCGACTCGGCGATCTTGCCCACGTCCCGAGGCAGCGTGCCGTTGCTGGTATACCAGCCGTTCTCGCGCGCCAGATCGATCAGCTCCTGTTCCGAATAGGCGCCATGCTCCAGTTGATTGATCGCCATCGTCTGGCTCGCGACGGCGCAGGACATCGGTTCCTTCTGCTCGATCCAGGTATCCAGCTCACAGGACAGCTCGCGCATCTCCGGATCAAACTCCGCGACCTCGGGGTTGATCTCCTCCACGTGACCGGGGACATAGAGGCCCGATTCGGTGTACTCGCCCTGTGAGATGCTGTATGCCTCCGTCCCCTGCTCGGCGGCTTCGTCGTAGCGTTGGAACTCATCCATTTCCAGCGCCTGCTCGGGATCGGCCGTCCCAGGCAGTTCTGTGGTCATCTCAAACGGTTTGAAAATCTCAGGGACCGTCTCCTCCAGCATTTTCTAACCTCCGTTCTCTTTGCGCGCTTTCCCTGTTTTTCCGCCTTCCGCGCTCTTTTCCGCCGGTCCGCCCGGCCAGGGCCCGCCGCACCCCGTCACGGCCGGGGCCGGTAGACCTGCATGGCGGCGTCCAGAGAGTCCACTACGCTCACGATGTGGTACTTGAGGATGAACAGCACATCCGCGTCCCCGGGATAGGCGGTCTTGGCCCTGCGCAGCAGAGGCAGCACATACTGCCTCGTTTCGTCTATGTAGGCCAGCAGCTTTTCCTCCGAGAAGGTCCCCGCCATGCTGGACACATTGTGGCACCGGTCCACCAGCTTGGTGAGCGTGGCCTCCCGGCTCTGAAGGATCATGTTGTAGTACCGGATCTTGGCGGTCTCCTTCGTCTCCCCCTCCATGATCTGGAAGGTGAGAAGGTCCACCGCATGGCGGACTGTGTCGTCCACAGGCAGCTCGGACAGCGGCACGCCGCAGTCCTCGCACACGTCGTGCAGCAGTATGGCCGCGATGACCCTGTCCTCCCGGATGCCGATGCTCACGGCGTTGCAGGCCATGGTCAACGGGTGGATGATATACGGCTCGCCGCTTTTGCGCTTTTGCCCCGCGTGCTTCTCCCGCGCGAAGGACAGGGCCTTCAGGGTCTGTCCCATCCCCGCGCCGGAGGCAAAGCCCCGCAGATAGGTATACATCTTATCCGGATCGAATACGGTCTTTTCCAACGCCGGCGTCTCCTTTCCCCCGCTGTCAGCTCACTCTTCCGCCGTGATGCTGTTGAAGGCGATCGAAATGCCCTGCTTTTCCGCGAAGCCCTGGGCGGCGGAGAGGATCTTTTCCCCATTGTGATTGATGAGATAGGCCACCATCTGGTCCTTCGTGTCCTGCGGCAGGGCGTTGACGGCGCCTCTCACCACCGGAGCGGGCAAGGCCGTGAGGCCGCCTATCATTTTCGGCATCGCTCCATCCAGGTCCTTTAACTTGTCCCGGATCATGGGCATGAATTTTATCAGAATGCCCGCGTAATCGATCTCGCCTGCTTCCAGTATGATCTTCATCTTTGTACCTTCTTTCTCTGTATGATAGGGGGCTCCCCTTTTGGTCCTGTTGGTGAGCGCCCTGCGTCCATTATAGATGACTGCAAAGGTTTTTTGGTACGCAGGTTGCAGACTTTGTCGGAATAAACCAAAAAGTTCATCCGCGCTTTCTGATATGATCACAGTATAGGCGGTCCCCGGATGGATCTGGTCGCACGGGAAGCGACAAATCTCGCGCCCCGGCTTCATCGACACCCTGGCGGCCTATTTCGAGTCCTTCCCCGGCGATGGGAAGAGTTCCGGCGGCTGCGTGCTCTTTGAAAAGCGGGCGGCCGTGGAGGCACTGCTGGCCCGATAGGCCGTAGGCATCGCCCTGCGCTAAACTGCTTTGGGTTGCAACGCGGACAGCAAAGCGTTATACTGTATCATAGGATCGACCGCATGGGGCAGGCCAGCCCTCTGCGGCGGTCAACGCGAAGAAGGCTCTTTCTTGATTTTCTGCGGGCAGAGAGTTTCTTGTGCGGATGGGCGATATGAACTGGGCCAGATCAGCAAGCGCATAGGCAGAGAGGAGCAGCGCAATGGAATATGAAGGCGTTATTTGCCGCCCACCTATGGAACTAGGCGCGTTTCTGCTGCCCGTTGCCGTGGGCTGCACCCACAATCAATGTACATTTTGCGCGTTTTACAAGGACAAGACCTTTCGGAACTTGCAAGTAGGGATTGAGAAAAAATTTATCTTTTTTCATTCGGTTACATCGTCGGGTTCGTTGCGGATAAGGCGCACAACCTTGTCGGTAAAGGTTTCCCTGCTCGTCTGGCTGAAATGGACGTAAATATCAAAGGTCGTGCCGTCAATGTTTTTCACAAGGTCGGGTTTCCCGGCTTCCTTTACGGGCAGAGAAAAAGGGACGGCGGGGGCGGTGCGTGTGGTCTT
The DNA here is from genome assembly GCA_947624065.1 of uncultured Oscillospiraceae bacterium. Taxonomy (GTDB): domain Bacteria; phylum Bacillota; class Clostridia; order Oscillospirales; family Oscillospiraceae; genus CAJOIG01. The sequence continues at coordinate 44 of CANQIO010000016.1, read as the reverse complement.
GGTATCGTTCATAGGCTCTCCTTTCAAAGCAAAAGCCCCATGCG
>CANQIO010000015.1 GCA_947624065.1 uncultured Oscillospiraceae bacterium | reverse complement strand
TTTTGCGGTTCCGCCGCCCGGCGGGAGCAAAACGCCATAAATCAAATATAATAGCCGCATCACGGCTATTATAGCATGGATCGGCGGCCGTTTACAGCGAATTTTCCATTTTTCTGTCGAGCCGGCGCCGATGGAAAGAAATTTTGCGGCGGGGATGTATGGAGCCGCGGTTTTTTGTGAAAACTAGGCCATGCAAGAGCAATCAGTCTGACGAAAAGGAGTCTTTCTCATGGTCATTGACCGGATCGCCCTGATCCTCGCCATCATCGGCGGGCTGAACTGGGGCAGCATTGGCCTGTTTCGGTTCGATATCGTCGCCTGGATCTTCGGCGGCCAGACCAACCCGGTCTCCCGGGTGATCTATACGCTGGTGGGCCTGGCGGCGCTTTGGTGCGTATCGCTGCTGTTCCGGGCACGGGACGAGGCGGACGAAGAGGCTTGAACACCCCAGGGCATGGCATTTCGCCGGAGCAGGATCGGCCTGCTCCGGCGTTTTTTCATGGCGCACAGTTCGACAGGCCCTCTCATATATTGTGTTGGGCGCGAAGCCCAAAGGAGGAAACTATGGCGGATTGTGTTGAGAATATGAACATCATCCCTGGAGCCCAGGCCAACGGTCTGACCCGCTATCCCTGCCAGGTCCAGCCCTGCTGCCCCAGTCTCATCGCCGGTCCGACCGGCCCTGCCGGCCCCATGGGTCCTGCCGGTCCCATCGGTCCTGCTGGTCCTACCGGCGCGACTGGAGCGACCGGTGCCACTGGTGCTACGGGTCCCGTGGGCCCTGCTGGCCCCATCGGTCCTACTGGCCCCACTGGCGCGACTGGTGCTACTGGTGCCACGGGCGCAGTCGGCCCCGCTGGCCCTATCGGGCCTATTGGTCCTACTGGTCCTACTGGTCCCACTGGTGCGGCGGGTGCTACGGGTGCGACTGGCGCTGCTGGTGCTGTCGGTCCTATCGGGCCTACTGGTGCCACTGGCGCTGTCGGTCCCGCCGGCCCTGCTGGCCCTGCTGGCCCTGCTGGTCCTATCGGTCCTACAGGCCCTACTGGTGCGACTGGAGCGACCGGTGCCACGGGTGCTGTCGGCCCTGCCGGGCCTATCGGGCCTACCGGGCCCACGGGAGCGACTGGTGCCACAGGCGCTGCTGGCCCTGCTGGTCCTATTGGTCCCACTGGCCCCACCGGCGCGGCGGGTCCGGCCGGGACGGTGACGCCGGCGGCAGCGGTGGCGGATATCGCCGCCCCGGCCACGGCGACCACGGAGGATGTGGCCACCACGCTGAACACGCTGCTGGCCAACCTGCGCGCCGCGGGCCTGCTGGCCGGCGCATGACCCCACAAAAAACAGCTCCGCAGGACTCTGCGGAGCTGCCTTTTGTTTTGATCCCGTCACACGCCCAAATAGTCCCTCTGCTCCTGGGTGAGCGTGTCGATGGCCACGCCCATCGACTGCAGCTCCCGGCGGGCCACGTCCTCGTCGATCTCCCTGGGCACGGCGTACACGCCCGGGGCCAGCTTGCCCCGGTTCTGGGCCAGATACCGAGCGGACAGGGCCTGGATGGCGAAGCTCATATCCATGATCTCCGCCGGGTGGCCGTCGCCGGAGGCCAGGTTCACCAGCCGCCCCTCGCCGATGACGAACAGGGTCCTGCCGTTGGGCAGGGTATAGCCGTCGATGTTGTGCCGGGCCTCATACTTATTCACCGCGGCGTTCTCCAGAGCGCGCATGTCCACCTCCACGTCGAAGTGGCCGGCGTTGGTGAGGATGGCGCCGTCCTTCATCAGGGGGAAGTGCTCGGCGGTGATGACCCGCTCGCAGCCGGTGACGGTGCAGAAGATGTCGCCGATTTTGGCGGCCTCGGCCATGGGCATCACCGTGAAGCCGTCCATCACCGCCTCGATGGCCCGGATGGGGTCCACCTCCGTGACGGTGACCCGGGCGCCCAGGCCCTTGGCCCGCATGGCCACGCCCTTGCCGCACCAGCCGTAGCCGGCCACCACCACGTCCTTGCCCGCCACGATCAGGTTCGTGGTGCGCATGATGCCGTCCCAGACGGACTGGCCGGTGCCGTAGCGGTTGTCGAACAGGTGCTTGCAGTCGGCGTCGTTGACGGTGACCGCCGGGAACCGGAGCGTGCCAGCCCGCTCCATCTGGTGCAGGCGGATGATGCCGGTGGTGGTCTCCTCGCAGGAGCCGATCACCTTCGGCAGCAGGTGGGTATAAGCCGTGTGCATCCGGTGGACCAGGTCCCCGCCGTCGTCGATGATGATGTCGGGTCCCACGGAGAGGATCTTGTCGATGTTGGCGTCGTACTCCTCCATGGTGCAGCCGCGGAAGGCGTGGACCTCCAGGCCCCCGTCCACCAGCGCGGCCACCACGTCGTCCTGGGTGGACAGGGGGTTGGAGCCGGCGATGTGCATCTCGGCGCCGCCCCGGGCCATCACCCGGCACAGATAGGCCGCTTTGGCCTCCAGATGGAGGGACAGGGCCACCTTCAGCCCCGCGAAGGGCTTCGTTTTTTCAAATTCCTCGCCGATGGACCGGCACAGAGGCATGTTCCGCTCCACCCACGCGATCTTCTTCTCCCCGGAGGGAGCCAGGGTTATATCCCGGATCGTACTCATAATGCGTTCTCCTTTTTTATCTGTACTGCGGCGTTACTTTTTGGCCCAGAATTTCCACCAGGGGCGCTTTTTCGTCTCGGTGTCGCCCGAGGGGACCATGGCCTCCTTGGGCTCGGGGATGGCGGCCTTGAGGGCCTCGGTCTTGTTGGTCCGCTCCCAGGCCACGTCCAGGTCCTCCCGGCCCATGTGGCCATAGGCGGCCAGCTTCTGATAGATGGGCTGGGTCAGCTCCAGGTCCCGGATGATGGCGGACGGGCGCAGGTCGAATACCTGCGTCACGGCCTTCTGGAGGGTCTCGTCCGACTCCTTGCCGGTGCCGAAGGTGGTCACATTCACGCTCACCGGGGTGGCCACGCCGATGGCGTAGGCCAGCTGCACCTGGCAGCGCCGGGCCAGGCCCGCGGCCACGATGTTTTTGGCGATCCAGCGGGCGGCATAGGCCGCGGAGCGGTCCACCTTGGTGGGGTCCTTGCCGGAGAAGGCGCCGCCGCCGTGGGGGGCGCTGCCGCCATAGGTGTCCACGATGATCTTCCGGCCGGTGAGACCGGAGTCCCCCTGGGGCCCGCCCACTACGAAGCGGCCGGTGGGGTTCACATACACCTTCACGTCGCCGTGGTTCAGATTGGCGGGCAGGATGGGGCTGATGACCTCGCGGATGATGTCCTCCTGGATCTGGGCATGCTCCACGTCGGGGGCGTGCTGGGCGGAGACCACCACCGTGTCCACCCGGACGGGCCTGTTCTCCTCGTCATACTCCACGGTGACCTGGGTTTTGCCGTCGGGGCGCAGATAGGGCAGGGTGCCGTTTTTGCGCACCTCCGCCAGGCGGCGGGCCAGCTTATGGGCCAGGCTGATGGGCAGGGGCATCAGCTCCGGCGTCTCGTCGCAGGCGTAGCCGAACATCATGCCCTGGTCGCCGGCGCCGGTGCTCAGTTCCTCCGCCTCGCCGCCGGCCTTCTTCTCCATGCTGGCGTTCACGCCCATGGCGATATCCGGCGACTGCTCGTCGATGGCGGTGATCACGGCGCAGGTGTCGCAGTCCATGCCGTACTTGGCCCGGTCATAGCCGATGTCCCGCAGCACCTGGCGGGCGATCTTAGGGATGTCCACATAGCAGCTGGTGGTGATCTCGCCCATCACATACACCATGCCGGTGGTAGTCGTGCACTCACAGGCCACATGGCCCTGGGAGTCCTCCGCCAGGATGGCGTCCAGGATAGCGTCCGCGATCTGGTCACAGATCTTGTCGGGATGCCCCTCCGTGACAGATTCGGAGGTGAACAGATAGTGTCCCATTGCTTTTCTCCTTTGCAGATTTCTATAGCCAACAAAAAAGCTCGCCGGAGGCCGGCGGGCACAGAGCAGGAGCCTTTCCTTATCTCTCGATTTACACCGCCGGATTTGGCACCTTTTGCTTTCGCACAGGTTGTCGGGCTTCACAGGGCCGGTCCCTCCGCCACTCTTGATAAGGCTATGAACTTGTTATTTTGATTGTATCACAGATCGCGGCAAAGTCAAGCCCGGATCGAAGCGGGCAGCTTGACCCCGCTGGAAAAAAGTGATAAAAAGCTATTGTGCGGAGCGAAAATCTGTGGTACAATTTTCACAAAGGAGGGTGATCGTTATGACTTTCACTTTTACCGGCAAGAAATACGAGGTGTTCGATGAGCTGCGGGATTACGCGGAGAAGAAGATCGGCAAGATAGACAAGCTCTTCCGCACGGAGAGCGACGCGTCTGTCACCTTCAGCGCGGAGCGGGGCCGTTATACCGTTGAGGTCACCATCCGCAACAACGGCATGTTCTACCGCGTCACCGAGACCACCAGCGACATGTTCGCCTCCATCGATTCCGCCTGTGCCGCGCTGGTACGGCAGGTGCGGAAGAACAAGACCCGCCTGGAAAAACGCCTGCGGGACGGCGCTTTTGAGCGCACCTCCGCCCCGGTGCCCATGCCGGAGGACGAGGAGGAAGCCCCGGAATATAAGATCATCCGGACCAAGCGCTTCGCCATCAAACCCATGAGCCCCGAAGAGGCGGCCATGCAGATGGACCTGCTGGGCCACACGTTCTTCGCGTTCCGCAACCAGGACGCCGACGACGCCTTTTCCGTGGTGTACAAGCGCCGGGACGGCGGCTATGGCATGATCTCCGACACGGAGGAATAAAATACGCCCGCTTATGGGGGGACGGCTGACAGCCGTCCCTCTTTTTTTCAGGAACTTTTCCCGCCCGGCGCCGTCTAAGAGACAAACACCCATGACGGAGGACGAGAACATGAGGAAAAAAGCGATCGTTACGGCGCTGGCCGTCCTGCTGCTGGTGGGCCTTCTCACCGGCTGCGGCGGCGCCGACAAGGCCGCCAGCCAGAACAACAGCTATGGCGGCTATCCCATGGCGGCGGACATGGCCTCGGTGGAGACCTCGGAGGAGATGGCGCTGAGCAGCGCCGGCAGCGTGCCTCCCGCCGCCCAGGAAGGGGCCAAGATCATCTACTCCGCCGACATGGACCTGGAGACCACCCAGTTCGACAGCGCGACGCAGGCCCTGGCCGCGCTGACGGAGGAAGCGGGCGGGTATTACGCCTCCAGCAGCGTCTCCAACCGCGGCACCTACCGCTCCGCCAACTATACCATCCGCGTCCCGGCGGAGAATTACCGGGACTTCCTGGACCGGGCGGGCGCGCTGTGCCACCTGTTGGACCTGTATGAGTACACCGACGATGTGAGCGAGAGCTACTATGACACCGCCGGCCGTCTGGAGACCCAGCGGACCAAACTGGACCGGCTGCAGGAGCTGCTGGGCCAGGCCGAGGACATGGAGGACATCATCGCCCTGGAGAGCGCCATCTCCGAGACGGAGGAACAGATCGACCGGCTCAGCGGCGAACTGCGCCGCTATGACGCGCTGGTGGAGTACTCCACCGTCACAGTCTGCCTGCGGGAGGTCTATCGGCTGAGCAATGTGGAAGAGCCGGCCCAGGGCTTCGGCAGCCGCCTGATCGCCGCCCTGCGGTCCGGGCTGGACGGCTTCGTCTCCGGCGTGGAAAAGCTGCTCATCGCCCTGGCCTACGGGTGGCTGTGGCTGGTGGCGGCCGCCGTCATCGCGGCGGTGGTCATCCTCCTGTGCCGCCGGAGCCGGAAGCGCCGCGCCGCCCGGCCCAAGCCCGTCCCCACCGCTTACACTGCCCCGGAGGAAAAGAGCAAGGACTGATCCCGCAAGCGCGCCGCCTTACCACCGGTCCACCGCGGCCACGCCCGTGCCGTCCGGCAGGAACGTCTCCGGGTCCAGGCCGGCGGCCAGGCGGTCCGCCCGAACGGCGGGCAGCGGGTCCGCCACCGTGTCCGCGTTGTAGTCCCGGAACTGCGCTTCTGTCATGATCGTGACGCCCACGCAGGCCATGTCCTCGAGATTGGCCCGCTGCGCCGCCTCGCTGCGGGAAGAGGTGCAGTCGGAGAGCACCACGGCGTTATAGTCCAGGGCCAGGGCGTCATAGGCGGTGGCGCGCACGCAGTTGGGGGTAGTGGTCCCCGCGAGGATCACCGTCCGCACGCCCAGACGCCGCAGGATCAGATCCAGCTCTGTCTGGAAAAACGCGCTCCACCGGGGCTTGACGATGGTATAATCCCCCGGCTGGGGCCGCAGGCCCTCCGGGGCCTGGCCGCTCAGCGTGCCCACCGACCCCGGGGCCATGGCCCGGCCGCCGTCCCGCCAGCCGGACCAGCGGCTCAGCTCCACATCGCTGCCGTCGGGGCGGTACAGCCGTTTCACAAAAAACACCGGGATGCCCTTTGCCCGCGCCGTGTCCAGCGCCCGGCACAGGGCGGGCACCGTGGCGGCGGCCGCCGGGATGCAGTGGGGCGAGGCGGGGGAGAGGAAGCCCTGTTCCATGTCGATGACCACCAGGGCCGAGTGGGTGACGTTCTCTTTCATGGCGACCTCCGAGTCTGTTTTTTCCCAGTTTACCATACGCCCCAGCGGATTTCCACCGCCTCGCCGGCGTCATCGCGGAGCGCCCCGGCCATCTGAGCCGGGGCGCTCTCATTCCTCCGGGCCGCCCTTGGTCTGGTTGGCCCCAAACACATAGCCCAGGACCGTGACGGCGATGAGCTTGAACGCCTCGAAGGCGTTGCTCACCAGCGTCCCCTTGTCCGCGGGGAGCACCGCCTCCAGCACCACCAGCGCCACCATGGCTCCCATGGCCACGAAGAGCACGGCCATGCCGTTTTGCAGCCGCAGCCGCCGCAGGGACTTGCCGCAGCCGTCCGCCGCTTTTTCTTCCCGGTCCGTGTCCGTCACCCCCGGACCAGTATATGCCGCTCCGGCCGGGCCGGACCGTTGACAGTCGTGGTATAATAGCAACGACGTTGCTATTATACAAAAATACCGGTCGCGCTCCCGGCTGACGCCGGAACCGCGCGACATGGTATAATAGCAACGACGTTGCTATTATACAAAAATACCGGTCGCGCTCCCGGCTGACGCCGGAACCGCGCGACATGGTATAATAGCAACGGCGTTGCTATTATACAAAAATACCAGTCATGCTCCCGGCTGACGCCGGAACCGCGCGACATGGTATACAGAGAAAGACAGCAAGGAGGCAGCCATGCTGGAGGAGACGCGCCCCATCGAGCCGGTGGCCCATATCCGGACGGACCTGCCGGCGAAATTCGGCTTGCCCCGACAGAGCGGGCTGGTGGAGGAGCTGGAGGCCCGGATCGTGTTCGAGCCGAAATACCGGGACCCGGTGGCGTTCCGGGGCATCGAGGGCTTCAGCCACCTGTGGCTCATCTGGGGATTTTCCGCCAACCGGCGGGACGAATGGGCCGCTACGGTGAAGCCGCCGCGGCTGGGCGGCAACCGGCGGATGGGCGTGTTCGCCACCCGCTCCCCCTATCGGCCCAACGCGCTGGGCCTGTCCTGTGTGCGATTGGCGGGCCTGGACCATGACGAAAAGCTGGGCCCGGTGCTGCGGGTATCCGGGGCGGACCTGATGGACGGCACGCCGATCTATGACGTGAAGCCCTATCTGCCCTTTACGGACAGCCGGCCCGACGCGGTGGGAGGCTTTGCCGAGGATGTGCGGGACTACGCGCTGGAGGTGGAGTTTCCGGAGGAGCTTTTGGCCCGGATACCGCCGGACAAGCGGCAGGCTCTGCTCGGCCTGCTCCGGCAGGACCCCCGGCCGGCCTACATCGACGATCCCGCGCGGCGGTACGGGTTTTATTATTTGGGCTTTGACGTGCGCTTCACCGTGTCGGACGGGAAGCTCACCGTAGTGGAGATCGCGGACAGATAAAAAAGCACCGGAGCGGCCGCCCCGGTGTTATTGTATATCCTCCTCGTCCATGAGCCGGACGCCGTTCTCGGCCAGCAGCCGGGCCGTAACGCCCATGCCGGGCATGACCTTTCCCGTAAAGGTGCCGTCGTACACCGCGTGCACGCCGCAGGAGGGGCTGCGGGCCTTCAATATGGCCTCCGTCACGCCATGGCTACGGCAGAAGGCCAGCGCCTTTTCCGCCCCGGCCTGGAACTCCGCCGTCACGTCGTCCCCGGCCTTGCTGTATACCCGGCCGTCCCGGATTTCGCTGGGCAGCCGGGGGGCCGGCAGACCGCTGGCCCGCTCCGGACAGAAGCAGACCCAGTCCTTCCCCTCCAGGTATTTATGGACGGCGGCGTTGTCGTTGTTCCCGCCGTTATACTTGCAGTTGTGGCCCAAAAGACAGGCGCTGACCAGGATCATGAGCCGCTCCTTTCATGCCGCCGCGGGCGGCGCGTGTGTTTTCCACTTGCCGGACAAAAAGTAGGGGCACATGACCAGGAAGAAGGTGAAGCCCGCCAGGGCCCCGCCCAGCCAGTAGCCCATCACGCCCATGCCGAAGGCGCGGGCCAGCAGTACGCACAGGCCGATGCGCATGACCACCCCGTCCAGGATGCCCAGCACGAAGTTCATCACGGGGAAGCCCATGCCGTTGCAAAGCGCCGTGCTGGGCCCCCGCAGGGCGTAGCCGAAGAAGTTGAGCACCGCGATGAGCACATATTGATGGCTCATGGCCAGCACGGCGGCATCGTCGTCGAACAGGGCGAACACCCGCTCCGGCCACGCGATCATCACCGCCGAGAGGACGGCCGTGAACGCCAGCCCCACCGCCACGGCGGCGCCGAGGGCTTTGCCCACCCGGTCGAATTTCCTGGCGGCGAAGTTCTGGCCCACCAGGGTGGCCCCGGACTGGCTCAGGGCCTGGCAGACGATGCTGGCCACGGTGGACAGCTTGTTGCCCACGCTGGTGACGGCGGACACCGTCACGCCGTAGACGTTGATGCACCGGGACACGAACAGCATGGAGATATTGATGGCGCAGGACTGGATGGCCATGGGCACGCCCAGCTTCAGGAGCTTTTTCAGATTCTCCCGGTCGGGCCGGAGGTATTTGGGGGAGAACTCGAAGCCCAGCCGGTCCCGCCGGCGCCACAGATACCCCACGCACAGCAGAAAGCTCACGCCCTGGGCGATCACCGTGGCCAGCGCCGCGCCGAAGGGTCCCATGCCCCCGGAGACGAACACCAGGTCCAATATCACGTTGAGCACCGAGGCGATGACGATAAACACCATGGGCCGTTTCGACTCGCCGATGCCCCGCAATATGGCGGCCACCATCACGTAGCCCACCAGGAAGAACAGCCCCGCCGTACAGCAGTCGGTGTACTGCCGGCAATAGACGCGCGCCTCCGGCGGCACGTTCAGCCACCCCATCAGCTGCCCGGCAAAAACCAGGCCCAGAGCGGTGATGGCCAGGCTCAGTCCCAGGATGAACGTGAACATCACACCCACGATCTTCGACACGTTCCCCCGATCCCGCAGACCCACATATTGGCTGATGAGCACCTGCCCGGCGTTGCAGAAGCCCATGCAGACGAAGGTGTAAAAGTGGATGAGGTCCGCCCCGATGCCCACGGCGGACAGCCCCGCCGGGCCCACGAACTGGCCGACCACCACCATGTCGGTGAGGTTGTAGGCCGTCTGCAGCAGGTTGGACAGCATGAATGGCCAGGCGAAGCCCAATAGCTGCCTGGCCACCGGCCCGGAGGTATAGTCTCTGATAAGCGTGTCCTTGTCTGCCATGGATGTCTCTTTTTCTCTCGTTTTTCTTTATTGTATCCCGCCGCCGGGCCGAACGCAAGGGAAAATTTCCCGGCCGCCTTGCGACACCGGCCCAGATATGGCATAATAGACCTGTTCCCAAATCTTCCGAAAGGGGTGATCGTATATGAAGCGGAAAAACGACACAGGGAGGGCCTGTGGGAGCTGACCCTCCGAGTTTTTGGAGGTCAATATGGACAAAAGCTATACCGACGCGCTGCTGCGCGATTTTTCCGACATCCGCTTCCAGGCGGCGTTCCGGCAGTATTTCACAGAGCTGGGCCTGACCATCCGGGATTGGGACGGCCTGTGGCGGGAGATGAACGGCGAAGGAGACAACGCCGCCTTCCTTCGCACCGGGCCGGCCGGGGACACGGTGGGGTTCATCCAATTCCGCCCCATCCGGTTCACCAGCTGGTTTTTTGAGGAGACCTGCGGCTTTATCCGGGAGTTCTGGGTGGCGCCGGAGGCGCGGGGCCAGGGCCATGGGTCCGCGCTGCTGGCCCTGGCGGAGGCGCATTTTCTGGAAAACGGCATACGCACCGCCATCCTCACCACCGACACGGCGGCTGGGTTTTACATCCGGCGCGGATATGAGCGCGCCCCCGGCTGCCGGGCGAAAAACGGCGACGACGTATACGTGAAAAGACTGGGATAAGAACAAAGGAGCGGGGACCGAGGTCCCCGCTCCTTTTTTATGCTGTCTGCGGAAGGGCTGCCGCCGGCTCCAAACTGTACACATCCGTAAACTGGGCTTTCCTCTCCGGGGACAGGTGGTGGCTGACCAGGATCAGCGTCAGCTCCGGGTTTGCCAGCAGGCTCTCCTCCACGAGGCCCGCGTTTTTCTGGTCCAGGGCGCTGGTGCCCTCGTCCACCAGGAGGATGGAGCGGCGGTGGATCAGGGCCCGGGCGATGGCCACCCGCTGCTTCTGCCCGCCGGAGAGGCTGCTGCCGTTCTCGCCCACCGGGGTGTCCAGGCCCTCCGACATGGCGGCCAGATCGCCCATAAGGGCGCTGTCCCGCAGGGCCTTTTCCATCTGCTCGTCAGAAAAGTCCTCGCCCAGGGTGATGTTGTCCCGGATGGTGGAGTTGAAAAGAAACACGTTCTGCTCGATGTAGCTCATCTGCCGCTGGAGCTGCTCCGGTGTGAAGCCGTGGGCGTCCGCGCCGTCAAAGCGGATGGCGCCGCTGTAGTCCGGCAGCCAGCCCAAAAGGAGCTTCAAAAGCGTGGACTTGCCGCACCCGGAGGGGCCGGTGAGGGCATACTTGCCGCCCTTTTGGAAGGTGAGGGACAGATCCCGGAGGACGGGCTTTTCGTCGTATCGGAAGGCCAGGTCTTTCACGGTGATGGCACTGCTGATCGGAGGAAGGCCACCGCTCCCTTCGTCCTGCGCATCGTCGCCATGGACGGTGATCTTATCAAAATAGGGCTTCGTGGAGGAGAACGACAGCAGCAGCTGCGCCATGGTCCCGATCCCGTTGGAGAGGCTCCCGCACAGATTGCCGCCGCCCATCAGCGCGCTCTGGAGGATCACGCCCCGGATGGACAGCACGCCGATCAAAACATCGATCAGCAGCTGCAAGGTGACGTTCACGCACCCGGACCCCGCGCCGATGAAGCCCTTCACATAGGTGAGTTTATATTTGGGCTTTTCGATCTGCTCGCTGGCCTCGGCCGCCCCCTGGCGGAAGCGCTGTTCCCGGCCAAAGGAGCGCAGCACGTCATAGCCTGCCAAAATGTCCTTGAGCCGCCCGGTGGCCCCGGCCTGCCCCGCCTCGCAGTCTTTGCCCAGCTTCTCCATACGTTTATTGAATAGCTGGGGGACCAGCATCATCACGACCACGTTGACCAGCGCCGCGATCAGCAATGACCAGTGGAGCGTCAGCAGGGCGACGGCGCTGAACAGGGCGCTGGCCGCCGCGTCGACGCACTGATAGAAGGGCCGCCAGGCCAGATTCTCGATCTGGTTCACGTCGTTGGTGAACCAGGACAGGTATTCCCCCGTGTCCTTCCCGTGGAACTCCTCATGGGACTTGCGGAGCAGCGTGGCCGTCATGTCCCGCCGGAGGGCGTTGTTCATGGCCCGGATGGCGCGGCCCTGGAAAAATTCCACGAGACTGTTGACCCACAAGAGAAGGAACCAGGAGCCCACCAGTATCAGCGTCCAAAACAAAAAGCCGCGCAGATCCCGGTCGATGATGCCTTGGAAGGTCTGCATCAGGATAAGGTTGTTCCCGGTCTGTAAGGCGCTTACGACGAGCCCCAGCAGGACCGGCAAAAGATTGGCGCCCCAATATTTTTTCAGATAATATTTCATTTTACTGCCTCCTTTTCTGTTTCCGCCCACACCTCGTCCGGCGTCAGGACCGGCAGCGCGTCGCCAAACCGTATGAGGTTTGAATCCCACTGCATGAGCGCCCGCCCCAGCAGGAGGAAGGGGATCAGCTTCAAAGGCTCCGACACTCGATAGACGGTCGCCTTGCCGTCCTCCAGCTCCAGCTCCATGGAGTCTAATATTTCCCGCTCCGTCAGCGCCTCCAGCAGTTCCACCGCCGTTTCCTTCGGCAGTTTCAGACGCTTCGTCACGCTGCCCGGCGAAAACCAGTATGCGTTGCGTCGGTAGAGATCGCCCAGCAGCTCCAGGCACCCCGGCTTTGCCAGGAGCGAAAAGAGCTTCCGGTATTCCTCCATGGGCGCCAGCCACTGAGCCCAGCCGCCCTCCGGCTTCGGCCAGAGCGTCACAAAAGAAAGGTCGTCCGCGTGCACGTCCAGCAGCATACCGCTCTCGCCCATGACCTGCGTCAAAAAGAGCCGGCTGCCGCCGTCGACGTCGTCCAGCTTGCAGGACGCGGGATAGTCCATGCCCGGCAGAGTGAACTCCCCCGGCGCGAAGTATCCTATGGACTCCCAGACCAGACGGCAGAACTGGTCCATCCGTTCCTTCGGCGGGAAGCCCCGCAGCCAGCGGCCCACCGCGTCCTCCACGGCCTCCTGCTCTGCGCCCTCCATGCCGAAGAGGGCGTCGATGGTCACGCCCAGCTGCCGGGACAGTACCGGCAGCAGCTCCACGTCCGGCGTGCCGCCCTTCTCCCATTTGCTCACCGCCTGGGAGGATACGCCCACCATGTTCCCCAGCTGTTCCTGGGTGAGGCCCCGCTCTTTTCGCAGGGCCGCGATCCGCTCGCTCAGTTCGCTTGCCATCCGAAGCACCGTCCTTTCCGCTTGTTGGTTGAATTATAGCACAAACGATGGTTGAATAAAATGGAGGCGATTTTGCGGATTTTCAATCAACGGTTGTAAATATGGCCGCTGACATGAAAAAACGCCGCGGGCACAAAAGCCCGTGGCGTTGAACGTATCTGTTTTTATTATACCCCCGTGCCGTCGAAGGGCGGGGTGTATTCCGCCTCCGCGCTGGAGAGCTCCTGGGTGTAGCCCTCCAAAAGGCCCAGCGCGGCCATATAGTCGCATGCGCGCGCATATTCCTCCGCCGTCAGCCGCCGGTCCGGCCCGCCGACCCCGTTGGGGGTGTACTGGCCCATGAGGGACACCAGCACATCGCCGGGTTTGAACGTGTCTGCGATCCAGTCCAGCACCGAGAAGGTGTTGTCCAGCGCCCCCGGCAGCACCAGGTGGCGGATCATCACGCCCCGCACCAGCATGCCGTCGGCGTCCAGCGCATAGGGCCCGGTCTGGCGGAACATCTCCAGAATGGCCGCCCGGGCCACGTCGGGGTAATCCGCCGCCCCGGAGAGGGACGCGGCCAGGGCCCCGTCCATGTACTTCATGTCCGGCAGGTATACCTGGACCTTGCCCTCCAGCGCTTTCAGCGCCAGGGAGGACTCATACCCGCCGGTGTTCCACACCACCGGGATGGCGGGCTGGGGGTCCAGGGCCCGCAATACGGCGGGCAGGAAGTGGGAGGCGGTGACCAGGTTGAGGTTGTGCACCCCCTGCCCCTCCAGCTCCCGGAAGATGGCCCGCAGCCGGTCCGCGGTGATGGCCTTGCCCTGCCCTCCGGCGCTGATGGTGTGGTTCTGGCAGAACACGCACCGCAGGGTGCACCCGGAAAAGAACACCGCGCCGCTGCCCCGTGTGCCGCTGAGGCAGGGCTCCTCCCAGTAGTGGGGGGCCGCCCGCGCCACCACCGGGTCCGGGCCCACGCCGCAAAAGCCCACGTGGCGCTCATCCCGCAGCGCGCCGCATTTTCTCGGACAGAGGGAACAGATCATAATAACCTCACATTTTTCAGAGAATGAACCGCCGCCAGAGCCAGAGCATGACCAGCGACACCGCCGCGCCCAGCAGCCCGGACCCGGCGGCCAGCAGGGCTTTTTGATAGGGGCGCTTGCCTGCCTCCCGGGCCTTTTCGATCTCGGAGAGGGTCTGGCCCTCGGTGAATGCCACGATCTCCCGCCAGGTCTGGATGTCGTATTTTTTCTTCCAGCGCTCCACCCGGACCGACCAGGCAAACGCCACGGCGGCCAGGACCGACCAGGCCGCCAGACCCCACCAGCGCCACAGCATCACCAGCGGTATGCATGTGACGAGCATGGCCGCGAACAGCGCCGTAAAGATGGCGCTGTCCCGCCGGAAGGCCGCCTTGTCCGCTTCGTCGATCTGCTTTTTCATCTCCGCGATATCTCCTTTGACAAGATCGTCAAGGGTCGCGGAAAACACCTCCGCCAACAGCAGCAGGCTCTTGATGTCCGGGCAGGTCCGGCCGTTCTCCCAGTTGGACACCGACTGGCGGGTGGCGTATACCCGCTGGGCCAGTTCGTCCTGGGAAAGGCCCAGGGCCTGCCGCCGTTTTCGTATCTGGCTGCCAAGCTCCATGCTTTCCGCACCTCCTTGCCCTGCCAGCATAGGGGAAAAGCGGCGAGCTGTCTATCAAAGGTCTTTTACATGGGCGATCCCCGGCGCCGGCCGCGCTCGTCAAAGGTCCGTTTCAGCGCCCTCTCCACCGGGAAGATGGTCCCCAGCATGACCACCAGCTGCACGGCCGTGACGATGAGCCCTGTGTTGCCGATCACGCCAATGTCCCGGCCCAGGACGAACAGCAGCGGCGCCACGGACGGCAGCAGCAGTATGAGCCCGCACCGATACCACAGCCGGCCGCAGTATTGGTGGGCGAAATCCCAGGTGTCCTGATTTTTCATGGACCGTTTCGTGCGGTAGCCGAAGGAGTCGTTGATGTTTTGGGGCGGATTTTTCAGAAACATCCTGCCAAAGCCGATCATCACCGCGGGAACGAGAAGGTCCGCGCACAGCATGAAGAGCCAAAATGCGAACATCGTCATGCCTCCTGTAAATTGATCCTGGTCACCCCATGGTGAACCGCCAGAGGCGGGCCTGATCCTCCGGCGAGGCGTAGCCGATGCCCACCCGCGGGGACGCCGCGATATGCGCGGGGACGAAGCCGTCGTCCTCCAGGGCCAGCGCGCCCCCCAGAGCCGCGTCGTTGAGAGACTTGTCGATGTGGAGGAATTTCGTCACCCGGCCGGGGCCGGATGCCCCCTCTACCCCCCGGATGAGCACCGCCTGGGGGTCGTCCGCCGGGCCGGTCACCAGGTTCAGCATCCAGTGGATGCCATAGCAGAGGTAAACATAGATGGTCCCCGCGGGATGGTAGAGCACTTCCGTCCGTTTTGTGCGCCCGTGGCAGGCGTGGCAGGCGGTGTCGGCCTCGCCGAAATAGGCCTCCGTCTCCGTGATCCGGGCCCGGATCACCGTCCCGTCTGCGAGCTGCCGGACCAGGATCTTCCCCACCAAGGCCCGCGCCGCCTCCGGCGCGGGAAGATCAAGGATATTCATAGGCATAGTCCCCGCTGTTTTCCGTGAAGCCCTCCGCCAGCCCCGCCGTGACGACCACCCGGCCGTCCTCGGTGACGAGCACCAGCTCCACGTCCTCATGGGCGGCGGCATAGTCCAACGCGCTCTGCTCCCCCAGCACGAACAGCGCCGTGGAGAGGGCGTCCGCCCGCGCCCCGTCCGCCGTGACCACCGTCACGGAGGCCAGGCCGTTGTCCACGGGCATGCCCGTGGCTGGGTCCAGGATGTGGATATAGCGCACGCCGTCCTCGTCAAAATACCGCTGGTAGCCGCCGGAGGTGACGACCGCCGTCTGGCCCACGCTGAGGGTGCCCACATAAGAGCCCGTGTCACGGGGGTCCGTGACAGCCACCTGCCATGGCCCCCCGTCGGGGCGGGTCTCGCCCAGGGTCTGCACGTTCCCGCCCAGGGACAGGATGGCGTGCTCCGCCCCCGCGTCCGCCATGGCCTCCACGGCCCTTTGGGCGGCGTAGCCCTTGGCCACCGCGCCCAGGGAGACGGCCATGCCCGCCGGCAGCGTCACCGTGCCCGTGGCATCGTCGATGGCGATGGCGGCGGTGTCCTTTTCCGCCAAGAGCCCGTCCAGCTCCGTCCGGGACGGCACCCGGTACTGGCCCGTGGTGAAACCCCAGGCCCGGATGACGGGATAGAGGGCCGGATCCAGGGCCCCGCCGGTCTCCTGTCCCACGGCCAGGGCCGTGTCCAGTACGGACAGGCAGTCCGCCGATACGGGCACGGCGCCGCCGGCCCCGGCGTTCAGCGCGTGCACCGAGCTGCCCTCCCGCTCCGGGTCCAGGTCCGCCGCCAGAGCGTTGATAACGTCCGTCGCGGCGGAGAGGGCCTCGTCGGCCGCGCCGCCGTAAGCGGTGAGGAACATCACCGTGTCCATGGCGAAAAGCTGCTTTTCCCGCTTCTCCGCGTCTTTGCTCCCGCAGCCGGCCAATGCCAGCGTAAGCGCCAGCGCCAGGGCGGCCAGCCGCTTACAGCTCGTCCTTATGGGCCTCATAGAACTCCCGGTAATCCTTCAGCATGTACTTGAGCACCTTGGGGGTGTCCAGATGGTAAGGGCACCTGGCCTTGCACCGGCCGCAGTCCAGACAGGTCTCGATCTTGGCCATCTTTGCCTGCCACTCCGGGGTGAACCAGGGCCGCCAGGGACTGCGGCGGATGAGCATGTCCATGCGGGCGCAGTTGCGGATCTCGATGCCCTGGGGGCAGGGCATGCAGTAGCCGCAGCTGCGGCAGAACTGGCCGCCCAGCTGGGCCTTGTCCGCGTCGATGACCGCCTGCAGCCCGTCGTCCATGGCCGGGTCCTCTTCGGCCAGCGCCAGCCACTGCTCCAGCTCGTCCATGGTCTGCACCCCGTAGATGGGCGCCACGCCCTCCTGCTCCCCCATGAAGGTGTGCACGGCCCTCGCGTTGGAGAGCAGCCCGCCTGCCAGGGCCTTCATGGCGATGAAGCCCATGCCCGCGTCCAGGCAGGACCGCACCAGGGCGAACTCCTCCGGGCTGGACAGATAGCTGAAGGGATATTGCAGCGTCTCGAACCGGCCGGAGGCCACTGCCTGCTCCGCGAAGCGAATGGAGTGGCAGGTCACGCCGATGTGGCGGATCTGTCCGCGCGCCAAGGCCTCCTGGGCCGCGTCCATGGCGCCGGCGTCGATCTCCTCCCAGCTGGAGACCTGATGGAACTGGAACAGGTCGATGTAGTCCGTGCGCAGCTTCTCTAGGGAGTTTTGGATATGGGCGGCCACGGTGTCGTGGTCCCGGCCCATGCTCTTGGTGGAGATCACGATGTCGCCGCGGACGTCGGCCAGCGCCAGACCGAGCTTTTCCTCGGAGTCGGTGTAGGCGTTGGCGGTGTCGAAATAGCGGATGCCGCCCTCATAGGCCCGGCGCAGGATGCGCACGGCCTCGTTCCGCTCTGTGCGCTGGATGGGCAGCGCGCCGAAAGCGGGCTTTGTCACGATGAGACCGGTCTTTCCAAGTGTCATGGTTTTCATGGCAGTATCACCTCGCAAAAAAGTATATCATATTCCCCTTGATATTCCAAGCGCGATGCTGTATAATAGCAGAGCTTTGAGCGCAAAGATGTGCGGCTGTAGCTCAGCTGGATAGAGCGTTGGCCTCCGGAGCCAAAGGTCGTGGGTTCGAATCCCGTCAGCCGTACCACATCCAAAAAATCCGAACCCGTTCCCCGTAGGGGACCACGGGTTCGGATTTTTGGCTTGGGAACGGACAACCACGGGCTATGCCCGTGGTTCCAAAAAAGCTAAGCCTATGAGTAGAGAAGATAAATCTCCAATGTTAAGATGGAAAAGGTTTGCCGACCGAGATCCAAAATAACACCGGCTAATAAGAGCAAATAAGAACAGCCCCACTTGGTGGGGCTGTTCGTGATCGTATGCGGTCGGCATTTCGGTGCGCCTTTAGGCACCGCCAACAGTATGCCCTTATAGGACTTGTGCAGACCACCCGCTTTGCGGGTGGTCCTGACTTACGGAAAATCAGACGGCGCGCTGGACCTTGCCGCTGCGCAGGCAGCGGGAACACACGTACACGTGCTGAGGGGTCCCGTCAACGATCGCCTTCACGCGCTTCACGTTGGGCTTCCACGTGCGGTTGGAACGCCGGTGGGAGTGGCTGACCTTGATGCCGAAAGTCACGCCTTTTCCGCAGATCTCACATTTTGCCATCGTAATCAGCTCCTTCCTACTGTCCGGCGGACAGCCTCAATATAATAACAGACCGGCCGCCAAATTGCAAGTATTTTTTTCAAATCCGGTAAAATCTTGAAAAAATAAGGGTTTCCGATTGCACGGAAGCATAGTTATGTATTAAAATGTGGTTAAATTCTTTTCAACACGCTGCAAAGGAGAGGGGGAGCCCCTTGGAGAAGAAATACTATGTGCGCCTGACGGAGCTCGTAAAGGAGCATGACCTGAAGGTGGCGTATGCCGCGCCGGACTATGAGACCATGCGCATCGGCTCGGTGGATATCAACCGGCCCGGCATCCAGCTGATGGGCTATCTGGAGCATTTTGACTCCTCCCGCATCCAGGTGGTGGGCCGGAGCGAGAACGCCATGATGGAGGAGCAGGACCGGGAGCGCCGTCTGGCGGGGTTCGAGGCCGTGCTGAGCCGGCAGGTGCCGGCCATGATCGTGGCCCATGCCGAACCGGTGCTGCCCGAGTGCCTGGAGATGGCCCAGAAATACGGCGTGAGCCTGCTCACCAGCGAGATGGACACCTCCGAGTTCTCCGCCCGGCTCATCCACTCCCTGCGCTACCACCTGGCCCCCCGGGAGACCGTCCACGGGGTGCTGATGGAGGTCTATGGCGAGGGCATGCTCATCATCGGCGACAGCGGCGTGGGCAAATCGGAGACGGCGCTGGGCCTTCTCAAGCAGGGCCACCGGCTCATCGCCGACGACGCCGTGGAGATCCTGCGCACGTCCAGCTTCCATCTGGAGGGCCGGTCCCCGTCGCTGATCCGCCACTTCATGGAGCTGCGGGGCATCGGCGTCATCAACGTGCCCAGCATCTTCGGCATCGGCGCCGTCAAGCCCGCCAGCCAGATCGACCTGGTGGTGCAGATGGAGCTGTGGGACGACACCAAGCACTACGACCGCCTGGGGCTGGACACCAAGACCACCGAGTATCTGGGCGTGAGCATCCCGCTGGTGACCATCCCGGTCCGGCCCGGACGGAACCTGGCGGTCATCCTGGAGCTGGCCGCGCTGACCAACCGGCAGAAAAAGACCGGCTATAACGCCGCGGAGGAGCTGGTCCGCCAGGTGGACGCCAACGTGGACAGCGGGGGCATATTCTGAGCCGCCGGCCGCGGCGGCTGTGAGGTGTTTATGGAGTTTTCTTCTCTTGTCAAAGATATCCGCGCCGCGTTTCCGGACCTGGACCTGCGGGAGAACGAGCCCATGCGGGCCCACTGCTCCTTCCGGGTGGGCGGGCCCGCGGCGGCGATGGCGCTGCCCGGGTCGGCGCAGACACTGGAGGCGCTGTGCGCCCATCTGCGCCGGGCGGGGGTGAAGCCCCTCGTGATCGGCAACGGCACCAACATCCTGCCCCCGGACGAGGGGCTGGACCGGTTCGTCATCGCCACCTGTCCCGGCGCGGGACGGGTGACGGTCTCCGGGCAGGAGGTGACGGCGGACTGCGGCGCCACCTTGGCGGCCACGGCGGCCGCGGCGGCGGAGGCCGGCCTGACGGGGCTGGAATTCGCCCACGGCATCCCTGGCAGCGTGGGCGGCGGCGTGATGATGAACGCCGGGGCCTACGGCGGGGAGCTAAAGGACGCGGCGGCAGAGACGGAATATCTGGACGAGCAGCTGGTCCGCCGGACGGCGCGGGGGCCGGAGCAGGGCTTCGCCTATCGCCACAGCGCCTTTTCCGGGCGGGACGTGGTGCTGCTGCGCACCCGGTTCGCCCTGTGCCGGGGAGAGCGGGGCGCCATCCGGGCCCGGATGGGGGAGCTGGCCGCCAAGCGCCGGGCCAGCCAGCCGCTAGAGCTGCCCTCGGCTGGCAGCACGTTCAAGCGCCCCGCGGGCGGCTACGCGGCCGCGCTCATCGACGGGGCCGGTCTGAAGGGCTTCGCCATCGGCGGGGCCATGGTGTCGGAAAAACACGCCGGCTTCGTGGTGAACACCGGCACGGCCACGGCGGCGGACATCCTGCGCCTGATGGAGCATATCCGGAGGACCGTCCTGGCCCGCGACCACATTGAGCTGGAGCCGGAGGTGCTGATCCTGGGGAGGTAAGGCATGGAATTTCTCATTATCACCGGCCTGTCCGGCGCGGGCTTGACCCGGGCGGCGGACGTGTGCGAGGATCTGGGCTATTACTGCGTGGACAATCTGCCGGCCACCCTGCTGGGGCGGTTCGCGTCGCTGTGCCTGGCCACACGGGGCCGCTATGAGCGGGCGGCGCTGGTGATGGATGTCCGGGGGACGGACAGCCTGGAGGAGCTGCTGGACGCGCTGGCGGAGCTGAAGGGCCTGGGCTGCCAGATGCGGATGCTGTATCTGGAGGCGGACGACGCCACCCTCCTGCGCCGGTATAAGGAGTCCCGCCGGCCGCATCCCATGGGAAAGCCGGGGGAGAGCATCCGGCAGGCGATCCAGCGGGAACGGGCGTTTCTCGCTCCCCTGCGGGAGCGGGCGGATTTCGTCATCCAGACCGACGACGCCTCCCTGAATCAGCTCAAGGCCGACATCTGCCGGTGCGTCCAGGCGGAGGACCGGCGCTTTTCCGTGACCGTGATGAGCTTCGGGTATAAGAAGGGCCTGCCGCCGGAGGCGGATCTGGTATTGGATGTGCGGTGCCTGCCCAATCCTTTCTATGAGCCGGACCTGCGCCCGCTCACCGGGCTGGACAGGCCGGTGGCGGACTATGTGTTCCGCAGCGAGAACGCGCAGGTGCTGATGGACAAGGCGATGGGACTGCTGGAATTTCTCCTGCCGCTGTATGAGTCGGACCGGCGGGAGCTGACGGTGGCCATCGGCTGCACCGGCGGCCGCCATCGGAGCGTGGCCGTCGCCCAGGCGCTGGTCCGGGAGTTGGAGAGCAAGGGCTATCTGGCGGCGGCCGTCCACCGGGAGCTTGAGGGCGTGCGATGAGTTTTTCCTCGGATGTAAAAACGGAGCTGTGCCGGGAGCCGGTGACGCGGCGGTGCTGCGCCCTGGCGGAGGCGTACGGCGTGCTGCTGTACGCCAACGCCTTTTCGCCCCGGCTGATCCGGATCATGACGGAGAACGACGCCTTTTCCGCCCGGCTGCCGCGGCTTTTCAAGAGGGCGTTCTCCCTGGATTTCGACGCGCTCCCCCGCGAGGATGAGCGGGGCAAGCGGTCGTTTCTCATCACCGACCCGGACAAGCTGCGGGCGGTGTTTTCCGCGTTCGGCTACGACGCGGACCGGACCCTGGTCCATCATATCAACCTGGCGGTGGTGGAGCAGGACTGCGACCGGATCTCGTTCCTGCGGGGGGCGTTTCTGGCCGGCGGCAGCGTCACCGACCCGGCCAGGAGCTATCATCTGGAGCTGGCCACCGGCCATGAGAGCGTGTGCCGGGAGGTGCGGGCGCTGCTGCTGGAGATGGGCTTCGAGCCACGGGAGGCCAGCCGCGGTCGGAACTGGATCACCTACTTCAAAAAGAGCGGCGCCATCGAGGACCTGCTCACCACCCTGGGAGCCAGCGTATCCGCCATGGGCGTCATGCAGGCCAAGGTGGAAAAGCACATGGCCAACGCCATGAACCGCATCACCAACTGCGACATGGCCAACGCCGACAAGGTGACGGACGCCTCCGCCGAACAGCTGGCGGCCATCCGGGCCATCGAGGCGGGACCGGGGCTGGAGGCCCTGCCCCAGGTGCTGCAGGATGCGGCCCTGCTGCGCATCGCCAATCCCTCCTGCAGCCTGGCGGACCTGGCCCAGCTGGCCTGGCCGCCAGTGACGAAAAGCTGCATGAACCACCGGCTCCGGAAGCTGACCGAGATCGGCAGGAGCCTGGAATGAGGAGCTAGACCATGTCCTTTGTCCATCTGCATGTCCACAGTGAATACAGCCTTCTGGACGGCGCCTGCCGCATCGGCGAGATGGCCAAGCGTGCCCGGGAGATGGGCCAGCAGGCCCTGGCCATCACCGACCACGGCGTGATGTACGGCGTGGTGGACTTCTATCGCGCCTGCCGGGAGGCGGGGATCAAGCCCGTCATCGGCTGCGAGGTATATGTGGCGCCCAGGGATCGGACGGATAAGGAATACGGCGTGGACAACAACTATTCCCACCTGATCCTGCTGTGCAAAAACGAGACCGGCTACCACAACCTCTGCGCGCTGGTGAGCGAGGGGTTCGTCAACGGCTTCTATATCCGCCCGCGGATCGATTGGCCGCTGCTGCGGGAGCACGCCGAGGGGCTCGTCTGCCTGTCGGCATGCCTGGCCGGCGACATCCCCCAAAAGCTGGTCCGGGGGGATTACGCCGCCGCCAAGGCCCGGGCGCTGGAGCTGCGGGACCTGTTCGGGGCGGACAGCTTCTATCTGGAGCTGCAGGACCACGGCATCCCCGACGAGCGCCGGGCCGCCCAGGGGCTCATCCGCATCCACAGCGAGACCGGCATCCCCCTGGCGGTCACCAACGACGCCCACTATCTGCGGAAGGAGGACGCCCGCATCCAGGACGTGCTCATGTGCATCCAGACCGGCAAGACTGTGGACGACACGGACCGGATGAAGTTCGAGAGCCAGGAGCTGTACCTCAAGAGCGAGGAGGAGATGCGCGCGCTGTTCCCCGACTTCCCCGAGGCCTACGACAATACTGTCAAGATCGCGGACATGTGCGATTTCGACTTTGAGTTCGGCCACTATCACCTGCCCCGCTTCCAGCTGCCGGAGGGGGAGACGGACAGCTTCGCCTTCCTGCGGCGGCTGTGCTACGAGGGCCTGGACCGGCGCTATCCGGGGTACGGGAAGGAGCTCTCGGACCGGCTGGACTATGAGCTGGGCATCATCAGCCAGATGGGGTTCGTGGACTATTTCCTCATCGTCTGGGACTTCATCGCCTTTGCCAAGAGCCACGACATCCCGGTGGGGCCGGGGCGCGGCTCCGGCGCCGGGTCCATCGTCAGCTATACCCTGAACATCACCGACGTGGACCCCATCAAGTACAAGCTCTTCTTCGAGCGGTTTCTGAACCCCGAGCGGGTCACCATGCCGGACATAGACATGGACTTTTGCGTCCGCCGGCGGGGCGAGGTCATCGACTATGTCAGCCGCAAGTACGGCGCCGACCATGTGGCCCAGATCGTCACCTTCGGCACCATGGCCGCCCGGGCGGCCATCCGGGACGTGGGCCGGGTGCTGAACGTGGGCTACGGCGAGACGGACGCGGTGGCGAAGAACGTCCCCTGGGCCCTGGGCATGACCCTGGACGAGGCGCTGCGGCTTTCCAAGCCCCTGAAGGAGATGTATGACTCCGACGAGCGCATCCACGACCTGATCGACACCGCCAAGGCCCTGGAGGGCATGCCCCGCCACGCCTCCACCCACGCCGCCGGCGTGGTCATCACGGCCGCTCCCCTCACCGACTATGTGCCTCTGGCCAGAAACGACGAGTCCATCGTCTGCCAGTTCGATATGGTGACGCTGGAGCAGCTGGGGCTGCTCAAAATGGACTTTCTGGGGCTGCGGAACCTGACGGTGCTGAAGGACGCGGAGACGCTGGTGCGCCGGGTGGAGCCGGCGTTCCGGATGGACCAGATCCCCGAGGACGACCCGGAGACCTTCAAAATGCTCACCGACGGCCGGACCAGCGGGGTGTTCCAGCTGGAATCCGCTGGCATGACCGGCGTGTGCGTGGGGCTCCGGCCGAAGTCCATCGAGGACATCACCGCCGTCATCGCCCTGTACCGGCCCGGCCCCATGGAGTCCATCCCCCGGTTTTTGGAGTGCGCCGCCCACCCGGAGCGGGTGACCTACAAGCACGAGCTGCTGCGGCCCATCCTGGACGTGACCTACGGCTGCATCGTCTATCAGGAGCAGGTCATCAGCATCTTCCAGCGGCTTGCCGGCTTCTCCCTGGGCCAGGCGGACATGATCCGCCGGGCCATGTCGAAGAAAAAGCACGCCGTCATCGACGCCGAGCGCCGGGCCTTCGTCTACGGCGACGAGAGCCGGGGCATCCCCGGCTGCATCGCCAACGGGGTGTCGGAGGCGGTGGCCAACAGCATCTATGACGAGATCCTGGACTTCGCCTCCTACGCTTTCAACAAGGCCCACGCGGTGTGCTACGCCGTGGTGGCCTACCGGACGGCGTGGATGAAGCGCCACTGGCCCAAGGAATATATGGCGGCGCTGCTGACCAGCGTGCTGGACAGTGCCGGGAAGGTGGCGGAGTACATCGCCGAGTGCAAGGCCATGGGCATCGATCTGCTGCCGCCGGACGTGAACGAGTCCGACGCGGACTTCACCGTGGCCGGCGGCAACATCCGCTTCGGCCTGGCCGCCGTGAAGGGCGTGGGCCGCAGCTTTGTGGAGCAGCTGATGGCCGAGCGGGACGCCGGGGGGCCTTACGAGGCCTTCGACGAGTTCTGCCGGCGGCTGTATGGCAAGGAGCTGAACCGCCGGCCGGTGGAGAGCCTGATCCGGGCGGGGGCCTTCGACTCCATGGGCTATAAGCGCAAGGCGCTGCTGCAGGTGCTGGACAAGGTGCTGGAGGGGGTCAACTCCGCCGGCCGGAAGAACCTGGCCGGCCAGATGGACCTCTTCTCCCTGGACGAGGAGGAGCCGGTCTCCGCCCTGGAGCTGCCGGAGGTGGAGGAATTCACCGCCGCGGAGAAGATGGCCATGGAGAAGGAGACCACCGGCCTCTACCTCACCGGCCACCCCATGGACAGCTACCGCGGGACAGTGTCCCGGCTGGGGGCGGCCCCCATGGGCGCCATCATGGAGGATTTCGCGGGGGAGGACGGGCCCCGCCGGTTCCAGGACGGCCAGCGGGTCATCCTGGCGGGGGTGGTGGCCTCGGTCCGGACCCGTACCACGAAAAACAACACCCTCATGAGCTATGTGGTCCTGGAGGACGACACCGGCTCCATGGAGCTCATCGCCTTCCAGCGGGCCCTGGATCAGGGGGGCAGCTATCTGACGGAGCGGGCGGCCGTGTGCTGCGCCGGGCGCATCTCCGTGCGGGACGAGAAGGACCCCCAGCTGATGCTGGACGCGGTCTATCCCCTGGACGGCCTGGACGAGAGCGCCATCGCCGCCATCAAAAACGCCGCCAGGGACGGGGGCTATGCCGGCCGGAGCGTGCCCGCGCCGGCCCAGGCTAAGACGGACCGTCCGGGGGCCAGGACCCTCTGGGTGCGGCTGCCGGGGCGGGACGATCCGGCCATGCGCCGCATCGAGCTGGTGCTGACCATGTTCCCCGGCACCGAGCCGCTGGTGGTGTACTTTGAGGATACCAAGCGCCGCCTGGGCGCCAAGTGCGTCATCCACCCGGCCCTGGTGGAGGAGCTGAAGGAGCTTCTGGGCCCGGAGAACGTGGTGGTCAAATAAGGACCGGCCCGGGGCAAAGGCGGCATTCGATAACAGGAAGGGGGACGGAGCCATGCTCTCCTATCGCATCGCGGATGGCTCGCTGGTGAGCGAACAGGCGCAGAACGGCGTGCTGCGCATCATGACGGCGGAGGAATACCGGCAGCGGGCCGGCGAACGGGGCGGACGGCTGCTCAGGACCATCGGCTCCATCCGCTATTCCCGGGCGGAGGTATATGCCGGCGGGGTGCAGGGCGTGCTGCGCTTCCCGGACAAGAGCGGCAAAAAGGAACCCCACCTGGCCCTGGGCTTTCGCCTGGACCGGGAGGGCCTGACCCTCATCGAGAGCGTGGGCAGGCTCCATGATCTGCCGGACCGGCTGGCCGGCAGGTTTCCGGCGGAGGCGGGAGCGGACCGGGTGCTGCTCCTGCTGGCGGAGCAGGAGTCGGAGGAGGACATCCTCTATCTGCAGCACATCGAGAGCCGGCTGGAGGCGTTGGAGGAGGACATCTTGGCCAAGGGCGGCGAGAAGGCCGTGGAGACGCTGCTGGACTGCCGCAAGAAGCTGTCGGAGCTGAACGCCCATTATGAGCAGCTGTCCGCGCTGGGCGGCGTGATGGGCGAGGAGGCCAGGGAGCTGGTCCGGGACCCGGCGGCCTGGCAGCGGTTCGGGAACATGATGTGGCGGCTGAAGCAGTATGCCTCCCTGCTGCGGGAGTACGCCATGCAGCTGCGGGAGGTCTGGCAGGCCCAGCAGGACGCCAGACAGAACCGGGTCATGAGCATCCTGACGGTGGTGACCACCATCTTCCTGCCGCTGACGCTGCTGACCGGATGGTACGGGATGAACTTCGCCAATATGCCGGAGCTGCGCTGGCGGTACGGCTACCCGACGGCCATCGCCGCGGCGGTGATCATCGCGGTGGCGGAGATCGTCTATTTCAAGAAGAAGAAAATGCTTTGACGCAAGGAGACGGGACCATACAAGACACGACTGTGAAAAAAGAGCGGGCGGCGCTGGCGGGCCTGGCGGCGGCCAGCATGGACGCGGCCGAGCGCAGCGACGAAGCCAGCATGGACGAGCTGTGGCGGCTGACCGAGACCGCCGGGGCGGAGCCGGTGTGCACGGTGCTGCAAAACCGGGACAAGCCGGACCCCCACAGCTTCCTGGGCATGGGCAAGGTCCAGGAGCTGAAAGAGGCCGTCCAGAACGAGGGCTGCGACCTGGTCGTTTTCGACAACGACCTGACCCCCTCCCAGGCGCGGGTGCTGGAGGAGGCCATGGGCGTGCGGGTGCTGGACCGGACGGGACTCATCCTGGACATCTTCGCCCAGCGGGCCCGGACCCGCGAGGGCAAGCTCCAGGTGGAGCTCGCCCAGTACAAATACATCCTGCCCCGGCTCACCGGCATGTGGACCCATTTGAAGCGCCAGGCGGGCACCAGCGCGCCCATCGGCACCCGCGGTCCCGGCGAGACCCAGCTGGAGACCGACCGGCGCCATATCCGCCGGCGCATCCAAAAGCTCACCGAGGAGCTGGAGCAGGTGCGCCGTGTCCGGGGCACCCAGCGCCGGCAGCGGCAGCGCAACGCTGTGCCCGTGGCGGCCCTGGTGGGCTATACCAACGCCGGCAAATCCACCCTTCTCAACACCCTCACCGGCGACAGCATCCAGACCGGGGACCGGCTGTTCGACACCCTGGACACCACCACCCGAAAGCTGGACCTGGCCGAGGGCGGCCAGGCGCTTTTGAGCGACACGGTGGGCTTTATCCGCAAGCTGCCCACGGAGCTGGTGGACGCCTTCAAGGCCACGCTGGAGGAGCTGACCTATGCCGACGTGCTGCTGCATGTGATCGACATCTCCAACCCGGACTGGGAGACCCCGGCCCAGGTGGTGGAGGACCTGATCGTGCGCCTGGGAGCGGGGCAGACCCCCTGCCTGCGGGTCTATAATAAATGCGACGTCTACTCCGGCCGCCTGCCGGCGGGCGAGGACGAGATATGTGTGTGCGCCCGGACCGGCGAGGGCACCGGGGCGCTGCTTTACGCCATCGGTCGGAAGCTCAGCGGGGAGATGCGCCGGGTGGAGCTGGCGATCCCCTATGCCAGGGCGGCCCTGCTGGAACGGCTGCGCCGGGAGGCCACCGTCCTGGACGTCCGGTATACCGACGAGGCCGTGCGGGTGCTGGCGGTGGTGCGGCCCGCCCTGTGGGAGGCCGTCGGCCCCTATGAGGTGCAGGAGCATGGGTGAGCGGATGCGCCCGGCCGGGTATGGCACCGGCGAATATGAGGAAAAGCGCTCCCGGTTCATCGGGGAACTGTTCCCCGTCGCCGACGAGACCCAGGCGAAGGAGGCCATCGCCCAGGTGCGGAAGAAATACCCCGACGCCCGGCACCACTGCTGGGCCTGGGTGCTGCCGGACGGGGCCTGCCGCTGGTCCGACGACGGGGAGCCGGGGGGAACCGCCGGCGGGCCCATGGCGGCGGTGCTCAAGGGGGCGGACCTCTATGGGGCGCTGTGCGTGGTGACCCGGTATTTTGGCGGCACGCTCCTGGGCAGCGGCGGGCTGGTCCGGGCCTATTCCAAGGCGGCGGCCCTGGCCCTGGCGGACGCCGGCACCGAGCCGGACCCGGAAACGGCGCGGCTGCGCATCTCCTGCCCCTGGGAGCACCTGGACCGGGTGCATCGGCTGACGCGGGAATATGAGGGGACGCTCACGGACAGCGACTATGCCTCGGACCCGGAGCGGGCCATCCTGACCGTAGAGCTGCTGGCGGAAAACGCCGACGCCTTCGCCCACCGGATCATAGACGCCACCGGCGGCAAAGCGTCGGTGACGGAGCCTTAATAGGAGGGAAATATGCGTAAAGTTTCTGTATTGCAGGCCGTCTTTTGTGCTGTTATGATCCTTGCCGCGATCCCCCTGACGATCCAGGTCTTTGGCGATATGGACCCGGATGTCATGACCGTGTCCGCCCTGTTCCTGGGCGCGGGCCTGCTGGGAAACGGCGTCTGCTCCGTCGTCAGAGCGGTCCGGCAGTATCAGGAGCAGGAGAAGAAGAAATAAGAACGGAAAAAACTTTATAAAATTTCTCCGCGCAAAAAAGGGAAAAGGGCGGCGCGCGGCGTATAAAGGTATTGCAAAATGATTTGCGATACCTTTTTTACATATGAGGCGCTCGTCATGTCCACTTTCCGCGAGATCCGTCAGGAGCAGGAACAGCATATCATCGGGCCCTGCGGGACCCTGTCCGCCGCCAGCCGGGGCCGGCCTCAGCCGGAGCCGGAGGACGACGTGCGCACCTGTTTCCAGCGGGACGTGGACCGGGTGACCCACTCCAAGGCCTTCCGCCGGCTGCGCCACAAGACCCAGGTGTTCCTCCGGCCGGAAGGGGACCATTACCGGACCCGCCTGACCCACACCCTGGAGGTGGCCCGCATCGCCCGGACCATCGCCCGGGCCCTGGCCCTGAATGAGGACCTGACGGAGGCCATCTCCCTGGGCCATGACTTGGGTCACACCCCCTTCGGCCACGCCGGGGAGCGGGCATTGCAGGAGCTGACCGGCTCCTTCCACCACTATGAGCAATCCCTGCGGGTGGTGGACAAGCTGGAGAAGGACGGCCGGGGCCTGAACCTGTGCCATGAGACCCGGATGGGCATCCTCAACCACACCACCGGCCAGCCGCGGGACACCCTGGAGGCGGACGTGGTGCGCCTGGCGGACCACATCGCCTACCTCAACCACGACCTGGACGACGCTGAGCGTGCCGGCATCGTGCTGCCGGAGGACGTGCCGGACATCATCCGCGGCCGGGTGGGCACCCGCAACTCCCAGCGGATCAACGCCATGGTCACCGACGCCATCGTCAGCAGCGCCGGGGGGACCGTCGCGTTCTCCCCCGCCATGGCGGAGGCCTATGCGGCCTTTGAGGAATTCATGTACGCGGCGGTATACCGCAACCCCGCCGCCAAGGGGGAGGAGTCCAAGGTCAAGGGCATCCTGGCCCCCATCATGGACTACTATACCGGACACGCGGACAAGCTGCCGCCGGAGTACCGGGCCATCGCCGACGCCGAGGGCGTGCAGACCGCCGTCACCGACTATGTGTCCGGCATGACCGACAGCTTCGCCATCTATACGTTTGAAAACCTGTTCATCCCGGCCAGTTGGAGCGTGAGGTGACGGCCTATGGCGTTTTCCGAGGAATTTTTGGAGGAACTGAGCCGGCGCAACGACATCGTGGACGTGGTCAGCGCCTATGTGCCGCTGACCAAGCGCAGCGGCGCCAACCAGTTCGGCCTATGCCCCTTCCACGGGGAAAAGACCCCCTCCTTTTCCGTCAACGCCGAAAAGCAGATCTACCACTGCTTTGGCTGCGGCAAGGGCGGCGGCGTGATCAACTTCATCATGGAGATCGAGAACCTGTCCTTCCCCGACGCGGTGCGGTTTCTGGCCCGCCGGGCGGGGATGGCCGTGCCGGAGGACGACCACGATCCCGACCGGGGCAAGCGGGCCCGGATGCTGGAGCTGAACCGGGAGGCGGCGCGGTATTTCCACGCCCAGCTGATGGCCCCCACCGGCGTCCCCGCCCAGGAATATGTGCGCAGGCGGGGCATCGTGTCCATGGTCAAGCCCTTTGGGCTGGGGTACGCCCCGGAGGGGTGGCAGAACCTGACCGATGCCATGACCGCCAAGGGCTACACCCGCCAGGAGCTCATCGACGCGGGTCTGGCCCGGGTGGGCAGGAACGGCGGCCTTTACGACTATTTTCGCGGCCGGCTGATGTTTCCGGTCATCGACGTGCGGGGCAGCGTCATAGGCTTTTCAGGGCGCATCCTGTCGGACGGGGAGCCCAAGTATCTCAATAGCCCGGACACCCTGGTCTACAGCAAGAGCCGGAGCCTTTTCGCCCTGAATCTGGCTAAAAAGTCCAAAAGCGGATATATTCTTCTCGCGGAGGGAAATATAGACGTGGTCAGCCTCCATCAGGCGGGGTTCGACAGCGCCGTGGCCAGTCTGGGCACCTCCCTGACCCCCGATCAGGCCCGGCTCATGAGCCGGTATACCACTGAGGTCATCATCGCCTACGACGCCGACGCCGCCGGCCAGAAGGCCGCCCAGCGGGCCATCGGCATCCTGCAGCCGCTGGACATGAAGATCAAAGTCCTGAAGATCCCCGGCGCCAAGGACCCGGACGAGTTCATCCAGCAGAACGGCCCCACGGCCTTCCGGGAGCTGATCGAGCGCAGCGGCAACCAGATCGAATACCGCCTGGAGCAGACGGCGGCCCAGTTCGACCTCGGCACCGACGAGGGCCGGGTGGGCTATCTGAAGGCCGCCGGCAAGCTCATCGCCTCTCTGCCGGGGAGCGTGGAGCGGGAGATCTACGGCATCCGGGCGGCGGAAAAGGCGGGCGTGTCCAAGGACGCGTTCCTGGGCGAGGTGGCCCGGGTCCGCAAACAAAACGCCGCCGCGGCCCGAAAGCAGCGGGACCGGGAGGCCACGGCGCCCCTTCGCGCCGCCCAGCCCCAGAGCCGGGAGCTCCGGTTCGAAAATGTCCGCAGTGCCATAGCGGAGGAGGGCGTGCTGAACCTGCTGTGCCGGTTCCCGGAGCAGTTCGGCTCTCTGCCCCTTGCCGGCGCGGACTTCACCTCCCCCGCCCTGGGCGGGCTGTATGAGGCGGTGATGGCCAGGGTCCGGCAGGGCCGGAGCGTGTCCATGGCCGCGCTGAGCCAGCAGTTCTCCCCCGAGGAGCTGACGCTCCTGGCCGGGATATTGCAGCACGACGAGATATCCGCCGCGGCCGCGCAGCAGGCCATGGGCGATTACATAGACAAGATCCGCGCCGAGAGAGACAAGGCGGCCCGCGGGGAGGACCTGCGGGGCTATGCCGAGAAGCTGAAACAAACGAAAGGGTATGGTTTATAAAGATGGCTGAAGAGAAAAAGATACCGGACGAGGAGCTGCTCGACTCCCAGGGACCGTCCGTCCCCGCGGCGGAGCCGGAGGAGCCCGCCCCGAGGAAGGCCTCCCGGAAAAAGGCCGCCGAGGCGGCCGCGGATGGCGCGGAAGAGCCCAAGCCCCGGAAGAAGGCGTCCAAGAAAAAGGAGGCCCCCGCCGAGCCCGCCGAGGCGGCCGCCCCGGAAAAGACCAACGAGGAAAAGATCGCCGAACTGCTGGAAAAGGGCAAGAAGAACGGCAAGCTCACCAGCAAGGAGCTCAGCGACGTGCTGGACAACATGAACCTGGCGCCGGAAGAGCTGGACGCGATCTATGACCAGCTGGAGGATCTGGGCGTGGACACCGCCGGCGACGAGTTCCTGCCGCCGCTGGAGGACGACGTGCTGCCCGAGCTGGAGGAGCTGGAGGAGATCGCCGACGTCACCGAGGAGGAGATCGCCAACGCCGACGCCATGGCGGAGAACTTCTCCACCGATGACCCGGTGCGCATGTATCTGAAGGAGATCGGCAAGGTGCCCCTGCTGACTCCGGACGAGGAGATCGCCCTGGCCACCAGGATGGCGGAGGGCGACGAGGAGGCCAAGCGCCGCATGGCCGAGGCGAACCTGCGGCTGGTGGTGTCCATCGCCAAGCGGTATGTGGGCCGGGGGATGCTGTTTCTGGACCTGATCCAGGAGGGCAACCTGGGGCTCATCAAGGCCGTGGATAAGTTCGACTATACCAAGGGCTACAAGTTCTCCACCTATGCCACCTGGTGGATCCGCCAGGCCATCACCCGCGCCATCGCCGACCAGGCCCGCACCATCCGCATCCCGGTGCACATGGTGGAGACCATCAACAAGGTCATCCGAGTGTCCCGGCAGCTGCTGCAGGAGCTGGGCCACGATCCCTCCGCCGAGGAGATCGCCGAGGAGATGAACATGCCCGCCGACAAGATCCGGGAGATCCTCAAGATCGCCCAGGAGCCGGTGAGCATGGAGACGCCCATCGGCGAGGAGGAGGACTCCCACTTGGGGGACTTCATCGAGGACGAGGGCGCGTCCGAGCCCTCCGAGGCCGCCAGCTTTACGCTTTTGAAGGAGCAGCTGATGAGCGTGCTGGACACCCTGACCCCCCGGGAGAAGAAGGTGCTGGAGTTGCGCTTCGGCATCATCGACGGCCGCACCCGCACCCTGGAAGAGGTGGGCAAGGAGTTCAACGTCACGCGGGAGCGCATCCGCCAGATCGAGGCCAAGGCCCTTCGGAAGCTGCGCCATCCCTCCCGGTCCAAAAAGCTCCGGGATTTCCTGAACTGAGCCGAAAAACGCCCGGGACAGCGTCCCGGGCGTTTTCTCCGCTATTTCTTTTTTCGGTCGTTCCGTTCAGCGATGTAATCGCAGCTGACGCCGTAAAAATCCGCCAGCCGGATGATGAAGGAAAAGGGTGGCTCCCGCTTTCCCTGCTCATAGTTGGTGTATGTGGTCTTGTGCATGCCAAGTTTTGCCGCCAGCTTTGCCTGGGTGAGGTCGGAGTCCTCCCGCAGATCGCGTATTCGCCGATAGTACAGCCGCCACCCCTCCTCTCGGCTTGCTGGTGCTATTATGCCCTAATACATCATTTGTTGTTTACAAAATACATCGTTTGATGTATTATTTTTCGTGTATGACGAAAGGGCTGGGAGGTGTGGCCATGCCAGATTATCAGAAGATGTATCTGCATCTGTTCAATTCCGTCACGGACGCCCTCGCCGCGCTGGCGGAGCAGGACCCGGAAAGGGCGGAGCGGATCTTGAAAAAAGCGCAGATCGACGCGGAAGAGACGTATATCGAGGCAGAGGAATGACAGCCGCCGGGACAGTACCTGTCCCGGCCATTTTATTTATGAACAAATTACAAATAATAACGCCCGGACCCTTGACAGAGACGAAAAGAAGTGGTAAATTAGCACTCGAAGGATAGGAGTGCTAGCAGATTTCGCCTGGGATTGCCAGGAGGCGGACATGGAACTGAGTGAGAGAAAGAAAAAGATACTGACAGCCGTCGTAGAGAGCTACATCGCCACGGCGGAGCCGGTGGGGTCCAAGGCCCTGGCACAGGTCATCGGCTGCAGCTCGGCCACCATCCGCAACGAGATGAGCGAGCTGACCGGCATGGGCTATCTGGAGCAGCCCCATACCAGCGCGGGGCGCGTGCCCTCTCCCGCGGGATACCGGCTGTATGTGAACGAGCTGATGGAGCGGCAGAAGCTCACCGAGGCGGAGGCCGCCGCCATCAACGACAAGCTGGCCAAAAAGGACGCCCAGATCGAGCAGCTGATGGACGAGGTGGGCCAGCTGACCAGCACCATGACCCAATATCCCGCCTACGCCCTGGCCATGAAGCCGCCCGCCGCAGTGAAGCGGTTCGATTTCATCTATGTGGACGCCAATACCTTCATCGTGGTGGTCCTGCTGACGGACAACACCGTGAAGAACAAGCTCATCCACCTGCCCTTCTCCGTCCACCAGGAACAGGTCACGACCCTCTCCAGCCTCTTCAATGCCAACTTCACCGGCGTCACGGAGCAGGAGATCACCGACTCCCTCATCCGCTCCACGGAGCGGGCCGCCGGCGACACCTACGGCCTGGTGGCCGTGGTGGCCAGCTTCACCATCGAGTGCCTGACGGCGGCCAAGGCGGCGCCCATGGGCGTGGCCGGCGCCTCCCAGCTTCTCAGCCAGCCGGAATTCCGGGACCCGGACAAGGCCCACGCGCTGATGAACTTCATCTCCGACGGCAGCCGCCTGATGAGCGATCTGCCCCGGATGGGAGAGGAGCACAACGGTCTGCGGGTCACCATCGGGCCGGAGAATCTGGCCGAGGAGCTGAAGGACTCCAGCGTGGTCATGGCCTCTTACGACGCCGGCGACGGCATGCGGGGCTATATCGGTGTGGTGGGGCCCACCAGAATGGATTACTCCAGCGTGGCGGCCAAGCTCAGCTACATCGCGGCGGGCCTGAGCCGGATGCTGGCCGGGCCGGACGCCCCGGAGGGGCTGAACAATAAACTGGTTCTGAAGGAAAGTGAACACCATGAGTAAGAAAGAGGAAAAGAAGAACGCCGCCCAGCAGCCGGAACCCGAGGATACCGAGGCCGCCCCGGCAAAGGAGGAGACCGCCCCGGCGGAGCCCTCGGAGAAGGAGGAAGCCCCTCAGGCCTCCGAGGCCGACGAGCTGCGCAAGACCCTGGCAGAGACCAACGACAAATATCTGCGGATGCTGGCGGAATACGACAATTACCGCCGCCGCAGCATGAAGGAGCGGGAGAGCATCTACGCCGACGTCCGAGCCGACACGGTGATGAAGTTCCTGCCCGTATATGACAACCTGGCCCGGGCCGCCCAGCATGAGACCGACGACGAGACCCGCAAGGGCGTGGAGGGCATTTTCAACCAGCTCAAAGCCATCCTGGAGGGGCTGGGCGTCACGGAGATCCCCACCGTGGGCAAGAAGTTCGATCCGGCGCTGCACGACGCGCTGCTGCACATCGAGGACGAGAAATACGGCGAGGGAGAGATCGTCCTGGAGCTGGAAAAGGGCTTCAAGCTGGGAGATAAGGTGATCCGCTTCGCCAAGGTCCAGGTGGCGAATTAACACAGTCAACAAGTCCCGTGACACGGGCATAAGATCATAATCTATTCGACTTAATAATACAGGAGGAACATTGCAATGGGAAAGATCATCGGTATCGACTTGGGTACTACCAATAGCTGCGTGGCCGTCATGGAGGGCGGCGAAGCGGTCGTCATCACCAACGCCGAGGGTGCGCGCACCACACCTTCCGTCGTGGCCTTCTCCAAGGACGGGGAGCGCATGGTGGGCCAGGTGGCCAAGCGCCAGGCCGTCACCAACCCCGACCGGACCATCAGCTCCATCAAGCGGGAGATGGGCTCCGCCTACCGGGTCACCGTGGACGGCAAGAGCTACTCCCCCCAGGA
>CANQIO010000014.1 GCA_947624065.1 uncultured Oscillospiraceae bacterium | reverse complement strand
ACCATGCTGGTGCCCATCACCAACGGCGTGGACCTGACCTTCGTGGGCGGCGCCCACATCGGCTGCAAGTCCATCTATGTGCTGGCCGACAGCGACTACAACACCACTGAGGACCTGAAAGGCACCGCCATCTCCGTGCCCAACGGCATCGGCGCGTCCGACTATAACATCACCGCTCTGCTGCTGGACGCCGACGGCATCGACCCCCGCAACGACGTGGAGCTGACCCCGGTGTCCACCGACGCCTGCGTGGCGGCCATGGAGCGCGGCGAGATCTCCGCCGCCCTGCTCAGCGACACCTTCGCCTATAAGATGGTGCAGGAGGGCAAGCTCAAGTGCATCCGCTCCCTGCTGGACGAGGATTTCGCCGGCGATAACTGCTGCATCATCGCCATGAACCGCACCTTCGTGCAGGAGAACCCCACCATCTCCAAGAAGATCGTCCAGGCCGTGCAGAAGGCCCACAGCTGGATGCGCAACAATATCGAGGACGCCGCGAAGAAGCTGATGGAGCTGGAGCTGCTGGGCGACAACTATGAGATGAACGTGAAGGTGTTCAACGCCCTGCAGTTCGGTCTGGATCAGGAGTTCACCGGCGAGAGCCTGCATAAGGTCGTGGAGAAGTACATCCGCCTGGGCCTGATCGATAAGATGGACGACGTGGACGAGGTCATGGCGCTGGCCTGGACCCCGGTCCTGTAAGAAACATATCTATTGATCGCGCAAAGAGGCAGGCATCCGCCTGTCTCTTTGCCGGCGTCCGGAAAGGAGAGACAAAATGGAGATCGTAAAGGACCTGCCGGAGGTCTTTGAGGACTTTGCCGAGCAGCGGAAGAATTCCTTCCTGGCCGTGAAGGAGCTAAAGGACAGGGGCGTGCCCGTGGTGGGCTCCTACTGTACCTATTTTCCCCAGGAGATCGCCATGGCCATGGGAGCCGCCACGGTGAGCCTGTGCTCCACCTCGGACGAGACCATCCTGGAGGCGGAGAAGGACCTGCCCAAGAACCTGTGCCCGCTCATCAAATCCAGCTACGGCTTCGCCAAGACAGACAAGTGCCCGTATTTCTACTTTTCGGACGTGGTGGTGGGCGAGACCACCTGCGACGGAAAGAAAAAGATGTACGAGTACATGTCCCAGTTCAAGGACGTGTTCGTCATGGAGCTGCCGAACTCTCAGAGCGAGGCGGCGCTGAAGCTGTGGAAGGGCGAGATCCTGCGCCTCAAGGCGTATCTGGAGCAGAAATTCGGCGTGACCATCACCGACGAGGCCGTGCGGGAGGCTGTGAAGCTCAACAACCGGGTGCGCCGGTCGCTGAAGGGGCTGTATGACGTGATGCGCCATGACCCGGCTCCCATCACGGGGTACGACCTGTTCAAGGTGCTCTACGGCAGCAGCTTCAAATTCGACAAGTCCGCCATCCCCCCGGAGGTGGATGCGCTGACGGCCAAGATCGAGGGGGAATATGCCCAGGGGAAGATGCTGGAAAAGCGGCCCCGCATCCTCATCACCGGCTGCCCCATCGGCGGCGCCACGGAGAAGGTCATCCGGGCGGTGGAGGACAACGGCGGCGTGGTAGTGGCCTATGAGAACTGCACCGGCGCCAAAGCCCACGATCAGATGATCGACGAGGACGCGCCGGACATCTACGACGCCATCGCCCGCCGGTATCTGGCCATCGGCTGCTCGGTGATGACGCCCAACCCCAACCGGCTGGAGCTGCTGGGCCGGCTCATCGACGAGTTCCGGGTGGACGGGGTGCTGGAGATGACCCTGCAGGCCTGCCATACTTATAATGTGGAGTCCCTGGCCATCCACCGCTTCGTCAGCGACCGGAAGCACCTGCCCTATATCAACGTGGAGACGGATTACTCCCAGATCGATGTGGGCCAGCTGAACACCCGCATCGCCGCGTTTTTGGAGATGCTGTGATCCATCGAAAAAAGAAGGACCTGCGAGTGTAGGTCCTTCTTTTTTTATCTTCCCGCCGCCAGCAGGGCGGCGCCCAGCGCGCCGGCATAGCGCGCCTCCGGTACGGAGCTTATCGGCTGGCCCAGCCGCTGGCCCACCAGCTCCAAAAAATACCCGCACTGGCACAGCCCGCCGGTCAGATAGACCGGCCGGTCGGCGTCCCGCAGCTTGGCGTACTCCTGGGCCACCTTCTTCGCCACGGAGTTGAGCACGCCCCAGGCGATGTTCTCCCGGGCCACGCCCTGCCCCGCCAGGGCCACGATCTCCGTCTCGGCGAACACGGTGCAGAGAGAGCTGATCTCGATCTGCTCGGTC
Organism: uncultured Oscillospiraceae bacterium; assembly: GCA_947624065.1. Classification (GTDB taxonomy): domain Bacteria; phylum Bacillota; class Clostridia; order Oscillospirales; family Oscillospiraceae; genus CAJOIG01. The sequence goes on along the minus strand of CANQIO010000014.1, from coordinate 33,382 downwards.
CGTGCCCTGGCCAGCTCGTCCAGCTGCCCGATGGGCACGTTCAGGCGGTTGGCCATGATCTCCACGAACTTGCCTGTGCCGGCGGAGCACTTGTCGTTCATATAGAACTCCTCCACCCGGCCGTCCCGGCAGCTGATGACCTTGGTGTCCTGGCCGCCCACATCGATGACGTTGATCGCCCCATGGGAGAACAGCGCCGCCGCGCCCTTGGCGTGACAGCTGATCTCCGTCACCTGCCGGACGGCAAAGTGCACCGCCTTGCGCCCATAGCCGGTGGAGACGCATTCCGACCCGTCCGGATCGATGCCCCGGCGGGCCAGCTCCCGGCGGATGTCCTCCAGCGCCTGCAGGCTGCTCCAGCCCGTGGGCAGCACAAAGAGGCCCTCCACCTCCCCGGCGCCGTTCAGGACCGCCGTCTTGGAGCAGGTGGAGCCGATGTCGATGCCGATGTAGGTCATAAGGCCGCCTCACTTCCGTCGTTTGTGTTCCCAATATTTTATTATAATCCGCCGGGGACGCCCTGTCCAATCGAAGGGGCCGATAGATCCCGGCCTGCTTTTGCTTTTTCTATCAACGGCCCACCGCGCTCAGCCGCCGTGGGACTCGGTCAGCAGCAGATAATCGATGGCGCTGAGAAGCTGCGGCTTTTGCTCCGGCAGTATCCCCCGGATGGTATAGCGGTCCAGCACGGTCGTGTCCTCGAAGAGGCAGTCCGTCACGGTGAGCTCCTGGAGCATCAGCCTCTCCTCCCGCAGGATCTCCGCCGGCTCCATCATGGTGAAGCGGCCGGCCCTGGCCTCCCGCCAAAGGGGCGTGTCCTCATACAGGTGCAGCTTCAGGCACCAGATGTCCTTGGGCCGGGTGCGGTTGAGCATCCTGGCCGTCTCAATGGCGTGCATCCGGGAGTGCTCCCGCCCTCCCAGGCCGGGGATGACGGTGAGGTAATAGTCGATGCCGACGCCGCTCAGCCGGTTCAGCGCCTCCACGGTCTGGGCGGCGGTGATGCCCTTGTCCATTTGCAGCAGGATACTGTCGCAGCCGCTCTCCACGCCGATGTGCAGCGCTGCCAGCCCCGCCCGGCGCAGGGCGGCCAGCTCCCCGTCCGTCCGGCGCAGGACGTCGTCCACCCGGGCGTACATGGCCACGCGCTCTGTCCGGGGCAGATAGTGTCTGCCCATGGCGATGATCTCCAGAAGCCGATCCGGCTCCATCACGAAGGGGTTCTCCCCCAGGAGGAACAGCCGCGTCTGCTCCGGCTGGAGCATGGCCAGCACGCGCAGCTTCCGCTCCACCTCGTCCAGGGGGATGAGGCGGAAATCGTCCCTGGCAAAGTCGCAGAAGGCGCACCGATGCCAGCTGCATCCCAGCGATACCTCCAGCGCCGCGCTGCCCTCCTCATGAGGGGGGATGTAGATCGTGTCATGGCTGTAGATGGACCGATAGAGCTCTTCCCTTGTCATGGCCGTCCTCCCTGGGGCCCCGCCGGCCCTTTTTCTTCTTATTATACCGGAAGCGGAAGTGGCTTTCAATGCCCCGGCCATGAATACGGGGCATTCGGATCGCGGCCTGCCGGCGGAGAGGTTTGCAAACCGCCGGTGCCTGTGCTACAATTAATAAATCCGTGGGATCATATGAGGCTCTTCTGCGCGGGCAGGCAGGGGACCGCTTCGGATTTATCGCCATTTGCGGAGGGCGGAGGATATGGTAAAGCTGTTGGTCGTATTCGGCACCCGGCCGGAGGCAGTCAAGATGTGCCCGCTGGTCAGGGAGTTCCGCCGGCGGGGGAGGATGGAGGTCCGGGTATGCGTGACGGGGCAGCACCGGGAGATGCTCGACCAGGTGCTGGCGCTTTTCGGGGTGACGCCCGATTACGACCTGAAGGTCATGCAGGAGGATCAGACCCTGTTCGATATCACCTCGCGCGTCCTAAACGGCATGAAAGGGGTCCTGGAGGAATACGGACCGGACCTTGTCTTTGTCCACGGCGACACCACCACCGCTTTCGCCGCGTCTCTGGCCTGCCTGTACGAGCAGATCCCCGTGGCCCATGTGGAGGCGGGACTGCGGACCCACGACATCCACACCCCCTTCCCGGAAGAGTATAACCGCCAGGCCATCAGTTTGGCGGCGAAGTACCACTTCGCGCCTACGCAGCTGGCCCGGTACAACCTGCGGCTGGAGGGGAGAGACCCCGAGAGCATCTATGTGACGGGCAACACCGTGATCGACGCGCTGCAGACGACGGTGCGGGAGGATTACAGGAGCGAGCTCACGGAGTGGGCGAGGGGCAGCCGTCTGATCGTCGTGACGGCCCACCGGCGGGAGAATCTGGGCGAGCCCATGCGCCGCATGTTCCGGGCCATCCGGCGGATGGCGGACGATTTCCCGGACGTGAAGGTGGTATACCCCATGCATCCCAATCCGGCCGTCCGGCAGGCGGCGTATGAGCAGCTGGGGGGGAGCGGCCGCATCCGGCTGATCGAGCCGCTGGACGCCTTCGACTTCCACAACCTGATGAACCACGCCTATTTCATCCTCACGGACAGCGGCGGCGTGCAGGAGGAGGCGCCGGCGATGGGAAAGCCGGTGCTGGTGATGCGGGATACCACGGAACGGCCGGAGGGCCTGGAGGCGGGAACGCTCCAGCTGGTGGGGACGGATGAGGAGGTCATCTACCGCGCCTGCCGGCGGCTGCTGGAGGACAAAGACCGGTACGAGCGGATGAGCCGGGCCCGCAACCCCTATGGCAGCGGGACCGCCAGCAAAAAGATCGCCGACATCATCGAGCGGGACTTTCTCTGAACCCTTTGGCGCCGGGCGTGTCCGCGGGGCCACCGGGCGCCCCACTTGACACGGCCGGAGCCGCTGTGATTTAATATGTACACGCGGCGGGCGCCACAGCCGCGCCGCATATTTTCCAATGCCCGGAGAGACGCCTCCGGGCGTTCCCGGGAGGCAGGCTTATGAGCAGCAAGGTAAAAAAGCAGCAGGCCATGGACCGCCAGGCGGAGATGGAGGCCGCGCGCCTGTTCGGAAAGCATGTCACCCGTGACAAGGCGCTCCTTCTGGCTGTGGTCACCACTGTCGCCTGCGCTCTGCCCGCTGTGCTGGGCCTGCGGCTGTGGGGTCAGATGCCGGCCGTCGTGCCCACGGGGCTGATCCTGTCCGACGGACGGGACGACTCCCTGCCCCGGTACATGGTGGTGTTTGGGCTGCCGGGGCTGATGTGCGTGCTGAACGGGATCTGCCATGCCCAGCTTTGGATCAACCAAAAGCGCATGACCATGCCCAAGACGCCGGTGCGGCTGGTGGGCCGGTGGGGCTTTCCGGTGCTGAGCGTGCTCTTTTGCGGGGGCATGATGTTCCAGGCGGCGGACCTGCCTTACTCGGCGCTGTTCGTCACGCCCTGCGTGCTGGCGCTGGCGCTGCTGATGCTGGGCGCCCATATGTGGGACTGCCCCAAGGACTCCCGGCTGGCCCTGCGCTTTGCTTTCACCCAGCGGGGCGACAGCTGGCAGGCGGTCCACCGCTTTGCCGGATGGACGTGGCTGGCCGCCGGGCTGGCGGTGTTGGGCTGGACCATGTACACCGGCACCTCCGATCTCGCCGCGGCGGCGGTCATCGTGCTGGCGCTGGCGGCGCCCTTCGTCTATGGGACCCTCCGGCGTCCGCGGTTGAAATAAGAAAAACTTCTGTCAGTTTCCACAAAAACCGGGTTTGATTTTCATCCCACAGGCTGAGCCCCTCCCGCTTGACATTGCCACGGTACGATGGTATGGTGGTAATACCAAGAAGGAGGGGCTTTATGACGCTGGAACGGATTCAGACATCGCCCAAGGTCCCGGAGCTGGTGATGCAGTCGCTGATCTCCGCCCTGGAGCGGGGCACCATCCAGGTGGGAGACGAGCTGCCCTCTGAGCGGGACCTGGCGGAAAAACTGGGCATCGGCAGGGGCTCTTTGCGGGAGTGCCTGGCGGTATTGGAGTTTTTGGGTGCCATCGAGTCCCGGGGCAACCGGAAGGCGGTCATCCGGGACGCGGATTTCATCCGCAACTCTATCTCCTTCGTGCGGGTCTCCAACCGGGATGACATCCAGGAGGAGTTTTTGGAATTTCGGCGCATCAACGAGTGCGCCATCGCGGAGCTGGCCTCCCAGCGCGCCACGAAAGAGGACCTGGCCGCGCTGGCCAACTGCCTGCGGCGGATGAAGGCCCACCCCGAGGACCCCATGACCGACGTGGGCTTCCATGAGGCGCTGGCCGTCGCCAGCCACAACGCGCTCCTGGCCGCCGCCATCCACCTGGTCAACAGCATGATCGCCGGCATCCGGGACCGCTTTTTCGAGCGGCCGGATTATCCCCGCGTCGCCTATGAGTCCCACGTGCTGATCTATAACGCCGTGAAGGATCGGGACCCGGAGCGGGCCCGGCAGGAGATGGAAAACCACCTCCAGATCGTCCGGAAATTCTCCCAGGAATACCCGGATCTGGACTGATTTTGCCTGTTGTGCTATTATTTTGTGCAAACTGCGCAAATTTTGCCGGTGAATTTCTGGACCGGCCCTTTTTGTTCCCGCTTGACACTCCGCCGCGCGTGTGATAGTTTTTAATTTGGTCGGTTGGTATGACCAACGGACCAAACCGCGTGGTCCGCGGCCCTTACGGAGAGGCGCTATGACCTATTATCTCGAGACCCACAGTCTGGATCCCCACTATAACCTGGCCTTTGAAGAGGTCGTTCTGGAGCGCCGGCGGGAGGGCGACTATTTGATGCTGTGGCAGAACCGCAGCACCGTCGTGATCGGCCAGAACCAGAACACCGAGGAGGAGATCGACCGGGACTTCGTGGACGCCCACGGCATCGACGTGGTCCGCCGGATGACCGGCGGCGGGGCGGTCTACCACGACCTGGGAAACCTGAATTACTCCTTCATCACCGATGCCGGCGATGCCGGCACCCTCACGCTGGAGCGGTTCACCCGCCCGGTGGTGGAGGCGCTGCGGGGCTTGGGACTGGAGGCGGAGGCCTCCGGCCGGAACGACATCCTGGTCCGGGGACGAAAGGTGTCCGGCACGGCCCAGCGGCTGGTGGGCGGACGGATCCTCTACCACGGATGTCTGCTGTTCGACGCGGACCCGGCCATGGTAGCGGGGGCGCTCCGGGCGGACCCGGAGAAGTTTTCCTCCAAGAGCACCAAGTCCGTCCGCAGCCGGGTGGGGAACATCCGCGCCTTCCTGCAGGAGGACATGACCCTGCCGGGATTTTGGGCCTACCTCAAGACCTCGCTGGCCGCCGGCGGCCTTACGGAGACCTCCCTGACGGAGGAAGAGCTGGCCGCGGTGCAGGCGCTGAAAGCGGAGAAATACGACACCTGGGCCTGGAATTACGGCCGCTCGCCCAAGTATACGAGAAAAGACCGCCGCCGGTTCGAGGGCGGGACCCTGGAGACCCGGGTCAACGTGGAGCAGGGGCGCATCACGGACATCGTCTTTTACGGCGATTTTCTGGCCGTGTCGCCGCTGGACGGCCTGTGCCAGGCGCTGAGGGGATGTCCCTTCCGGCGGGAGGACGTGGGGGCCGTTCTGGAGCGGTTCCCCGTGGGCGAGCTTTTCGGCGCCATCCGGGCGGACCAGGTGATGGACACTCTCTTCGCCTCGGGCGAAGGTTGATTGAAATCGACAGGAAAAGCGGGTACCCGCTTTTGTATGGGATAGGAGTTATCCCATAAAGAGATTTTGGAACGGCAAAAGGACGCGCCGAAGCGCGTCCCGTCAGTCGATGGTGATCCGCTGGAAGGGCTCGGTCAGGAGCGTGAGCGGGGAGGCCTGCCACAAGGGCGCGGCCTTTTGCGCCGCCGTCCGGTAGCCGTACATATCCTCTCCGGCGAAGGGCAGATGGCAGATGACGAGCCGCCCCGGCCGGACGCGTTCCTGAAGGAACTCCCGTCCCCGGCGGAGGGTGAGCCAGGGAAAGGGCGCGATGGCGGCGTCGATGGGCCCGCAGTCGCCGGCGAAGGCCGCCAGGGCCTCGGCGCACAGCGCGCAGTCCCCCGTCAGAAGCAGACGAAAGTCCCCGTGCTCCAGCACGCAGCCATAGTGGCGCACCTTAGCGAACGCCGCCCCCTCGTGGGGCAGCCGCGCCAGATGGACTGTGCTCCCCGGCAGAGACACCGTCTCCCGCTGGGCGTCCACCAGCCGCTGACCGGCCAGCCGCTGCTCCGGCAGAACGAGCTTGGCCCCCGGCCAGCGCTCCATGGCCCGGGCGGTGAGCCTGGGGGAGAAGTGGTCCGGGTGGCAGTGGGTGAACAGGATGAGATCCGGGCCCGCCGCGGGAAGAAGCGTCTGCAGCGTCCGCCAGCGGTCCTCGGTAACGGTGGACCAGCTCTCCACCTGTCTGTCATGAAGCGCGTCGGCCAGGATGACAGAGGGGCCCAGGCGGATCAGAAGCCCGGCGTTGGCGACGAGGGTGAGCTCACAGCGAGCCATGGCGCGGCCTCCTTGCTAAGTCGATGTTGCCGGTCATTATAGCACATCCGCGGGAAAACGCAAGCACGTCCACATTCAGAGCAGCGGCTCTGTGGAGATAGTCTACATGAAGGGATTGATCGCATGAAAGTCTACAAAAAGATCATGGATGTGATCGCCGAGATCGAGAAGATCGTCATGAGCCTCGTTCTGGTGTTCGTCACCGTGATCACCTTCGTCAACGTCGTAGTACGTAAGCTGACCACCAGTCAGTTCGCCTGGACGGAGGAGCTGGTCATCAACCTGTTCGTGCTGCTGATCATGCTCGGCTGCGCCCTGTGTGTCCGCGAGGGCGGCCTCATCACCCTCTCGCTGGTATTCGACCGCCTCAAGAGGAAGGGCCAGAAGGTGCTGGTCATCATCTGCACGGTGGCCGACTGCGTTTTCTGGGCATTCATCCTCAAGGCCGGTTATGACAAGGTCATCACCGTCATGAACAACGGCAAGCTCACCTCTTCGCTGCGCTGGCCGGAGTGGGTGTTCCAGATCTTCCTGCCCATCGGCGCGGTGCTGCTGCTGCTGCATACGGTGGAGTACTGTATCGATTTTTTGGCTGCGAAGCCTGAGCTTGAGGAAGGAGGCCAGGACAAATGATCAACTTTATCCTGTTCGGCACCTTCTTCATCCTGCTGTTCCTGAACGTCCCCATCGGCGTCAGCCTGGGCGTGTCCGCCATCTCCGCCATCTTCTATTCTGGCAAGTTCGGCGTGCCCCAGGTCATGAGCATCATCTCCTCCAACTTCTATAACGGCATGGCCAAGTTCCTGCTGCTGGCCATCCCCTTCTTCGTACTGAGCGGCAACATCATGGCCAAGGCGGGCATCTCCACGCGGCTGGTCCAGTTCATCGACGACTGCATCGGCCACCGGCGGGGCGGCATCGCCATCGTGTGCGTGGTGGTGGCCTGCTTCTTCGGCGCCATCTCCGGCTCCGGCCCGGCCACCGTGGCGGCCCTGGGCATCATCCTGATCCCCGCCATGATCAACCGCGGCGGCTTCTCCGCCCCCTTCTCCTCGGCCATGATGGCCACGGCGTCGTCCATCGCTATCGTCATACCGCCGTCCATCGCGTTCGTGGTCTACGCCTCCATCACCGGCGTGTCCGTGGGCGACATGTTCATGGGCGGCATCCTCCCCGGCATCATGATGGGCCTGGCCCTGGTGGTCATCATCATGATCGAGGTCCGGCGCAAGGGTCTGCCCGCGTCCCGGGAGAAGGCCTCCTGGGGCGAGCGGTGGAAGAGCTTCCGCACCGCCTTCTGGGGCTTCCTGATGCCCGTCATCATCCTGGGCGGCATCTACGGCGGCTTCTTCACCCCGACCGAGGCCGCGGCCGTGTCCGTGATCTACGGCCTGTTCGTGGGCATCGTCATCTACCGGGAGGTCAAGCTCAAGGACCTGTACGCCATCCTGGTGGACTCCGGCAAGAGCACCGCCAGCATCATGCTGATCATCGGCGCGGCCACCCTGTTCTCCTACAGCTGCACCGTGTTCGGCATCTCCAAGGCGGCCCAGTCCCTGCTGCTGAACATCTCCGGCAACAAGTACATCTTCCTGATCGTGGTCAACGTCATCTTCCTGATCGCCGGCTGCTTCGTGGACGCCAACTCCGCCATGTACATCTTCATCCCCATCATGTACCCCGTGGCCACCCAGCTGGGCATCAACCCCATCCACTTCGGCGTGCTCTCCACCGTGAACCTGGCCATCGGTCAGGTGACCCCGCCCGTGGGCGTGAACCTGTTCGTGGCCATCGGCCTGTCGGAAAAGCTCCAGGACATCAGGGACAAGACAAAGGTGAACATCATGAGCATCTCCAAGGCGGTCTGGCCCATGATCGTGGCCTGCGTCGTCACGCTGCTCATCGTCACCTACGTGCCCTTCTTCTCCACGGTGCTGCTGTTCAAGTAAGCCTGTAAACCTGTTCTGTCGCCGCGCGAGCGGTTTCAGATAAGAAACGCAAACAATTTTTTAAGGAGGAAACATTACCCATGAAGAAGCTTCTCACCCTTGCTCTGGCCCTGGTCATGGTCCTGAGCCTGAGCGCCCCCGCGTTCGCCGACGGCGAGTTCGAGGAGATGAACTGGTCCTACACCTGCTCCGCCACCGAGAACACCTGCTGGGCCCAGATGGGCAACGATTTCGGCCAGATGGTCAGCGACGCCACCGGCGGCGCCGTCACCGTCACCGTCTACGCTGCCGACCAGCTGACCGCCGGCAACCAGACCGAAGGCATCCAGGGCGTTATGGACGGCACCATCGACCTGTCCGCCCACTCCAACATCATTTACTCCAGCTTTGATCAGCGCCTGAACGTCGTCTCCCTGCCCTTCCTGTTCAGCTCCTTCGAGGATGTCGATGCCAAGCTGGACGGCGAGGCCGGCAAGGCCGTGGGCGAGATCGTGGAGAGCATGGGCCTGCATCTGCTGGGCATCGCCGAGAACGGCTTCCGGCATGTCACCAACAGCGTCCGTCCCATCACCTGCGTTGACGATATGGCTGGCCTGAAGATCCGTGTCGCCGGCTCCGACCTGCTGAACCGCGAGTATGAGCTGTGGGGCGCCAACTATGCCAACGCCAACTGGTCCGAGGTCTACACCGGCCTGCAGACCGGCACCTACGACGGCCAGGAGAACCCCCTGCCCACCGCTGACGGCGCCTCCATCCAGGAAGTGCAGAAGTACGTCACCTACTGGACCGGCGTTTATGACTGCATCTTCTTCACCATGAACCTGGACCTGTACAACTCCCTGTCCCCCGAGCTGCAGCAGATCGTTGACGAGTGCGGCCTGAAGGCTGCCCAGAATCAGCGTGTCCTGGAGCGTGAGGGCGACCAGGAAGTGCTGGCCAAGTGGGAAGAGGCTGGCGTTGAGGTCACCGAGCTGACCGAAGAGGCCGCCGAGGAGTTCCGTGAAGTCGCCGCTCCCTGCTATGAGGAGTTCGCCGACATCATCGGCCAGGATCTGATCGACGCCTTCACCGCCCCCGTGGAAGAGGCCGCGGAGTAATCCTTACCGTTTCAATCCAATAGCCGCAATCACGAGTTAAACTTCCCTGATACCAACTTTCGGTTGCGTTGAAGAGAAAGCACGTGGCGGCAGAAATGTCGCCACGTGTTCTCTTTTGCGCCCAAAATGCCGGCAGAAATGCCGAAATCAGATAAGGAGAGGTATTATGAGCGATATTATGGAAACCGCGGAGGGCACCCTCAAGCGTGTGGTCGCCATCCGGCTCCGTCCGGGGACGGACGTTCTCCTGGGCCTGGAGGAGGCCTGCCGGCGCTACGGCATCAACAACGGCGTCATTCTCAGCGCCATCGGGAGCCTGGACGGGGTGAAGTTCTGCAACCCCGTGGAGCTGCCGGAGAAGAAGGCCGGCTATGGCTACGGCGAGGTGCTGCACCTGACCGGCCCCATCGAACTGACCAGCGCCGCCGGCATCATCTGCCACGACGACGAGGGAAACACCAACCTGCACGTACATATCAGCCTCAGCGACCGCCACGGCAACGCCCACGGCGGCCATCTGGTGGAGGGCACGAAGGTGCTGCTCACCGTGGATGTGGTGATCGCGGAGCTGGCCGGCCTGGTAATGGGCCGCAAATTTGACAACGAATTGGAGGTCCCCCTCTTTGCTCCCCGGCAGGAGTGAGGCCACAAAATAGATCGCATCAATATTTTAGAAAGGCGTGATAGACTTTGGCTACGAAGAAAAAGACCACTGAAAAGTATTCCAAAGAGCAGCTGCTCGGGTTCTATCGCACGATGTGCCGCGTCCGGGAGTTCGAGGAGCACGCGGCGGAGTGCTTCACCAAGGGCATGCTGGCGGGCAACATCCACCTGAGCATCGGCCAGGAGGCCGCGGCGGCGGGCGCTTTCGCCGCCATCCAGCCCCAGGACTTCTTCACCTCCACCCACCGGGGCCACGGCCACGCCATCGCCCGGGGCATGGACCCCAACATGGCCATGGCGGAGCTGTTCGGCAAAAAGACCGGCTACTGCCAGGGCAAGGGCGGCTCCATGCACATCACCGACATGTCCAAGGCCAACCACCTGGGCGCCAACGGCATCGTGGGCGCCGGCCAGGGCATCTCCGCCGGCTCCGCGCTGGCCTCCAAGATCAAGGGCGACAATTCCGTCACCGTGGGCTGCTTCGGCGACGGCTCCACCAACGAGGGCACCTTCCATGAGAACCTGAACATGGCCGCCACCTGGAAGCTGCCGCTGGTGTGGTTCATCGAGAACAATTGCTACGGCGTCTCCACCGAGATCCACCGCGTCACCAACACCCCCGACCTGGCCACCCGCGCGGCCGCCTATGGCGTGGATTATGCCGTGGTGGACGGCACCGACGTGCTGGCGGTGTACGAGGCTATGTGCAAGGCCATGGACCACGCCCGTTCCGGCAAGGGCCCCTACGTGCTGGAGGCGAAGGTCTACCGCTATCAGGGCCATTACTGCGGCGACCCGGCGGTGTACCGTCCCGCCGAGTACATGGAGAAGGCGCTGGCAAACGACCCCATCGAGAAGCTGGGCAAGAAGCTGCTGGCCGCCGGCGCCACCGAGGAAGAGCTGCAGAAGATCAAGGACGAGGCCAAGGCCGAGATGGACGCCGCCGTCAAGTTCGCCGACGAGTCCCCCTATCCCGATCTGGCCGAGGTCACGACCGATGTGTACGCCATGGATAATGAAAGGTGTGTGGAGAGATGAGCAAGAAGATCACCTTCAGCAAGGCTCTGCGCGAGGGCCTGCATGAGGAAATGGTTCGCGACGAGAACGTCTTCATCATCGGTGAGGACATGGCCGTGATGGGCAACGTGTTCGGCGTTACCACCGGCTTTCTGGATGAGTTCGGCCCCAACCGCGTCATCGATACCCCCATCTCCGAGGAGGGCTTCTGCGGCATGGCCGTGGGTGCGGCTATGCGCGGGCTGCGTCCCGTGGTGGAGCTGATGTACAACGACTTCATCACCGTGGCCGCTGACCCCATCTTCAACCAGGCCGCCAAGACCCGTTACATGACCGGCGGTCAGGCCACCGTTCCCATGGTGCTGCGCTGCCCCATGGGCGCCGGCCGCCGCAACGCCGGCCACCACTCCCAGTCCCTGGAAGCGCTGTTCTGCCACTTCCCCGGCCTGAAAGTGATAGCCCCCAGCTGCGCTGAGGACGCCAAGGGCCTGATCAAGAGCGCCATCCGGGACGACGACCCTGTCGTCAGCCTGGAGAACAAGCTGCTGTACGCCAAGAAGGAAGAGATCCCCGAGGAGGAGTACCTGATCCCCCTGGGCAAGGCCAAGGTCAAGCGCGAGGGCAAGGACCTCACCCTCATCACCTGGAGCCGCCAGGTGAACTTCGCCATGGAGGCCGCCGAAAACCTGGCCGCCGAGGGCATCGACGTGGAGGTGCTGGATCTGCGGAGCCTGGTGCCCCTGGATTGGGAGGCCATCGCCGCGTCCGTCAGCAAGACCCACAATGTGCTGATCGTGTCCGAGGAGGTCAAGCGCGGCAGCTACGCCGGCGAGCTCTCCGCCCAGATCGCCGAGGAGCTGTTCGACGAGCTGGACGCCCCTGTGGAGCGTCTGTGCGGGCTGAACATCGTCTCCCCCTTCAGCCCCGTGCTGGAGGACGAGAACTTCCCCCACCCCGAGACCATTGCCAAGGCCGTCAAGCACGTCCTGAACAAGTAAGGGAGGGTCTGACACATGGCACATGAAGTATTGATGCCCCAGCTGGGCCTGACCATGGAGGAGGGCACCGTCTCCGCCTGGCTCAAGCATGAGGGCGACGCCGTGAAGGTGGGCGACCCCATCGCCGAGATCACCACCGACAAGCTCACAAACGAGATCGAGAGCGAGTTTGAGGGCGTGCTTTTGAAGATCGTGGCCCAGGAGGGGGAGGACATCCCCGTCAAGGGCCTGCTGGCTTACATCGGCCAGCCCGGCGAGGCCGTGGGCGACGCCCCCGCTGTTCCCGCCCCCGCTGCCGAGGCGGCCCCCGCCGCTCCTGCGGCTGCCGCTGCGCCTGCACCGGCGCCTGCCGCTGTGGGTGGCAAGCGCATCCGCATCAGCCCCCTGGCCCGCAAGACCGCGGCCAAGATGGGCGTGGACTATACCGGCATCGCCGGCACCGGCCCCTCCGGCCGCATCGTGCTCAAGGACATCCTGGCCGCCGCCGCAGCCCCCGCTGCCCCGGCTCCCGCTCCCGCACCCGGCCCCAAGCCGCCCGTGCCGCCCAAGGCGCCCGCCGGCCGTCTGGAGCTGATGGAGGGCGACACCGTGGTGAAGCTGACCGGCATGCGCAAGGTGGTGGCCGAGCGGATGCTCCAGTCCCACACCGAGATCCCGCCCGTGACCCAGAACATCAAGGTGGACGTCACCGAACTGATGAAGTTCCGCAAGATGCTGCTGGAGACCACCGGCAAGAAGTATTCCGTCAACGACCTGGTGCTCAAGGCCACGGCCAAGTGCCTGAGCCAGCATCCCGAGATGCTGGTGGCCTTCGACGGCGACCAGATCATCCAGCGGGCCCACGTCAACCTGGGCGTGGCCGTGGCGCTGGACGCCGGGCTCATCGTGCCGGTCATCCGGGACGCGGATAAGCTGGGCCTGGACGCGCTGAGCGCGGCGGCCAAGGACCTGGCCGAGCGGGCCAAGACCAACAAGCTGCTGCCGGAGGAGTACAAGGGCTCTACCTTCACCGTGTCCAACCTGGGCATGTTCGGCATCGAGACCTTTACCCCCATCATCAACCAGCCCGACGCGGCCATCCTGGGCGTGTGCGCGATCCAGGACGAGCTGGCCCTGGACGACGCCGGCGCGGTCACCGTGCGCAAGGTCATGCGCCTGAGCGTGACGCTGGACCACCGGCTGCTGGACGGCGCGGTCGTCGCCAAGTTCCAGATGGCTCTGCGGGATCTGCTCCAGAGCCCCATGAGCATCGTACTGTAACGGGAGGACACGGCAAATGGCTTTCGAAGTACTGATGCCCCAGCTGGGTTTGACCATGGAGGAGGGCACCGTCTCCAAGTGGCTGAAAAAGGAGGGCGACGCCGTGAAGGCGGGCGAGCCGCTGGTGGAGATCACCACCGACAAGCTGACCAACGAGCTCAATAGCGAGCATGACGGCGTGCTCTTGAAGATCGTGGCCCACGAGGACGAGGACGTGCCCGTGAAGGGCCTGCTGGCCTACATCGGCCAGCCCGGCGAGAAGGCGGGCGGCCCGGCCGCCCCCGCCGCCGCGCCTGCTCCCAAGGCCCCGGCGCCCGCTCCTGCCCTCGCCCCCAAGGCGGCAGCCCCCGTGCCTCCCGCCCCGGCAAAGCCCGCCGGCGACGCGAGCGTCATCGTGGTGGGCGGCGGCCCCGGCGGCTATGTGGCCGCCATCCGGGCGGCGCAGCTGGGCGCGAAGGTGACCCTCATCGAGCGCGAGCACCTGGGCGGCACCTGCCTGAACATCGGCTGCATCCCCACCAAGTGCCTGCTGCACAGCGCGGAGCTGGTGGAGGACATCAAAAACCAGGGAAAGGAGATCGGTGTCGAGGTATCCGGCGTCAGCATCAACTTCCCCCAGATCATCAAGCATAAGAACGACATCTCCAAGAAGCTCACCGGCGGCGTGGCCGGCCTGCTGAAAATGAACAAGGTCAAGGTCGTGGACGGCGAGGCCAAGTTCGTGGGCCCCGGCAAGCTGTCTGTCAAAAAGGCGGACGGCTCTTCCGAGACCATGACCGCCGACGGCATCATCGTGGCCACGGGCTCCGTCAACGCCACGCCTCCCATCCCCGGCCTGAAGGAGAACCCCAACTGCATCGACTCCACCGGGGCCCTGAGCCTGGAGAAGCTGCCCAAGAGCATGGTGGTCATCGGCGGCGGCGTCATCGGCCTGGAGCTGGCCTGCGCCTACGCGGCCTTCGGCACCAAGATCACGGTGGTGGAGGCGCTGGACCACATGCTGCCCATGCTGGACGGCGACCTGACCAAGATCGGCGTGCAGCACATGAAGAAGATGGGCATGGAGTTCAATCTGGAGTGCCCGGTGCAGTCCGTGGAGCCCTCCCCCGTGGGCGCCAAGGTGGTCTGCAAGAATAAGGCCGGCGAGATTGTCTCCTTCGAGGCGGAGAAGGTGCTGGTGGCCATCGGCCGCCGGGCCAATACCGCCAGCCTGGACCTGGAGGCCGGCAAGCTCGAGAACGACCGGGGCCGCATCGTGGTCAACGATCGGATGCAGACCAGCGTGCCGGGCGTGTACGCCATCGGCGACTGCGTGCTGGGCCACGCCCAACTGGCCCACACCGCCTCCGCCATGGGCGAGGTGGCGGCCGAGAACATCATGGGCATCGACGCGCTCTACGATGAAAAGACCAACCCCACCTGCGTGTACATCGAGCCGGAGGCGGCGTCCGTGGGTCTGACCGAGGAACAGTGCAAGGCCAAGGGCCTGGACTATAAGGTCGGCAAGTTCCCCATGAGCGCCAACGGCAAAGCCCTGATCATCAACGGCGGCGAGGGCCTGGTGAAGATCATCGCCGGCAAGGAGTACGGCGAGATCCTGGGCATGCACATCATCGGGCCCAGAGCCACGGACCTGATCGCCGAGGGCGCGCTGGCCATCGGCGAGGAGATGACCCTGGACGAGATCATCGCCACCATCCACAGCCACCCCACCGTCACCGAGACGCTGCGGGAGGCGGCGCTGCACGCGGAAAAGCGCGCCATCCACACCCCCAATAAGTAAACATCCGTTCGGAAGGGCCCGAAGCGCGAAACCTTCGGGCCCTTCTTCTAAATTCGGAGCATTCCGGCCGAAAGGCTGAGAGCATAGAGAGGAGAGCGATACCATGCAGGCTGCCATGCGCGGCATATGCAAGATGAGCGCCGGCCCCGGGTATGAATACCGCACCGACCTGCCCATCCCGGAGATAAAGGACGACGAGGTGCTCATGAAGGTGCACGCCACCGCCGTGTGCGGCACGGATATGCACATCCTCGCCTGGAACGAGTGGGCGGCCAACCGGATGAAGAACCTGCCCATCGTGTTCGGCCATGAAACGGCCGGCGAGATCGTGCGAGTGGGCGCCGCCGTCACGGACCTGAAGGTGGGCGACCGCATCAGCGTGGAGACCCACATCCCCTGCGGGCATTGCTTTTCCTGCCGGACGGGCAATCCCCACATCTGCGAGAACATGAAGCTGTTCGGCGTCACCGAGCCGGGGGCTTTCGCCGAGTACGCCCCGGTGCCGGCCGGCTGCGCGGTGCCCCTGGCGGAGGGCGTCAGCTATGAGATGGGCGCCATGCTGGAGGCCATGGGCGCGGGCGTGCACGGGGTGGAGCGGGCCGACGTGAAGGGCAAGACCGTCCTGGTCAGCGGCTGCGGCCCCATCGGGCTGATGGCCATCGGCGCCTGCCGGGTCCACGGGGCGGCGAAGATCGTCGCCTGCGACCTCTTCGACGAGAAGCTGGCCCTGGCCAGGACCATGGGCGCGGACATCACCGTCAACAGCGGCAGGGAGGATGTCATCAAGGCCGTGCTGGCGGCCACGGAGGGCCACGGCGCGGACGCCGCCATCGACATCAGCGGCAGCGGCCGGGCCATCGTCTCCGGTCTGCGGAGCCTGCGCAAGGGCGGCATCCTGGTGTCCGTGGGCCTGCCCAATGGGGAGATCCCCATCGACCTGACCGAGGACATCATCTATCGGGAGATCACCTATACGGGCATCTCCGGCCGGCGGATGTTCGAGACCTGGGACGACTGCATGGATATCCTGCGGGACCCCGGCCTCTCCCTGGAGCCGGTGATCGGGGGCGTATACCCCCTGGAGGACTTCGACAAGGCCATCGGGGCCATCCGGTCCGGCGCGCCGGGCAAGATGATCCTGGTGCCCTGACCACACGGGAACGATATTGGAAGGAGCCAATCATGCAATATGAAGCGCGATTTTTGAGGCAGATCCACAAGGACCTGCTGGAGACCCGCCTGCTGGAGGAGAAGCTCTGCGACCTGTACGCCCAGGGGCGTGTCCCCGGCCATGTGCACAGCGGCGTGGGCCAGGAGGCCACCTATGTGGGCGTGCTGTCCACCCGCCAGCCGGGGGATTACTTCAAGCTGACCCACCGGCCCATCTCCATGCCCTGGATGCTGGGCACGGATCTGGACATGTTCTTCGGCGAGCTGCTGGCCAAAAAGACCGGCAACTCCGGCGGCCGGGGCGGCAGTCTGCACATCGGCGAGCTGCGCACGGGCGTGCTGGGCATGTCCGGCACCCTGGGCTGCGATACCGGCGTGGCCGTGGGCGCGGCGCTGACCATCGACTATGAGCAGCGGCCCAACGTCTCCTATATGTTCATGGGCGACGGCACCTCCAGCCGGGGGCCCGTGTACGAGGCCATGAACCTGGCGGCGGCCTGGAAGCTGCCGGTGCTGTTCATCTGCGAGAACAACGGCTTCGCCATCTCCACCCCCGCCAGCAGCACCATCCCCGTGCCCAACGCGCTGGCGGACCGGGCCGCGGGCTACGGCATGCCCTCAGAGGTGGCCGACGGCACCGATGTGCTGGACGTATACCGGGCGGCGAAGAAGATGAGCGACTATGTGCGCGCCGGAAACGGCCCGGCGGTGCTGGAGTGCAAAGACTACCGCTGGCGCGGCCACTTTGAGGGCGACCAGTGCGCCTATCGGGACGCCGAGGTCACCAAGGAATGGGTAGAGAACCATGACTGCGTGAAAAACCTGGAGGCGATGCTCCTGAAGGAGGGCGTGGTCACGGAAGCGGAGCTGGCCGCCATGCGCGCCGGGTTCGACGAACAGATGGAGACCGCCATCGCCCATGCGGAGGCTGCCCCCGCCATGACGGCGGAGGAGATCTTCGACGGGCTGTACGCGTGAGCGGGAAGGAGGCAAGACCATGAAAGTTACCTATGCCAAGGCCATCGGCGACGCCCTCAAGGAGGAGATGCGCCGGGATGAAAAGGTGCTGATCTACGGCGAGGATGTGGCCCAGTTCGGCAACATCTTCGGCATCACCCGTGGGATGCTGGAGGAATTCGGCCCCAAGCGGGTGCGCAACACCCCCATCGCGGAGACCGCCATCGTGGCCACCGCCGCCGGCGCGGCCATGACGGGCCTGCGCCCCTGCGTGGAGCTGATGTACGCGGACTTCACCATGGTCGCCTTTACGGAGATATTCCACGTGGTCAGCAAGTGGCGGTATATGCACGGCCCGGAGTACAAGCTGCCCCTGGTCATCCGCTGCGCCGAGGGCTGCGCCAACGGCGCCGGCGCGGAGCACTCCAACGTGACGGAGAGCCTGTTTATGCACGCGCCCGGCCTGACGATCATCACCCCCAGCTGCGCCTATGACGCCAAGGGACTTTTAAAGAGCGCCATCCGTTCCGATAACCCGGTGCTGTTCTGCGAGCCCAAGCAGCTTTACCAGGTCAAGCAGGAGATCGACGACGCGCTCTACGAGAGCGACTACACCATCCCCATCGGCAAGGCGGACGTGAAGCGCTCTGGCCGGGACATGACCGTGGTGGCCATCGGCCTGATGGTGCCCCGTGCGCTGGAGGCGGCGGAGATCCTCTCCCGGGAGGGCATCGAGCTGGAGGTCATCGACCCGCGCACCCTCGCCCCGCTGGATACGGAGACCATCTACGCGTCTCTGGCCAAGACCCACCGCGCCGCCATCGTGGAGGAGGGCAACAAGACCTCCGGCGTGGGCGCGGAGCTGGCCGCCCGGTTCCAGGAGGAGCAGTATGACGAGTTGGACGGCCCCATCCTGCGGGTGGCGGCGCTGGACGTGCCCATGCCCTACAACATCCCCATGGAAAAGACCGCCGTCCCCTCCGTGGAGCGCATCTGCGCGGCTGTCCGCGCCGCGCTCTGAGCGGGAAAGGAGACGGACCCATGCGTACTGAGATCGTTATGCCCAAGGCCGGCCTGACCATGATCGAGGGCACCATCGGCCAGTGGCTGGCCGCCGAGGGGGACCTGGTCCAAAAAGGCCAGGCCATCATGGAATACGAAAACGAGAAGAACACCATCGAATACGAGACCGTCCACGGGGGATATCTGCACATCCTGGCCGCTGTGGGCGACACGGTGGCCGTGGGCGCGCCCATCGCCGTGGTCACCGACACGAAAGAGGAATACGACCAGCTGGTGAGCGGCGCGCCTGCCGCTCCGGCGGCCCAGGCGGCGGAGGCGCCCGCGCCTGTGTCTGCCTCTGTGCCGGAGACGCCCGGCCGCATCGGCGGACGGCACTTTCGTGCCACGGGCCTGGCCCGGAAGATGGCCCGCCAGGCGGGGATCGATCTGGCGGAGGTGACGGCCAGCGGCGGCCCCGATGGGCGGCGCATCACCGCCAAGGACGTGACCGCGTACCTGGACGCGCGCAGCACCGCGCCCGCGCCGGCGGAGGCCGCCGTCCCCGCGGCGGACGAGGTCACCGCCATCCCCTGGACGGGCGTGCGCAAGACCATCGCCAGGAACATGTTCCAAAGCCTCCAGCAGACCGCCCAGTGCTCGGCGGTGTGCGAGGTGGATGTGACAGACCTGCTGGCCCTGCGGCAGGAGCTGGTGGAGAGCCAGGAATATCTGGGCTGCCGGATAACGGTGAACGACCTGCTCTGCGCCGCGGTGTGCAAGGTGATGAAGAAATATCCGCTGCTCAACGGCACCTTTGACGGAAAGACCTTCTATTCCCACGCCCATGTGCAGCTGTCGCTGGCCGTGGCCACGGAGGGCGGGCTGATGGTCCCGGTGATCAAAAACGCCGACACCCTGTCCCTGACCCAGCTGAGCATGGCGGCCAAGGATCTGAGCGCCCGCGCCAGGGAAAAGCGCCTGCAGGCCGGCGAACAGGGCTGCGGCACCGTCACGGTGTCCAATGTGGGCATGTTCCCGATCGACATCTCCACCCCCATCCTGAACGCGCCGGAGGTGACGATCTTCGGCTTCGGCCGGACGGTGAGAAAGCCCCGGTATATGCCGGACGGGACCCTGGCGCCGCGGGACATGATGCACATGTATATGACCTTCGACCACCAGGTGGTGGACGGTCAGGCGGTGGGCAATGTGTTCCGGGATCTGCAGTATCTGCTGGAGCACCCCTATCTGATCACCGTGTGAGCGCGGACCCAAGCCAAAAGAGACGCCCTCCGGCTATTGCCGGAGGGCGCTGCTGCTTCGCTATGGATCAGAACAGGCCGCACACCAGCTCGGTGTAGGCCGCGGGGTCGTCCAGCGGCAGGCCCGCGATCAGCTGGGCCTGGGCCAGCAGCACCATGGAAAGGCGCGCGGCCCGGGGCTTGTCCTCTTCGTATGCTTTTTGCAGGGCGGCGAAGGCGGGATGGGCGCCGTTCAGCTCCAGGACCCGCTTGGCCTTGATGCGCTCGGCCTCGGGCACGCCGGGCAGGCTCTGGAAGTACTTCTCCATCTCCAGGGTCACCTCGCCGTCGGTGGTCAGAAACACCGGCTGGCTTTTGAGCTTATGGCTGATGCGCACCGATTCCACCGCGCCGCCCAGGCTCTCCTTCACGAAGTCCAGCAGCTCCTTGGACTGCTCGGCCTTTTCCTCGGCCTGCTTTTTCTCGTCCTCGCTCTCCAGGCCCAGGTCGTCGTTGGTGACGTTGCAGAAGTCCTTCTCCTCGTATTTGCCCAGCATCTGCATCACGAACTCGTCTACGCTGTCCGTCAGGCACAGCATGTCGCAGCCCGCGGCCTTCACCGTCTCGGCCTGGGGCAGGGCGGAGGCCCGCTTGGTGGTCTCGGCGCAGGCATAGTAGATCTTCTTCTGGCTCTCGGGCATGGCAGCCACGTATTCCTTGAGGCTGATGAGCTTGTCCTGATTTGTGCTGTAGAACAGCAGCAGGTCCTTCAGCTGGTCCTTGTGCATGCCGTAATCGCCCACCACGCCGTATTTCAGCTGGGGCGCGAAGGCGTTATAGAACGTCAGGTAGTGCTCCCGGTCCTCGGCCATCAGGCGGGTCAGCTCGCTCTGGATCTTCTTCTCCAGGTTGCCCGCGATGACCTTCAGCTGCCGGTCGTGCTGCAGCAGCTCCCGGGAGATGTTCAGACTCAGGTCGGGGGAGTCCACCACGCCACGGACGAACCGGAAGTGCTCCGGCACCAGGTCCGCGCACTTGTCCATGATCATCACGCCGGAGGAATAGAGCTGCAGGCCCGGCTGATAGTCCCGGGTGTAGTAGTCATAGGGCGCCTGGGCGGGGATGAACAACATGGCCTTATAGCTGGTCAGGCCCTCGGCGTTGACCCGGATCACGCCCACGGGATCGGTGCTGTCGTGGAAGTGCTCCTTATAATAGGCCTTGCAGTCGTCGTCGCTGACCTCGCTCTTGGGCCGCTGCCAGATGGGCACCATGGTGTTGACCACCTGGTCCTCGCTGATGGTGCTATAGGCGCCCTTGCCGTCCTCGCCGCCCTTTTCGTCCCACTCCCGGCGCTCCACGGTCATGTGGATGGGCCAACGGACATAGTCGGAGTATTTCTTCACCAGGTCCTTCAGCTTCCAGCTCTCTAGATAGGCGCTGTAGTCCTCCTGGTCGGAGTCGGCCTTGAGGTGCATGATCACGTCCGTGCCCACGCCCGGCTTCTCGCAGGGGGTGATGGTGTAGCCGTCCGCGCCGGCGGATTCCCATTTCCAGGCCTGTTCCTCGCCGAAGGCCTTCGTGATCACGGTCACCTTGTCGGAGACCATGAAGGCGGAATAAAAGCCCACGCCGAACTGGCCGATCACGTCCACGTCCGCCGCCGCCTCGTCCTCGGAGAGGCTGTCCCGGAACAGCCGGGTGCCGCTGGAGGCGATGACGCCCAGATTGCTGTCCAGCTCCTCCTTCGTCATGCCGATGCCGTTGTCCCGCACGGTCAGCGTCCGCGCATCCTTGTCCACATCCAGGCGGATGCAAAAGTCCTCCCGGGCCATGCCCACGCTCTCGTCCGTCAGGGACCGGTAGCACAGCTTGTCGATGGCGTCGGAGGCGTTGGAGATGATCTCCCGCAGAAAGATCTCCTTGTGGGTGTAGATGGAGTTGATCATCAGGTCGAGCAGCCGCTTGGACTCGGCCTTGAACTGTTTTTTCGCCATATCGATACGCTTCCTTTCCAGGCGATTAGCACTCTTTTCGTACGAGTGCTAATTTACCACGTTTTCCGCCGTATGTCAAGCCTCTCCCAGGGCAAATTACAAGTTATTACAGTTTGCCCGCATCCCTTTACTTTTGCGCCGTGCCTCAGCTATAATGACAGTTGTAGATTTACATAATACGAAGTATCGAGGTGGGCCATGAGTCGTCTGCACAGCTGCATTTTGACGGCGCTGATGGCCTGCGTCTTTTTGTTTGCGGGGGCTGCCGTCCCGGCACTGGCGTCGGGGAGCGAGAGCCCGCCGGCGCCGGATGTGACCGAAGCGCCGGAGGCGCCGCCCGCTGCCCCGGTGCCGGAGACCCTGATCCTTCCGGCGGAGGAAGAGGGCTGGCGGGAGGCGTACCTGGCGTTTCTGGACGAGAACTACGACATCTTCGCGGCCCTGTGGCCGGAGGGCGTCAGCGGTCTGGGCTTCATCGACCTGGACCTGGACGGCACGCCGGAGCTGGTGGTGTTCGACCAGGGGGCGTCCGCCACGCTGGGGGCCCATCTGTTCGACCTGGTGGACGGCCAGGTGTACTGTGTGGCAAGCGCTCTGGACAGCGCCGCGGGCGCTTTTGGAGGTGAATACCTCCATCCCGTGGGCATCTGCGCCAGCTTCTTCCAGTCCTTCCGGCTGAGCCGGACCGGGGACGGCTGGTGCTTCTGGGTGGACAGCGCCAACGGCACCGCCGAGACGGCCTGGGACGAGTTCATCCGCTTTGACAGCGACGGCGGGGTGCTGTCGCCCCGGGCGGTGTGCAGCCGGTATCTGGAGAACGACGCGGAGACGGGCCTGGTGGAGGCGGAGAATTACACCGTGGGCGGCGAGAGCGCCGACCGGGAAGCCTATGAGGCCGCGGCCGACCGGCTGATGGAGGCCGCGGACGTGGGCTATGAGGCCCAGGGCGTGTTCCTGTGGAACGATCTGGACACCTATTCCGTACCCTATGACGGGTTCGTGGCCATGGCCGAGGCGGCGGCGGCCGCCTATATGCCCATCACGGAGATGACCACTTTGGTGAGCCAGGCGGAGTGATAGTGCGCAAAAGCAAAGACCCGGCGGCCGCCGGGTCTTTGCTTTGTCTGGCTGTCAGAGGCCGAAATCGGCGTTGAAGTCGTGCTGGCGCAGCTCGTCGAAGCTGATGGCCTCGCCCAGACCGTACAGGTCGCGGGAATAACCGGTCAGCTCCGACCGGGCGCTGTCGCCCATCAGGCCGGCCTGCAGCACCGGCTTCATGCTGGCGGAATACCGGTCCAGTTCGCTGTCCGGGGCCGGCTCGCCGCCCACGTACAGCGTCGTGGTGGTGCCCATGCCGCCGTCCGATTCGATGAGCTGGGTGATGTAGGAATACTCCATGGCCTGGTCATAGAGCAGCGCGGTCTCGTCCCCGCTCAGGGGGATGAGCTGGCGGACGTCCGTCCCTACGTCGCCGTCCCAGCCGGAGGAGCTCTTTTCCAGATAATAGACGCCGTCCTTCTCGGCGATGCCGACGAAGCCGTCGTTGCCGCCCACCTCCATGAACAGCACGCCCTGGTCCAGCTGGCCGGCGCCCTCCGGGCGGATGGTCCAGACCTCGTACGCCACGTTGTAGAAGCCGGGGGCCTCACAGGTCTCATACAGGGCCAAAAACTCATAGTTACCGTCGCCGTTCACGTCGCTGACGCAGCCGATGGGGCTGGTGTACTGGCCGCCATAGAAGTTGTCCTGGCTCTCGATCCAATCCAGGATCTGGGGCAGGCTCTTGTTGATGTCCGCTGCCCCGCCGGCCGCGGACATGGACTCGGCCGAGCCGACGACGGGCTCCCCGCCGAAACGCAGGGAGAACAGCATGTCGCTGACCGCCGCCATCACGGGCTCCAGCGCGTCCTCCGTGCTCCGGGCACTGATGCTCCACCAGTCGTCCCCGTGGGGGATAAAGACCCGCAGAGCGATGACGGTGCCGCCGTTTTCGGTGTAGGAGGCCATATACATGCCGGAGGTGTAGCGGCCGATGGGGGTGGCCTCGGTGCTGGGCGCGGAGAGCATCTGGGCGTCCGGTTTGGAGAGGATGAAGTCCGCCGACTCGTTCATGATCTGCTCCATGGAGTAAGAGCTGTCATAGATGAGCTGGTCCATGACCAGCCCGGCGTCGGACTCGGAGCACCCGGCGGGGACGAGGGTCAAAGCCTTCATGCCGCCGCTGTTCTCAAATCGGATGTCGCCCACGTTCCCGTTTTGGAGCATGACCTCCATGTCCCAGTCGGCGATCTCATAGATGGTCATGTCCTCCGCCTCGTAGGGCTCCAGCACCTGGAAGGAGGCGGCGATCTGGGACAGCTGATCCCAGCAGGCGCTGTCGGCACCGTCCCGGATGATGCCCTGCAGCACGTAGCAGCCGAACTCGCCCAGGCCGTCGAAGATGTAAAGGCGGCCGGACCAGTCCCCGCCGCCGATCTGGGTGGTGTAGTCCACCCGGAAAAACGCCTCGTCCCGCACGATGGCGTCGACGGACGCGGCGTCGACGCCCACCCAGTCCGCCAGGACCTGGGCGTCATCGGCGATCATCGCGGTAAAGTCCGCGGCGGAATAGACGAACCGCTCTGTGCCCACGGTGTAGTAGGCATATTCCGCCGTCACCCGGAAGTCGTCGGAGACGGCGAACACGACCAGATTGTCATAGGGCTCCGATATCTGGCTGCCGGCGGGATAGGAGAGGGAGAAACGGGTCATTTCGTTGGTGTAGGTCTCGTATCCCACCTCGTCGCCGGCGGACAGGGAGACCCGCGCCGAGCCGGCCGTCAGGGCCATGGCGAGGAGCATCAGCGCCGCCAGGAGCGCCGCCGTGACCTGTTTTCTGCGGAGGAACATAGAGCGTCACCGTCCTTTATAAGATCCGATCACATCATAGCACAGCCCTCAATACGCCGTCAACGGTGTCTGCTGCCTGCGGACGGCCGCGGCTTTGCGCATATTTTTTATAAAAGGTTACGATTCCTCTTGTTTTTTGTAATTTTTGTAATATAATATCTCATAAGATGTCGTATTGTGCCCGGGGCACGGAAAGGGAGGCGGCCTATGCCCACCCAGTGGAAGCGCTCGCCGGAGGAGCTGCATAAGACCTATATCGCCAATACGGAAGCCTTTTACCGCACGGCGGGCCGGGGCCTGGCGGCGCAGATGGACGAGTTCTGCGCCAGCTGCGCGCTGCAGCTTTTCGCCCGCAGCGCCTGCCTCACGGAGGAGCACGCCGAGGCCATGAACGCCCTGTATTCCAAGGGCCGGCCCAAGCCGGCGTGGCTTCTGTGGGCGCTGACCGGCGAGGTGGGCCGGAGCGGGGAGTTCCTGCCGCCGCTGTTTTTCTGGTCCCTGACGGAGCAGGACGCCCGGCAGGGCACCGACTGCTCCCGGGTGTTCATCCGGATGCTGACCAATATTCTGCTGTGCCTGGCGGCGGTGGACGACGACGTGACCTATGCCGAGGCGGAGTATATCACCGAGTGCGCGGACAAGCTCTCGGCCCTGTGCGACGGCGCGGGGGTGAAAAAGGGAAAGCCCGGTCTGCGGGCGGCGGACTTCGTCACCAGCGCCCAGCCCTCCTTCCTGGAGAAGAACCCGCCCCAGGCGGCGGCGTCCAACGGCCCCGCCCAGGGCCAGGCACAGACCGGCGCGGCCGAAGAGGCGGCGCCGGAAAAGCCGGATCTGGACGCGCTGATGGCGGAGTTGGACGGCTTGGTGGGCCTGGAGGCGGTGAAAAAGGACGTCAAGAGCATGATGAACCTGGTGAAGGTCCGTCAGCTGCGCAAGGAAAACGGCCTGCCCGTGCCGCCCATGAGCCTGCACATGGTGTTCATGGGCAACCCCGGCACCGGCAAGACCACCGTGGCCCGGCTGCTCGGCGGGCTGTACGCCGCCATCGGGGCCCTCAGCAAGGGCCAGCTCGTGGAGGTGGACCGGTCCGGCCTGGTGGCGGGCTATGTGGGCCAGACGGCCATCAAGACCCAGGAGGTGATCGCCTCCGCGCTGGGGGGCGTGCTGTTCATCGACGAGGCCTATTCCCTGGCCAGCGGCGGGGAAAACGACTTCGGCCGGGAGGCCATCGAGACGGTCCTGAAGGCCATGGAGGACCACCGGGAGGACCTGGTGGTGATCGTGGCGGGCTACACCGGGCCCATGGAGAAGTTCCTCAGTTCCAATCCGGGCCTGGAGAGCCGGTTCAACAAGTATATTTTCTTCAGCGACTATAACGGCGACGAGCTCAACGCCATCTTCCACGGCCAGTGCCGCAAGAACGGCTATGAGCTGGACGAGGAAGCGGAGGCCTATTCCAAGGAGTTTTTTGACGCCCTGTATGAGGGGCGGGACGAGAACTTCGGCAACGGCCGGGACGTGCGCAACCAGTTCGAGGACATGGTGGTCCGCCAGGCCGACCGGCTGGCTGCCATGGAGGCCCCCACCAAGGAGGACCTGATCCGGCTCACGAAGGCGGATTTTTTGCCGGAGCAGGCGCAGACGGAAACAGAGAGTTTGGAATGAACGTCTATGGAAGATAAGCACCTGGGAGTATATATCCACATACCTTTCTGCGCCTCCAAGTGCGGCTACTGCGATTTCTATTCCCTGGCCCACTGCGACAAGAGCATGGGCAAGTATCAGGACGCCCTGCTGCGGCACATCAAGGAGGCCGAGAACACCATGGCCCCCTATTATATCGACACGGTCTATTTTGGCGGCGGCACCCCCAGCTATTACGGGGCCAAGCGGCTGACAGAGCTGTTCAACGCCCTCAAGCGGTCCGCAAAGGTGCTCAAAAGCGCCGAGGTCACCGTGGAGTGCAACCCGGACAGCGTCAAGAGCCGTGATCTGCACCTGCTGCGGAAGGAGGGCGTCAACCGCATCTCCCTGGGAGTCCAGTCGGCCAGCGACGATCTTTTGAAGATCATCGGCCGGCGCCACAACTTCACCCAGGCGAAAAAGGCGGTGAAGCTCATCCGGGGGGCCGGGTTCGACAATCTGAGCATCGACCTGATCTACGGCCTGCCCAACCAGACCAAGGGCGATTGGGCCGAGACCCTGGCCAAGGTGCTGGATCTGGAGCCGGACCACCTGAGCTGCTACGGGCTGAAGCTGGAGGAGGGCACGCCCATGTACGCCTCCTATAAGGACAGCCCCGTCGTCCCCTCCGACGACGACCAGGCGGACATGTACCTCTACACCGTGGAGACCCTGACCCACTATGGCTACCAGCAGTACGAGGTGTCCAACTTCGCCCGCCGGGGCAAGGCGTCCCGGCACAATATGAAATACTGGGACATGGACGACTATCTGGGCTTCGGCCCCGGCGCCCACTCCTGCATCGGCAACACCCGCTACAGCTTCGTGCGGGATCTGGACGCCTACATCCGGGGCGTCGTCCAGGGGGGCGACATCCTGGACGAGTATGAGCAGCTGGACGAGCTGGACCGGGCCTCGGAGTACCTGATGCTGGGCATGCGCCGCAGCCGGGGCATCTCCGCGGAGGAATATCACAGGGTATACCGCAGCGACTTCGCCCCCATCGAGGCGCTGCTGCAGGAATATGAGAAAGACGGCTGGACGAAAAAGTTCGACGGCCGATGGTGCTTCACGCCCCAGGGGTTTTTGCTCAGCAATATCCTCATCAGCTCCCTCTGGGAGGCCCAGGCGGAATACCGCATCAGCGGCAACCCCTGGATCGAGGAAAACATGGACGTGGGCGTGGGAGAGCTCACTGGCGCGGGAGAACTGCGCATCTGATCTGAGAGGAGGTCAAGAAAGCGATGACGACTCTGAACGATCTGGATTTCGAGGACTGGCTGGAGAAAGAGAGCCAGGCCATGAACGTGCTGGCGGAAGAGGGCGCGGCAGATGTGGCCGCCCCTGCCGCGGAGGCGAAGCGGCCGTCCGCGGCGGCCGTGAGCGGGGAGAGTACCCCGGCGGCCGGGGCCTCGGCGCCGGAAACAGGAGCGGAGACACTGGAGGCGGCCAAGGGACCGGAGCCGGAAAAGGAGCCAGAGCCGGCGGAGGCCCCGTTCGCGGAGCCCGCCTTTGCCCGGGCGGCGGAGATCCCCGCGCCGGAGGAGCCGCCCGTGCGGCCCCAGACCACGGCGATCCTGCCCGACGACATCCCCCATCCCCAGAGCACCGCCCGGCGGCCGGGACCGGCCTTTGAACAGGAGCGGGAGCAGCCCCGGGAGATCCGCCGGCCGGCGCAGCCCCAGTATTCCCCCCAGCCCCCGCGCCGGGAGCCGCCCGCGCCGCCCCAGTGGGACGCGCGGTGGGAAGAGCCGCCCCGCCGCCGCGGCAGCATCCTGCGCTGGCTGATCCCTGTGGCGGCGGCGCTGATGGTGCTGGTGGCGTCTCTGGCGGTGTGCGTCTCCCTGGCGGGCAGAGTGGCCAAGCTGACCACCATCTATCCCAACGTGTCCGTCAACGGCGTGACCGTGGGGGGCATGACGGTGGAGGAGGCCGCCCAGGCCCTGGGCGATCCCGCCGACCGGTATGAAAACGCCTCAGTGACGGTAAACTTTCCTACGGGAGACGCGGTCACCGTCACGGCCCAGGACCTGGGGCTGAAGCCCCTGGACGGCACGGGCTTTGCCCAGCTGGCCTACAGCTATGGCCGCGGCGGCAGCATGCTTTCCAACTGGCAGACCTACCGCGCCTGCCAGAAGCAGCCGGTGGACCTGAAGGCGGAAATGGACCAGACCAGCGAGCCGGATACCCAATTCCTCAATGAGCTGGTGGCGCCTGTGGTCCAGCGGGTCAACGAGAGCCTGGGCACCACGGAGGTGAACGTCGGCGAGGACGCGATCACCATCGTGAAAAACAGCGGCCTGACCCGGGTGGACGCGGCGGATGTGTGCGCCGTGATCCTGGAGGCATTCGAACAGGAGAAGTACGATCCCATCAGCTACGAGGTGCCGGACCTTTCCTCCCAGACGCAGCCGGGCCAGACCGGTTCGGTGGACATCGGGGCGCTGCTGCGGCAGCTGTATGACGAGGTGTACGTGGAGCCGGTGAACGCGGCCTACGATCCGGTCACCGGCGGCGTCACCCAGGCCGTCCAGGGCCTCCGTTTTGACATGGACGAGGCCAGGCGTCTCTGGGAGCAGACGGCAGAGGGCGAGACCGTCACCATCCCCCTGATCCGGGAGGAGCCGGAGATCACCGCCGACCAGCTCAGCGGCGAGCTGTTCTCCGACGTGCTGGCCGAGAAGAGCACTACCCTGGCCGGGTCCAGCTACGCCCGCATCAACAACATAACCCTGGCCGCCAAGGCCATGAACGGCACGGTCATCCAGCCGGGGGAGAAGTTCGACTACAATACATGCCTGGGCGAGCGGACCACCGCCAAGGGCTATCAGTCCGCCGGCGCCTATGAGAACGGCCAGCATACCACCGCCATCGGCGGCGGCATCTGCCAGGGCAGCTCCACGCTGTACTACTGCACGCTGTACGCCAACCTGGAGATCCTGGTGCGCTACGACCACTATTTCACCGTCAACTACCTGCCTCTGGGCATGGACGCCACCGTCAGCTGGGGCGGCCCGGACTTCACCTTCCGCAACAACCGGGACTTCCCCATCAAGCTCGAGGCGTGGGTCTCCAACGGCTATCTGACCGTGCGCATCCTGGGCACCGACACGGACGGCAGCTATGTGAAGATCACCTCCGACACCTGGGAGGACTCCCAGTTCTATTACGCCCAGACCTATCGGAACGTGTATGACAAGAACGGCGCCCTGATCAGCTCCGTGAAGGAGGCCTCCAGCCGCTACCACAAGGCGGAGGCCGTCACCGCCACCGCGGCGCCTACGGCCGCACCCACCGAACCTCCCGCGCCGCCGGTCGAGCAGCCGCCCGCTGAGCAGCCGCCGGTCGAGGTGACCACGCCGGAGCCGACCGCGCCCATTACGCCAGAGCCCCCGCCGGTCCAGACGGAGACGCCCGTTGAGCCCCAGCCGGAGCAGCCGCCCGCCGAGGTGCCCGCGCCGGAGGCCCCGCCCGCCGAGACTGTACCCGATGCCCCCGCCGCGCCGGAAGGGGACGGCGGATCATACTGACCATTCGATGAACGGAGGATACCGACTTTGAGTAACGGGAAATTTTACATCACTACGCCCATCTATTATCCGTCCGACCGGCTGCACATCGGCCATGCCTACTGCACCGTGGCCACCGACGCCATGGCCCGGTATAAGCGCCTTTGCGGCTATGACGTGATGTTCCTCACCGGCACGGACGAGCACGGCATGAAGATCGAGGACAAGGCCAAGGAGGCCGGCGTCACCCCCAAGCAGTTCGTGGACAACATCGTGGAGGGGCCCCGGGGCGTCAAGGACCTGTGGAAGCTGATGAACATCTCCTATGACCGATTCATCCGCACCACCGACGATTACCATGTGACCGCCATCCAGCGCGTCTTTAAGAAGATGCACGACAACGGCGACATCTATAAGGGGACCTATAAGGGCAAGTACTGCAAGCCCTGCGAGAGCTTCTGGACCGAGAGCCAGCTCAAGGACGGCAAGTGCCCCGACTGCGGCCGGGACGTGGTGGACGCGGAGGAGGAAGCCTATTTCTTCCGCCTGAGCAAATATGCCGGCCGGGTGCAGGACCTCCTGGAGAACACCGATTTCCTGGAGCCCCGCAGCCGTGTCAACGAGATGGTCAACAACTTCATCAAGCCCGGTCTGGAGGATCTGTGCGTCTCCCGCACCAGCTTCACCTGGGGCATCCCCGTGGACTTCGATCCCGGCCATGTGGTCTATGTGTGGGTGGACGCGCTGTTCAACTACATGACCGCTCTGGGCCTGGAGAACGACGCCCACCACGATCTGGACAAGTTCTGGCCCGCCGACGTGCACTTCGTGGGCAAGGAGATCGTCCGCTTCCACTCCATCATCTGGCCGGCCATGCTCATGAGCATGGGCCTGCCCCTGCCCAAGAAGGTCTACGGCCACGGCTGGCTGAACTTCGGCGGG
Organism: uncultured Oscillospiraceae bacterium; assembly: GCA_947624065.1. Lineage (GTDB taxonomy): Bacteria > Bacillota > Clostridia > Oscillospirales > Oscillospiraceae > CAJOIG01. The sequence goes on along the minus strand of CANQIO010000014.1, from coordinate 2,740 downwards.
GAGAAGATGAGCAAGAGCCGGGGCAACGTGGTGGACCCCTATATCCTGGCGGAGAGATTCGGCGTGGACGCGCTGCGGTTCTTCATGCTGCGCACCTTCCCCTTCGGCTCCGACGGCAACTTCACCAACGAACTGCTGATCCAGACCATCAATACCGACCTGGCCAACGACCTGGGCAACCTGGTATCCCGCACCACCGCCATGGTGGGCAAATACTTCGGCGGCGCGCTGCCCGCCGGCTGCGGGACCTGGGCGGAGCCCATCGCCGCCGATATCGAGCTGAAGGAGCGGGCATCCTCTCTCCGGGACCGCTATGAGGCCCAGATGGAGCGCTTCCAGTTCCAGAACGCCCTGGAGGAGGTCTTCAAGGTCATCCAGCGGGCCAACAAGTATATCGACGAGACCGCCCCCTGGGCCCTGGCCAAGGATATGGCCGCCAACGGCGCCCGGCTGGCCCACGTGCTCTATAACCTTTTGGAGACCACCCGCATCTGCGGCGTGCTGCTGACGCCCTTCATGCCGGACAGCATGGGCAAGCTCTTCGCCCAGATCGGCGCGCCCGAGGCCATCCGGACCTGGGACAGCGCGGCTGTCTGGGGCTCCCTGGCCGACACCGCCGCCCCCCAGAAGGGCGAGAACCTGTTCCCCCGCATCGACATGGACGAGGCCATCAAAGAGTTGGACGCCGCGGCGGAGGCGGCGAAAAAGGCGGCGCTGCCCGCCATGGAGCTGGAGCCCCAGGCGGCGGAGTATGTGGATTTCGAGACCTTCTGCAAGAGCGATTTCCGGGCGGTGAAGGTGAAGGCCTGCACCCATGTGAAAAAGAGCGACAAGCTTTTGTGCTTCACCCTGGACGACGGCACCGGCACCGACCGGCAGATCCTCTCCGGCATCGCCAAGTGGTATGAGCCGGAGCAGCTCGTCGGCAAGACTTTGGTGGCCATCGTGAACCTGCCGCCCCGGAAGATGATGGGCCTGGCCTCCAACGGCATGCTCATCTCCGCCGTGCACAAGGAGCACGGGGAGGAGAAGCTGAACCTTCTCATGGTGGACGACGCCATCCCCGCCGGCGCGAAGATGTGCTGACATCGGCGCGGCCCGCGGGCGCGCGCTCCGCGAGGCTGGCATAATGTGACCGACCCTCCCATATTCTTGTAGCAAAGAGTATGGGAGGGTTCTTTATGGGCTATGAGGAAAACAATGGCAGGAGCCTGCCGCCCCACAAGCTGACCATGGAGGACTGCCGGGAGCTGTGGATGACCGGCGTGGAAGAGGTGGAGAGCTTCGACGAGGGGGAGGTGGCCGTGCGCACCGCCCGCGGGGTGCTGTATGTGCGGGGCGAGAGCCTGAAGGTGGATAAGCTGGAGAAGGCCAGCGGGGAGCTGCACATCTCCGGCCAGGTGAGCAGCCTGGACTATGCCGAGACCGGTCCCCGGACGGGCTTTTTGGCCCGGCTGTTCCGGTAAATGGAGCTGCCGGTGATGGACCAGTTGCTCCAGGCGGGATGGTCCGTCCTGCTGGGGGCTGGGCTGGGTTTCCTCTTTGACCTGCTGGGCGGGGCCCGGGACAGAACCCGCCTGCCCGCCTGGGCGGCGGACGGCATGTTCGCGTTGGCGGCCGTGGCAGTGCTGTTCGTGGGGGGACTGGCGGCCCGTGAAGGCCGCCCCAGACTCTATATGGCCCTGTTCGGCGCGGGAGGGCTGGCCCTGTGGCTGGGAGCCATGAGCCCGGTGACCCGGCCTCTGTGGGGACGGCTGTGGGGCCATGCGGCCCGCATGGCGGCGATTTTGACGGCCCCTGTGCGGAAAGCGGCGGTTTTTTTGCGCACGCAGGCAAAAAAACTCTTTTCAAATGGCCGGAAATGGTTTACAATAATGGTTACACATTGGAAACAAACCCGCCGGGAACGGAAAGGAGCGAGAAGCCGTGAAACTGCGCCGGGCAAGCTGGCTGACAATGATCGTGGTGATGGGACTGATCGCCTACGCCGTTATCGCCCTGATGAATATGCGGACAAAAGTGGCGGCGGCCACGGAGATGGAGTCGGAGCTGCGCCATCAGGTGGAGCAGATCCAGGAGGAAAACGCCGCCCTGCAATACGCCATCGACAACCGCTACGACGACAAGACCATCGAGGACATCGCCCGGGATAAGCTGGGCCTGGTCCTGCCGGACGAGAAGATCTTCTACGACAGCGGACAATAACGTCGAAAGACCTCTGAAGATGTCAGATCCCCGCGAGCGGGGCTCCTCCATCGGTCAGAGGTCTTTCTCCTTCTCCCCGCGGGACCCGCTACGCTGGGCTCCCGTGGGGGCCCCAATCAAGGGCCTGGAGATGGCGGGGCGTTTCTCGGGAATGCCACTTGATCACAAAGCCGCCGTCTGATCGGATATCATTCCTATCGAACGAAATCGTAAATTCGACCAGATCCTTTCAAATAGGTTTACGGATTTTATGATGGAAAATTCGTTTTATCAGCTGTTCTATGTTCCGGCGGGCGTTATTTCAAGATATTTATTCAAATCAGCCTATAATCCGCTCATGCACGGTGCGGATCGATTAGATCATTGTATCGAAAAAGCGCTTAGAAAGACGTCTGCAGGATTATATTACCGATATGTATTGATAGATGGATTCTCAAGAAAGCGAGAGGGCGGCGAGGGTGATAAATCATAAACACTGCCTTGGCTGACAACTCTGGTTCCTTGTCTGAATCGTTTAAAAAATGCCCGGCACGGA
>CANQIO010000013.1 GCA_947624065.1 uncultured Oscillospiraceae bacterium | reverse complement strand
ATCATGGAGATACCGGTGATGATGTCCGGGTTGATCATGGGGATGTTGGTGACCATGTCCAGCGCCGAGCGCAGATACTTCGAGCGCATCCGGTAGATGCCCACGGCGGCGGCGGTGCCCATGACGGTGGAAACGCCCGCGGCGCACACCGCCAGCACCAGGGTATTGCGCACGGCCTTGAGAGTCTCCGTGTCCCGGAACAGCTCCTTGTACCACTTCAGCGAGAAGCCGGAGAACACCGACAGGCTGCGGGCCTCGTTGAAGGAGAACACCAGCAGGATCACCAGCGGCGCGAACAGGAACAGGAACATCAGCGCCGTAAAGACTTTGGATGCTTTTTTCATGCCGCCGCCCCCCCGTAGGTATACTTGTCGGTGAGCCGGCGCATCAGGGCCATGGCGGCCAGCAGCGCCACCATCAGGATGAAGGCGATGGCCGCGGCGAAATGCAGATTATTGGCCACATACTGCCCCTCGATGGCGTCGCCCAGCAGGAAGAACATGCCGTCGCCCAGCTTCTGGGAGATATAGAAGGTGCTGATGGAGGGGATCAGGACCATGGTCACGCCGTTGACGATGCCCGGCATGCTCAGCGGCAGGATGACCCGCCGCAGCACCCCCGCCGGGGCGCAGCCCAGATCCCGGGCCGCCTCGATGAGCCGGTAGTCCATCTTGGCCATGATGGAGTAAAGCGGCAGGATCATATAGGGCAGGTAGTCATAGACCATGCCGATGATGACGGCGGTCTCCGTGCCGATGATGTGCACCCGGCCCAGCCCCAGCTTGGCCAGGAGATTGTTGAGGATGCCCGTGTCCTGGAGGATGGTCATCCAGGCGTAGGTCCGGATGAGGAAGTTCATCCACATGGGGATCATGATGAGGGTCATCATGGTCTTTTGGGCCCTGGGCGAGGCCCGGGAGATGATGTACGCCAGAGGGTAGCCCAGCAGCAGGCACACCACGGTGGAGATCACCGCCAGCTTGATGGACCGCCAGCTGATCACCAGATAGGTCCGCACCTGGCGGGTCATGCCGTCGGCGCCCACGCTGGCGGACATGTCGTTGAAAAAGCGGGCGATGTTGGCGGTGGTGAAGCGGAAGTCGTTGTCCGTGAAGGCGTAATAGGCCACGAAGCCCAGGGGCACCAGGATGAACACCACCGCCCACAGCTCATAGGGCCCGCTGGCCAGCCCGGTGACCAGGGAGCGGGTCTTTTTCTTGGTCATTGCTCCCCCTCGCTTTCCGCCTCGGCCAGCTCGTCGAACTCGTTGGAGAAGGAGGCATAGTCGCCGTACAGGCCCGAATACTCGCTCTTTTTCATGATATGGATGGCGTCCGGCTCGATATACAGGCCGATGTGCTCGTCCACGTCCACGAAATCGGTGGTCTGGATCATCCACTTGAAGCCGCCGATGTCCACGATCACCTCATAATGCACGCCCATGAAGGTGACGGAGGTGACCACGCCAGAGAGCTGTCCCTTGTCCTCGGCCACGATGTCCACGTCCTCCGGCCGGACCACCACGTCCACCGGCTCGTTAGGCTCGAAGCCGCCGTCCACGCACTGGAAGGTGTGGCCGGAGAAGGAGACGCACTTATCCCGGAGCATCACGCCGTCCACGATGTTGCTCTCGCCGATGAAATCTGCCACGAAGGCGTTTTTCGGCTCGTTGTACACGTCCAGGCTGGTGCCGATCTGCTGGATGCGGCCCTCGGACATGACCACGATGGTGTCGGACATGCTCAGGGCCTCCTCCTGGTCATGGGTGACGAACACGAAGGTGATCCCCGTGGCCTTCTGGATGTTTTTCAGCTCCTGCTGCATATCCTTGCGCAGCTTCAGGTCCAGCGCCGCCAGCGGCTCGTCCAGCAGCAGCACCCTGGGCTTGCCCACCAGGGCGCGTGCGATGGCCACCCGCTGCTGCTGGCCGCCGGACAGGCTGGTGACGGAGCGGTGCTCGAAGCCCTTGAGGGCCACCATGGAGAGCATCTCGCTGACCCGCTGGTCGATCTCGTCCCGGGGCGTCTTGCGCTCCCGCAGGGGGAAGGCCACGTTCTCATACACATTCAGATGGGGGAACAGGGCGTAGCGCTGGAACACGGTGTTCACGTTGCGCTTGTGGGGCGGCACGTCGTTGATGCGCTGGCCCATGAACAGCACATCGCCGGAGTCGGGGGTCTCGAAGCCGCCGATGAGCCGCAGCGTGGTGGTCTTGCCGCAGCCGGAGGGGCCCAGGAGGGTGATGAACTCGTTGTCATAGATGTCCAGACTGATGTTGTCCAGCACCACCTCCCCGTCGAAGGACTTTGTGATGTTTTTCAGCTCGATGATCTTGTCCATGGCGTCCGTCTCCCTATGTAAAAATAAAAAACAAGCGGAACATGCCAGGCACGTTCCACTTGCGGACCATCCATCCAGCGCCGTCCGGATCGACGGCGGGCCGTCCCAATGGGTTTGAGAGTTTTTGAAAGCAAAATGCCTTGCTCTGACTCTTACTGACCATTTTACAAGTCTGTGTGCCGCCCGGCACTGGTTATAAAGTAACCAACTTATAAAACTTGAGCTTTTAACTCAATCAATAAGGCAACAGAAGTTGCCGCCGCTTTCGCGGGGTTCGGCATTCGACCCGGCTGTCCGTATGGCCTTGGCCGTCCGGAGACGGCGGTCGCATCTTGCTTTGGAAAGGCTCTTTCCAATTGAGACGGCACATATTCTAACAGCAACCCTGCCCCCTGTCAAGGCCATTGAGAGAATTGTATGAAATTTGTCACTTATTACAATTTGTAGGGTCAATACGGGCCTGACCAGAATACTGGTCAGGCCCAAGAGCTCACTTTCTCTTACTGCTTTTCAAACGTTATGTATGCCCCGTACTTCAATGTGTATCTCGCACCGCTGCTGTCCCAGCTTATGCTCTTCATGGACGTTTTCGCGGCGTCAAGAGACAAATTTTCCATCACATCGGGTTTATCTCCTGTTGTGGGCCACCTCTTAGTGGGGTCGCCGCGTCCGGGATCGACAACAAGATAATCAGAAGTATTAGCATCTATTCCTACGACAAGAAGACGATGCGTCCCAATATTACCCTGTACCGTCACAACAATTGGCACGCCCCTTTTTATTGCATCTACGATCGCAGCTTCTGTCTCCCAGACGGATGAATTAGGATTTTGCACTACTTTGTAAGTACCGTCAGTCCCCGTAAACGTCCTGCCAGCTACTCCTGTCAGCCTATCCGGATACCTCGGATCCTTATCTCTGAATTCATCGACATTGTGGTGATTCCCGCCTTCAATGAGATTGACCGCCATCGTAAACGCTGTCACATAGCACTGATTCTTTGCCTGCAGGATATAAGGCACCGCTGAAAGATTATCCAGCGGCCTCTTAGCGACGCTCTCTTTTTTTACCACATGGCCGTAATTGTCAAACGTGTATTTCACCCCGTCTATGGTCATCGTCTCGTTGCGCGCCATATAGGTATCGCTTTTAATGTAGCAGTCGCCAGTACTATCTTTGACCCACGCGTTCACCGCAAGGCCTCCCCAGTTCCATGCATAGTGGTAGTCCCCATTCTGAAGTCTGATCCAGCCCGTGGCCATGACGCCGTTATCTCTGAAGCAATACGGGACATCTTCGATAGTACATTTCACCCCGTGCAGCATTTTGCCATCTTCCGGGCGGAAATAGTACCACTTATTGTTCAAAAGGAGCCAGCCTTTCTGCATCGCGCCGTAGTGGCCATCATGCTTCGGGTTGAAATAGTACTTCTCGTTACCGATCTGCCGCCAGCCCGTCAGCACGGCGCCGAAGAAACCGTCATGCTTCGTATTGAGATAAAACGTCTCCGAGCCGACAGTCGTCAGGCCCGAGCATATGCGGCCGTCATCACCCATGTAGTACTGTTTGCCGCCGTCATATACCCAGTCATTGCGGACCATGGCTCCTACCTTCTTCGAACTGAAACCGCCGAAATAATAGTCCACATTATTCAGCTTTTTCCAGCCGGTATACATCACGCCGAAGGAGCCGTCATGCTTCTCGCTGAAGTAGTACCAGACGTTGTCGCCTATTTCCTTTAGGCCGGTCGCCATCACGCCTGTTTCGAAATCGAAGAAGTACCGCCTCTTCTCGCTCTCCAAGTACCAGCCCCTCTTCATGGCTCCGTCCTCTTTGAAGAAGTACCACTGGCTGTTGATCTCCCTCCAGCTGGTGACCCTGGCGCCGGTTTCATCCACATAATAGCTATTGCTCGCCTCGTTGATGAAAGAACTCCGGAGCTTCACACCGTCAGAGTAATAATACCATTTGTTCCCCTCCTTCTCCCAGCCGTTCTTCTGCGGTTTGGGATCAGGAGTACTGGGGATATCCGGGCCGGGCGTCGGCGTCACAGGCACATCAATGGCCTCAAATCTATAGCCATATTCCTTCGCGTATGCCTCCGCTGCAGAGCCCGGATAGCCATAGATGGCCTTCAAACTATAACACTCGTCAAACGCCCACTCACCGATCCTGGTGACCGACCGGGGAATGGTGACGGAAGTCACTCCCGAATACCAGAAGGTATAGTCTCCGATGGAGGTCACGCCTTCTTTGATCGTCACGCTCTTCAGATCCCGACAGTAGGCAAACGCGCCGGTATAAAACACATCGCCCTCCATTTGACCGTCCGCGATGGTTTTGACCGTACCAGGGATGGTAACAGAGGTGATCGCGGTACCCATAAATGCCGCTTCACCGATAGAGGTCACGCCTTCTCCGATCGTCACATTTTTCAGACTATAGCACGAATCAAACGCATACTTGCCTATTGTTTTGACCGATCCGGGAATGGTGACAGACGTAAGTTCGGTACATCCATCAAAGGCATAATTGCCGATCGATGTGACCGTGCCTGGGATGGTTATAGACGTCGCTCCAGTCCACCAAAACGCCGAATTACCAATATGGGTCACGCCGTCCGAGATGGTGATCTTCCGAATAAACCGACTTCCTAGCTCGATCCCCTCTTCCTCAATAGCGTCAAACCAGGGAGCATTCTCATAATCATAGTCCTTCATGGCGCCGTTGCCGCCTATGCTGAGCTCGCCGCTGCTGTTCAGAGTCCATCCCACATATGCTCCTCCGTCGCCGCAGTTTCCAAGATGGACCCATACCCCCTCCAAGTCAGTAGCAGACTTCGGACTATCCGGAGTTTCCTCCTGGCCAGCCACTCCTTGGTCTGTCTCGGGAGGAACCGCATCCTCCGGCCCAGCCGGCGCTTCCGAAGCCGGATCTTCCTCCTGGCCAAGCTCCGGTTCGCCCACGTCGTTCTTTCCCTCGACCGTCATATTCGCCGTCTCCAGCTGCGCGTCGGACCCATCATCCGCCGCAAAGGCCGGGACGCAGAGCGAAAACAGCGTCACCAGGGCAAGAACCAAACTCAAAACGCGCTTTTTCATGGTCTTTCCATTCCTTTCTTCTTTTTCCCGGCAGTACCGGCCCGCGAAGGCTGCGCCCCGCGGGCTTTCCCGCCGAGACAATTATAATATGGGATATCTATCCATGCAAGCGGTTTTTTCCGCGCCCGAAAACAGAACGGGCCGGGGGCGTTCGCCCCCGGCCCTGCCGTTCAGATCTTGATCTTGCCGGTCGCGTCGGTGTACGTGACCATGCCGTATTTGCCGTTGTGCTTGTCGTTCGACCAGACCCAGCCGTATCCCTCGGCCCAGTGCCAGCCGCCCCGGACGCGTCCCTGGGCGCTGGAGTCCGCCGGCGTCTCGAAGTAGTACAGTCCGCCGGGCCACACGGTCGTGGTGTCATGCCGGCCGGTCCCCTCGTTGTAATAGCCCTTCACCTGCGGGCAGTCATACACGCCGGTGACCATGACGCCGTTCGCGTTCATGAAGTACCAGATGCCTCTGGCGCTCATCACCCAGGTGTTCTTCACGGCCTTGCCGTCCACGAAATAGTACCAGCTCTTGCCGTCGCCGCCCTTGGTCCATCCCTTGCCGGCAGCGGGCTCCGCCGACTGCTGCCACGTGCCGGGGCCATAGGCGCGGGCGGTCCCGCCGGCCAGGCGCGGCACATAGGAGAAGGCGATCCTCCCCTCGCTGTCCGCCTCCATCTGGGCGATGAACCGCAGATTGGACGCCGACAGCAGGTTGGCTGCCGACGGATCGGCCGTCACCAGGATCACATAGGTCCCGTTGACCTGCAAGCCGGTGAACAGCGCCGTGTTCTCCCCCGTGGAGGTGGGGCTGTGGGCCGCCAGCAGCTCGATCTCCGCCGGCTCGCCGTCGATGGTCCCCATCTCGGGCTCCACCGTGCCCTCGGGTTCGGCCGTCGTCTCAGGCTCGGCCGTGATCTCGGGCTCAGCCGTGTCCTCAGGCTCCGCCGTCATCTCGGGCTCCGCCGTCATCTCGGGCTCAACCGTGTCCTCGGGCTCGGCCGTCATCTCGGGCTCAACCGTGTCCTCGGGCTCCGCCGTGTCCTCGGGCACGACCACCGCGCCGGTCTCCGGCAGATCCGCGGCGATGCTGGCCGGCGAAGCGCCCAGGGAGACGAAGGTGAGTTTGTTCGCCTTGGCATACGCTTCCGCCGTGGAGCCGGCATAGCCGTGGATGGTGCCGCAAAGGGCATACTCGTCAATCTTGCAGTCCGGATTCAAGACTGTGAAATCCATCGAATTGTCTACATCAGCACCGCCAAACGCGCCAGCCCCAATGGAGACGACGCTGGCGGGGATGGTCACTTCGGTCAGGTAATGGCAATTATTGAATGCGCCCGCGCCAATGGTACGCACGCCCTCGCAGATCTTCACACTTTTCAGCGAACTGATTCTCTGATTGAATACATATTCTTCAATATCCGTGTAGCTTCCCGGGATTGTAAGATCCAAATCATACGCGAGATTGAAAGCGCCCTGCTCAATGCTGGTGACCGTGCTCGGGATGGTGTAGGCGCCGGTCCTATGGGGGACCAGCAGCAGCCGCGTCTTGTCGGCGCTCAGCAGCGAGCCGTTCCCCGAGGCGTAGGCAGGGTTCCCACTTTCGACGTTGATCGACGAAACGCCAGACAATGATAGTCCTTGTAATACATTGTTGGTGGCGCTGGCCGGGATGGTGACCGAGCCTTCCTTCCCCAAGGGGCAGCAGATCAGGGTCGTCTTGCCCGCGTCATACAGCACGCCGCCCACCGAGACATACGCCCGGTTCCCGGCGGCCACTTGGATGGCCGGGAGGAAACGGCAGAATTGGAATGCCCCGTCGCCGATGCTGGTCACGCTGGCGGGGATGGTCACGCTGGTGAGGCCGGTACAGCAGAACGCCCCCTCGCCGATGCTGGTGACGCTGTCGGGGATGGTCACGCTGGCGAGCTCGTAACACCCTCCTTCCCCATCTGAACCAAACGCCCAGTCGCCGATATGGGTCACGCCGCTCTCGATGACCACCTTGGTCACACAAGTCCAAATGCCAAACATCCCCATAGTATTCCAGGGTGTTTCCCAAGTATAATCCGCCATGGCCCCCTCTCCGTAGATGGTAAGGGTAAGGCCAACGTCCGAGGGCTGATTGATATAGTAACCCTTAAGCGGTTCCCCGTTCGGCTCAATCTTCCACTTCACGTTGTCGCCCTGGGCGCCGCAGCTGCCGGAGGCGATGACCTCGCCGGTCGTGCCGCCGCTGCCGCCTGTGCCGCTGCCGCCGCCTGTGCCGCCGCTGCCGCCCGCGCCGGTTTTCTTCAGAGTCGCGGTCAGCTTGACCGGGCCGCCCTTCACCGTCAGCGTCTCCTCGCCGACTGCGCCCTTGCATTTCACGGTGAGCTCATATTTCCCGTTGGGCAGGAAGAATACCGCCTTCCCGTCGTCGCCCGTCATCGGCGCTTCGTCGAGCCCGGTGCCATCCACCGCCGCGCCAGGCACCGCCGCGCCGTCTTGGTCTATCACCGTCAGCGTCACCTTGTAGCTGATATGCGGGCAGGTACCAAAGCCAAACTCATGAAAATCGACCGAATAATAGAAATCGAACAGTTTTTGTGATACTTCAAATATCTGCTTCTCATACTTCATGTGTTTCGTCACGGTAATGCTACACTTCAAATATGCTTTAAAGTTGACATCCCCATCGACGCATTTTTCACAATCATGATGCTCTTCTTCTGAACTAAGCACCGTCATCTCGGCTTTTACTTCTACCACAGTTCCCAATTCCGCCGATGCTTTTAGCAGGTCCTCACTGATAAAATAGAGATATGGTTCGACTGCAAATCCTAACTCAATTTTCCCTTCAGCGCTAACCTCAACCTTCGCTTTTGGATCGCTGCTTTTGTTAACAATCGTGCCATTATCCAGCGCATATCCGAATGTTTGCTCAACTGAAACAGTGCCGCCGAACTCGCCGCTGATACCTAGTACAAGTTTCGGCTCTACTCCCACGTACAGCCCTGGCACAGGATTAAACAATATCTTTCCTATGGGCTGCTTTGTATCTGGTAGTTTCTTCTTTGTCTCGACATTCACCTTTCCTTCAAGTTTATTTGTCGTCTTGAATTCAACGTATTCTTTTGAAAAACTGATGTAGATTTTAACTTTAATGCTTACTTCAACGCTGCCAGAAACCTTAACCGATGCACCTTCGCTAAATTTCTTCTCATACTCTACTTTGAGGGATTCTTTTGTTTTAACATTTTCATCCACTAGCGCAGCAGGTGCGACCTCGCTGTCTTCGTCCGTGCCCACATCAATCTTTACCACGTCGAAAAAGTCGGTGATCTCAGCGTCGTCGTCCTCAACAATGGTAACAGTATTTCCATTTTTTGAGATGGATGCTACTTTCACAAGAAGAAGCGACCCGTCAGCCTTTTCATAAGAAAGGATATCGCCCGCTATCAACTCAGTGAGTTTATCATCTGCATTTGTGAAAGTATAGTTTCCTGCTGAAGAATCTGTCAGCGAGTTCACATTCCCCTCGGGCTTTACTAATACTGTATCCTTGTTATAGACCATGAAATTCGTAGCCCGGTTACCGTCTAAGTTCACCACCAGATCGTCATCATAGTCTCCCACAGTTGAATCTTCCAGATTCTGCATTGCATTCGTATACCGATTTGTGGTATATTCCTCGCACAGCGGCTCATGCCCCGCGCGGTCCAGCAGGAACGCCGACGCGATGAACGTCTTGGGAACGCTCCCCGACAGGCTGACCAGCGCCGTCGCCGATCCTGCCGAGACCGATGTGGTCCCCGAGGCCGTCATCTGCCCCGTCCTCTCGTCGTACACCGCCACGACCACGTCCGCCTCCCGGCTGACCTGATACACCACATACGCCGTGGCGCCATCTACGGTCAGATCGGTGATCTTATCCGCCGTCGGATCCTGCGCGATCACTTGGGCGTTGATCTCCTGGGCGAGCAGTTCGCCCACGTCGTTCTTTCCCTCGACCGTCATATTCGCCGTCTCCAGCTGCGCGTCGGACCCATCATCCGCCGCGAAGGCCGGGACGCAGAGCGAAAACAGCGTCACCAGGGCAAGAACCAAACTCAAAACGCGCTTTTTCATGGTCTTTCCATTCCTTTCTTCTTTTTCCCGGCAGTACCGGCCCGCGAAGGCTGCGCCCCGCGGGCTTTCCCGCCGAGACAACGCAAAAGCGGTGCAGGGATACCCCTACACCGCATGGAAAGGCCGCAGCACACGGCTCATCAACTCGCCCCTTGTAAAAAGGTAAGGGAGCGGGTATAATGAGCTGGGCGCAGAATTCTGCTGTGTGGGAGGTCTGGCTCCTGCATAGGGGCGTGGGGTGTTGGCGCGCCTCACGTCCTGCCTTTGAATCGTCTCGTGATCACATTATAGCGCGATATATCCATTCGTGCAAGCGGTTTTTTGCCGCCCGGACGCCTCCCCCTGGGGAGGCGTTTTTCCGTGGCCGAAAGCAGAACGGGCCGGGGGCGTTCGCCCCCGGCCCTGCCGTTCAGATCCTGATCTTGCCGGTCGCGTCCGTGTATGTGACCATGCCGTATTTGCCGTCATGCTTGTCGTTCGACCAGACCCAGCCGTATCCCTCGGCCCAGTGCCGGCCGCCCCGGACGCGCCCCTGGGCGCTGGAGTCCGCCGCCGTCTCGAAGTAGTAAAGCCCGCCGGGCCACACGGTCTTGGTGTCCCGCGTGTGGGTCTTTTCGCTGTAGTAGCCCGTCACCCGCGGGCAGTCATAAACGCCCGTTACCATGATGCCGTCCGCGTTCATGAAGTACCAGATGCCCCGGGCGCTCATGACCCAGGTGTTCTTCACGGCCTCGCCGTCCAGGAAGTAATACCAGCTCTTGCCGTCGCTGCCCTTGGTCCAGCCATCGCCGGTGGAAGGCTCCCCCGGCGCGGGCGTCCCCGGCGACGGGGACGGGGCGGGCGTCACGGGCGGCGTTGCGCCGGGCACATAGTCCTGGGCGCTGACAGGGTATTTGCTCCTCCACGCGGCGGTGTTGAACGGAGGATCAAGGTTGTAGTGTTCCTTGAAATTGTTCTCGCCCCGCAGGAAATACTCATAGCGGCCGCTCCGCTCCGCATCCCAGGTGGAGTCCGCGTTGTAATACCGCCCGTCTATCTGGACGATATTCCAGGCGTGGTTATAGTTCGTGATGATGCGGCTGTCGATGCCCACCTCCAGGGCCAGGCGGTACAGCAGCGTCGCGTAGCCCTGGCAGACGCACGTACCGTTGATGAGCCCCGCATAAGCCGTGTACTGCAGCTTGTAGCTGTTGTCGAGAACATGGTAATCATCGTAGGTGATATGGCTGCAGATGTAGTCATAGATGGCCTTTATGCGGCCGTACTGGTTCTTGCTGCCGATATTCAGCTGCCCCAGCAGGCGGCTCACCGCCGCGTCCATCTGCCGCTCCTGGTCGGCGGTGGTGTAGTACAGCATGTAAAAGGTCATGTCCCGGCACTGCCGGCCGTTGTACCGGGTCGAGAAGCTCGAGCAGGTATAGCCGCCGTACTGGCGGTGCAGATAGTCGCCCTCCGTAGGAACGCCGGTGTGATCCAGGGCCACGTCCATGATCTGGTTGGTGAGGGACTCAAAGCTGGAAGAAGAGGGAACGATGAAGTTGATCATTATGATCCGGCTTTTCATCTGAGAGCGCACATACTCCCCCGCCGCCTGAACGGTGCCGGCGTAATAAGTCGTGGCGCTGGGTGCCGCATCCGATGCCGACGCCAGGCGCAGCAGCTCTTCCTCTGTGACGACGTCCTTGTACAGGGGGTTCACATAGACGATCGTCTCCGCCGGCTCGGCAGCCGCCTCGGGCGCGTCGGTCACCTCCGGCTCGGCAGTCGCTTCCGGCTCGATGATCTCATCCGGCTCGGTGATCTCATCCGCCTCGGTGATCTCATCCGCCTCGGTGATCTCATCCGCCTCGGTGATCTCATCCGCCTCGGTGATCTCGTCCGGCTCGGCAGCCGCCTCCGGCTCGGCAGCCGCCTCCGGCTCGGCAGCCGCCTCCGGCTCCACGGGGACAGGCTCTGTCGGCGCAGGCTCTTCCGCGGGCGCCTCGCCCTCCGTCACAGGAGCCAGCTCCGGTCCTTCCGAGACCTGGGGCTGCTGTTCCTGGGCCGAAGGCTCCGGCAACGCCGCCTCGCCCTCCGCGGCAAAGGCCGGGACCGCCATGCTCAGCGCCATCAGAAGCGCCAGGAGCATGCTCAAAACGCGTTTTTTCATTCTGATCTCCTTCCCCCCGCCCTGTCCGCGATCCGTATCCGGCACGCATAACCGGGTCGGTAAAAAATGTATTGACACGTGATCATTATAGTATCCCAAGGCCGATCCTGCAAGGGTTTTTTCCATGGTGTGCCATCCTTCCGGGGCGCCGCTCCGCCCATCTGGGCGTTTTGCTCACAAACGCGGGTTTTGGCGCGTAGAATTGTGAAGAATTGCCCTTGTATTTCCGCACAAGTGGTGGTACACTGACTAACCACGTGAAAAGCGCGGCAACTATATCTCGGAAATCAGGTATCACAATGGAAACCCTTCTTCTCGTATCGATCGCCATTCTGGCGGGCCTGATGATGACCCGTATCTCCAACCTGGCCAAGCTGCCCACGGTGACCGCCTATCTGGTCTCCGGCGTGCTGATCGGGCCCTTCGGCCTGGGCGCGCTGGGCTTCGGCTTCACCTCCACCGGCACGGCGGAGGGCCTGGACCTGGCCTCGGAGATCGCGCTGGGCTTTATCGCCTTCTCCATCGGCAGCGAATTCCGCCTGAAGGATCTGAAGGCCGTGGGCCGGCAGACCGCCGTGGTGGGCGTGCTGCAGGCGCTGACGGCCACCGTTTTCGTAGACGCGGCGCTGTATGTTTTCCATCTGCTGCGGCCGGACATCCTCACCACCGCCCAGGTGCTGACCCTGGGGGCCATCGCCACCGCCACCGCCCCCGCCGCCACGCTGATGGTGGTTCGCCAGTATAAGGCCAAGGGCCCGCTGACCAGCCTGCTGCTGCCGGTGGTTGCCCTGGACGACGCGGTGGGTCTGGTGGTGTTCGCGGTGTCCTTCGGCCTGGCCAAGACCCTGGTCACCGGCACCACGGACATGATCTCGATCCTGGTCAACCCCCTGGTGGAGATCGCCGCCTCCCTGGTCCTGGGCGCGGCGCTGGGCTGGGTGCTGACCCAGCTGGAGCGGCTTTTCAACTCCAATACCAACCGGCTGAACATGACCATCGCCTTCGTGTTCCTGACGGTGGCCCTGTCCATGGCGGAGTTCCAGGTGGGGCCTGTGACGGTGGGCTTTTCCTCCCTGCTGGTGTGCATGATGCTGGGCACGGTGTTCTGCAACTGCTGCCCGCTGAGCCATGATCTGATGTACCTGGCGGACAAGTGGTCCAGCCCGGTGCTGGCGCTGTTTTTCGTGCTGTGCGGCGCGGAGCTGGATCTGGGCGTGTTCGCCTCCGGGGCCATCGTGCTGGTGGGGCTGGTGTATATCATCGCCCGTTCCGCCGGCAAATACCTGGGCGCCCGGTTCTCCGCCCGGATCACCCACTGCTCGCCGGAGATCCAGAAATACCTGGGCGTGACGCTGCTGCCCCAGGCGGGCGTGGCCCTGGGCATGTGCACCACCGCCATGCAGCTGGGCTCCCAGGGCGCCCTCATCCGCAACATCACCCTGTTCGCGGTGCTGATCTATGAGCTGGTGGGCCCGCTGCTGACCAAGCTGGCCCTGCAGGCCTCCGGGGACATCCAGCCCAAGAGCGAGGAGGTCACCCAGCGCCGGGCCAGGAAGCTGGCTGACGCCGGCGCCTCCGATCCCGCGCCCCGCCGGGAGCGGGTCCGCCGCGCCCCCGTCCTTCGCACCGGACGCCGGGCCCACGCCCACAAGTAAAAAAGCTCAGACAAAAGCCGCCTCCCGGCCGGGAGGCGGTTTTCGCGTAGGAAAGGCGGCAGGCGGCTTTCCCAATGGCGCTCACTGCCCCGCCATATAGGCGTTCTTCCGGGCCACGTATCCTCTGGCGTTTGCCAGATTCGTCTCCTTCTGGCCCAGCTGATCGGTCTTTACCGCCTTGGCGGGGGTGCCCAGCATCAGCGAATAGGCCGCCACCTGGGTCCGGCCGGTGACCACGGCCCCGGCCCCCACGATGGACCAGTCCCCCAGCACCGCCTCGTCCAGCACGACGGCGCCCATGCCCACCAGCACGCCGTTGCCCACGGTGCAGCCGTGGACCACCGCGTTGTGGCCGATGGTCACGTCCTCCCCGATGGTCAGCGGGTGGCCCGGATCGCAGTGGAGGGTGGCGTTGTCCTGGACGTTGGAGCCCCGGCCCACCACGATGGGCTCGTTGTCCCCCCGGAGCACCGCCCCGAACCAGACGGAGGCGTCCGGCCCGATGGTCACGTCGCCGATGAGCGTGGCGTTGGGCGCGATGAACGCGGTGGGGTCCACCGAGGGGGTCTTGCCTTGATATGTGATGATCATAGCGTATATTCTCCTTGCATTTTGCGCGCACCGCGGGTATAGTATAGGGAAATTATAATGAAAAACGCGGACCCTGTCAACCGGGGCAAGGAGGGCCTATGCCGACCTGGATGCAATATGCCATCGTCTGTCCGCTGATCTTTTTGGGCGGCTTTGTGGACGCCATCGCCGGCGGCGGCGGACTCATCACCCTGCCGGCCTACCTTATCGCCGGCTTCCCCGTCCATGTGAGCATCGGCACCAACAAGCTCAGCTCTACCATCGGCACCACCATCACTACCTGGAAGTTCTGGAAGCGGGGCTATATCCGGCCGAAGCTGAGCCTGATCTGCGCGCTGTGCGCGCTGGTGGGCTCCGCCATCGGCGCCAACATCGGCATGCACCTGTCCGACCGGGTGTTCAAGCCGCTGCTGCTGGTGATCCTGCCGCTGACGGCGCTGTACGTGTTCCGCACCAAGACCATCGGCGCCAGCGAAAAGGACGCCCTGCCCCCGCCCGGACCGCCCTCATCTGCGCCGCCGTCGCCCTGGGCATGGGCACCTACGACGGCTTCTACGGTCCCGGCTCCGGCACGTTCATGCTTCTGCTGCTCACCGGCGCGGCCCACCTGAGCCTCAACGACGCCGCCGGCACCACCAAGGTCATCAACCTCTGCTCCAACATCGCCGCCCTCACCACCTATCTTCTCAACGGCCAGGGCAACATCCCCCTGGGCCTCGTCGCCGGCCTGTTCGGCATCGCCGGGTGCTCTCTGGGGGTGCGCTGCTTTTCCCAGCGGGGCTCCCGGATCGTCAAGCCCCTGATCGCCGTGGTGCTGGGCATCTGCTTCGTGCGGGTGATCTGGGAGATGACGACCGGCTGAAAGACGCTCCCTCGCCTCCAAAACGCCTCCTTCGGGAGGCGTTTTTCGTTTTAAAAAAAGCCTAAATCCCCGTTCACGATCCGTTCATATTTTCCTTTTACCATGGCCTCAGTTACAAAAAGCAACAAATTAAACAATTCTTAAAGAACTTGATGCCAAACCGATGCCGCGGAGCGGTAAAGTATCCTCGTCGGGAGGGAACTGGCCCGGCAGACTGGAGAAACGGAGGTCGATCCGATGCGTTTTGTCAGCGACGGCGCCTCGATGCGCCTTTATGCAGAATTTCTGGACCGCCATGAGCGGTGCCATTTCCAGCAGAGCCCGGAGTGGGCCCGCGTGAAAGAGAATTGGAAAAACGAGGTCATCCTGGCGGAGGATGCCCAGGGGAACATCAAGGGCGGCATGAGCGTGCTGATCCGAAAGATCCCCCTGTTCGGGAACCTGATGTACTGCCCCAGAGGGCCCGTGTGCGACACCGGCGACGCGGACAGCCTGCGCCAGCTGCTGGAGGGCGCGGAGCTGCTGGCCATGAAGTACAACGCCATGGCCCTGCGCATGGAGCCGGACATCCCCTCCTCCGACGGGGCGTTCCGCGCCGCCGTGGAGAGCCTGGGCTGCCGGGTCCGGGAGCCCAGGGATACCGGGGACCTGATCCAGCCCCGGCAGGTGTTCCGGCTGGATCTGCGGGGCAAGAGCGAGGCGGACGTCCTGGCCGGCTTTCACCGCAAGGCCCGCTATGGCATCCGCGTGGCCCAGCGCCGGGGCGTGACGGTCCGCATCGGGACCCGGGGGGACCTTCCGGCGTTCCACGCGCTGCTGGCCGAGACCGGCCGCCGGGACGGCTTTCTGGTGCGGCCGCTGAGCTATCTGGAGCGGATGTGGGACCAGCTGGGCCCGGAGCACATGGCCCTGCTGCTGGCCTACTGCGGCGGCGAGCTCGTCGCCGGCGCCATCCCGGTGTTCTACGGGCGAAAGACCTGGTATGCCTTCGGCGCCAGCTCCGACCGGCGGCGGGACACCATGGCCAGCTACCTGCTGCAGTGGGAGATGATCCGCGGCGCGCTGGCCAGGGGCGACCAGGTCTACGACCTGCGGGGCATCCTGGAGAGGGCCGATCCCGGCAACGGGCTCTATCTCTTCAAGAGCCGCTTCGGCGGGGAGCTGGTGTCGTTCGTCGGGGAGGTCTACGCGCCCTACCGCCCTGTGGTCTACCGGCTGTACCGGCTGGCGGAGCGGGCCTATATGGCCCTCCGGGACCGCTACACCACCCGGCTGCACCGCGCTCCGGCGCCGCCGGCGGAGCCCCTTCCCCGCTCCTGGGGCATCCCCGCCGGGGCGGGCGCACACACCGGCCCCTGAGCGCATATCATGAACTGTGACGGCATTCATGTCCTCCTTCCTTTGGCAGCCTGTCCGGGCTCTGTTCCGGGCAGGCTGTTTTTTGCGGCGAACGGCGCGAAATCCGTTGACAAGCGGCAGGATCGGTATTATAATGCCTTTAGCTTTTTAAAGGAGCGCATCCCATGACCAGGACCTTTTTCGCCAGCTACTTTACCTACTATTACTTTCCCGAAAAGTAATAGCGATCGGTGCTGCGAAAAAGAGCTTACAAACGTAACCACAGAGCTGTGCGGCACAAGAGCCGCACAGCTTTTTTTGCAAAGGAGAAGCCCACATGATAACCGTCTTGAAACCCAACACCACCGAAGAGCAGCGGGACCACCTGATCCACTGGATGGAGAGCCAGGGCGTCCAGGTCCATGTGTCTCAAGGCAGCGAGTACACCATCCTGGGCCTGGTGGGCGACACCGCCCACATCGACACGGAGCTGCTGGAGAGTCTGGAGATCGTCCAATCCGTGAAGCGGGTGAGCGAGCCCTTCAAGAAGTGCAACCGCAAGTTCCACCCGGAGGACTCCGTCATCGACGCCGGCGGTGTGCCCATCGGCGGCGGCCACTTTGCCGTCATCGCCGGGCCCTGCTCCGTGGAGAGCCACGACCAGATCATCGGCATCGCCGAGTCCGTGAAGCAGAGCGGCGCGAAGCTCCTGCGGGGCGGCGCCTTCAAGCCCCGGACCAGTCCCTATGACTTCCAGGGGCTGCACGCCACGGGTCTGGAGCTGCTCAGCGAGGCCAAGAAGGCCACGGGCCTGCCCATCGTGTCGGAGATCATGGATCTGCGGGATCTGGACCTGTTCGAGGACGTGGACGTGCTGCAGGTGGGCGCCCGGAACATGCAGAACTTCGAGATGCTGAAGGGCCTGGGCCGCACCGGCAAGACCATCCTGCTCAAGCGGGGCCTGGCCAACACTCTGAAGGAGCTTCTCATGAGCGCCGAGTACATCATGGCCGGCGGCAACGAGAACGTGATCCTCTGCGAGCGGGGCATCCGCACCTATGAGACCTACACCCGCAACACCCTGGATTTGAGCTGCGTGCCGGTGCTGCACGAGCTGAGCCATCTGCCCGTGGTGGTGGACCCCAGCCACGCCACCGGCCACTCCTACCTGGTGCCCTCCATGGCCCTGGCGGCGGCCGCCGCCGGCGCCGACGGCATCATGGTGGAGGTGCACAACGACCCGGCCCACGCCCTGTGCGACGGGGCCCAGAGCCTGACCCCGGCCCAGTTCGCCGAGCTGATGGGCCAGATGAAGCGCATCCTGGAGGTCGTGCGGCCATGATCGTGGGCATCGTGGGCCTGGGGCTCATCGGCGGCTCCCTGGCCAAGGCATACAAGCGGGACAGCTCCGTGACCGTGCTGGGCTGGAACCGCACCCCCTCCGTGACGGAATTCGCGCTGCTGGACGGGGCCATCGACGCCGAGCTCACGCCGGACCGGCTGGGCGAGTGCGACCTGGTGCTCATCTCCCTCTATCCCCAGGCCACCATGGACTATCTGCGGGAAAACGCGGACCGGTTCTCCAAGACCGGCATCGTCATGGACTGTGACGGAGTGAAGCGGGAGGTGTGCCAGTACGCCTTCCCCCTGGCGGCGGAGCACGGCTTCACCTTCGTGGGCGGCCACCCCATGGCGGGCACCCAGTTCTCCGGCTTCAAATACGCCCGGGCCACCCTCTATGACCGGGCCCCCATGGTGATCGTGCCGCCGGTGTTTGACGATCCGGACTTCCTGGCCCGGATCAAGGCCCTTTTGAAGCCCGCCGGCTTCGGCCGCATCAGCGTCACCACCGCCGCCGACCACGACCGGATGATCGCCTTCACCTCCCAGATGGCCCACGTGGTGTCCAACGCCTACATCAAGAGCCCCGCCGCCGCGGACCACAAGGGCTTCTCCGCCGGCAGCTACAAGGACCTGACCCGTGTGGCCTGGCTCAACGCCCCCATGTGGAGCGAGCTCATCCTGGACAACCGGGACAACATGCTCTCGGAGATGGACGCCCTCATCGGCAGCCTGACCGCCTATCGGGACGCCATCGCCGCCAACGACTATGACGCCCTGTGCGCCCTGCTGGAGGAGGGCAAGCGCCGGAAGGAGGAGATCGACGGATGAACGCCGTCCATGTGCCCGCGTCCGTGCCCTATGACGTGCGGATCGGCCCCGGCCTGCTGGCGGGGCTGGCAGACACGGTGAAGGCCGTCTGTCCCAGGGCCGGCCGCTGCCTGGTGGTGACGGACGACGCGGTGGGCCCGCTGTGGCTCGAAAAGGCCACGTCCTCTCTTTCCGCCGGGGCTCTGCCCTTCTCCACATTTACCCTCCCCCATGGGGAGGCCAGCAAGACGGCGGAGAAGCTGGTGGACATCCTCAATTTCGCCGCCTCGGAGCGTTTCACCCGCTCGGACGCGTTCCTGGCCCTGGGGGGCGGCATGGTGGGGGACCTGACGGGCCTGGCCGCCGCCACGTATATGCGGGGCGTGGACTACATCCAGCTACCCACCACCCTTCTGGCGGCGGTGGACTCCTCCGTGGGCGGCAAGACCGCCGTGGACCTGCCGGCGGGCAAGAACCTGATGGGCGCTTTCTGGCAGCCCCGCGCCGTGGTGTGCGACACGGACACCCTCTCCACCCTGCCCCGGGCCGACTTTCTCTCCGGCTGCGCGGAGGTCATCAAGACCGCCGTGCTCTTCGATCCGGAGCTTTTCGCCCTGCTGGAGCGGGAAGGCCCGGCCTTTGACCGGGAGAGCGTCATCGCCCGGTGCGTGGGCCACAAGCGGGACATCGTGGCCGAGGACGAGCGGGACACCGGCCGCCGGGCGCTTTTGAATCTGGGCCACACCCTGGGCCACGCCGTGGAGGCGGAGAGCGGGTTTTCCCTCTCCCACGGCCAGGCCGTGGCCATCGGCACGGCGAGCGTATGCCGCGCCGTCGCCCTTTACGGGCTGTGCGACGTGTCGGTGCCGGAGCGGGTGGACGCGCTCCTGGAAAAGTTCGGTCTGCCCATCCATACGGTCCTCCCCTTCGAGGCCCTGATGGACCGGATGCTGTCGGACAAAAAGCGCGCCGGGGCCAAGGTGAATCTGATCGTACCGGAGCGGATCGGCGCCTGCAGAGGTCTGCCCCTGGCCGCCGACGAGCTGCGTGACTTTATGAAAGCGGGGCTGTGACATGATCGCCACCATCTACCCCTCCGCCCTCGCCGGGACCATCCCGGCCATCGCCTCCAAGAGCCAGGCCCACCGGATGCTGATCTGCGCGGCCCTGGCGGACCGGCCCACCCAGATCGCCTGCCCCACCCTCTCGGCGGACATAGAGGCCACGGCGGACTGCCTGCGTGCCCTGGGGGCGGACATCGCCTATGAAAACGGCGTCTTTTCCGTGACGCCCATCGCCTCCGTGCCCGCCCATCCCGCGCTGGACTGCGGGGAGAGCGGCTCCACGCTCCGGTTCCTGCTGCCGGTGGTGTGCGCCCTGGGCGCCGGGGCTTCCATCAAAATGCATGGCCGGCTGCCGGAGCGGCCCCTGTCCCCCCTGTGGGAGGAGCTGGAAACCCACGGGGCCATCCTGACCCGTCCCGCGCCGGACACCATCGCCGTGGCCGGGGCCCTGTCGCCGGGCGATTATACCATCGCCGCCAACATCTCCTCCCAGTTCATCAGCGGGCTGCTGTTCGCGCTGCCCCTGCTGGACGGAGAGAGCTCCCTCGCCCTCACCGGGAAGCTGGAATCCGCCGCCTACGTCACCATGACCGTCCGGGCCCTGGAGAAGTTTTCCGTTGCCTGCCCGTTCGCGGAGGGCGTCTTTGCCGTCCCCGCCGGGCGGTATCGCTCCCCCGGCCGGGCGGAGGTGGAGGGCGACTGGTCCAACGCCGCCTTCTGGGTGGCGGCGGACCACATCTGCGGCCACACCCTGACCGTCACGGGCCTGGACCCGGACTCCCCCCAGGGGGACCGGGCGGCGGCGGACCTGGCCGGACGCATCGCCGCGGGGGACGCGGTCGTCGACTGTCAGGACGTGCCGGACCTGGTGCCGGTGCTGAGTGTGCTGGCGGCGGTGACGCCGGGCGTCACCCGCTTTGAGAACGCCGGCCGGCTGCGCATCAAGGAGAGCGACCGTCTCGCCACCACCGCCGGACTCATCCGAGCCCTGGGCGGGGACGCGCGGGAGCTGCCCGAGGGCCTGGTGGTCACGGGAAAGCCGCGCCTGGCTGGGGGCGAGGTGGACAGCGCCAACGACCACCGCATCGCCATGAGCGCCGCCATCGCGGCGCTGGCCTCGGACGGGCCGGTGATCCTGCACGGGGCCCAGGCCGTCAACAAATCCTATCCTGCCTTCTGGAGCGACTATGCCGCTCTGGGCGGCCGGGTGACACTGGAGGAAGGACTATGAGCAACCGCTTTGGGGAGCGCTATCGCTTCACCATTTTTGGCCAGTCCCACGCCCCCGCCATCGGCGTGACCATCGAAGGGCTGCCCGCGGGCTTCGCCCCGGACATGGAAAAGCTGGCCGCCTTTCTGGCCCGCCGGGCCCCGGGGAACGGCAAATACACCACCACCCGCAAAGAGGCCGACGTTCCGGAATTCATCGCCGGCCTGGTGGACGGCCACACCTGCGGCGCGCCGGTGACCGCCATCATCCGCAACACCAACACCCGCTCCGAGGACTATGAGGACCTGCGGCATGTGCCCCGGCCTGGCCACGCGGACTTCGCCGCGGCGGTGAAATACGGCCTGGACCGGGACGTGGCCGGGGGCGGCCAGTTCTCCGGCCGGCTCACGGCGCCGCTGTGCGTCGCCGGAGGGCTGGCGCTGCAGCTGCTGGAGGCCGAAGGCGTCACCGTCAGCGCCCGGATCGAGTCCATCGGCGGCGAGACGGACCCCGCCGCCATGGAAGCGCTCCTGGCCGACGCCAAGGCCGCCGGCGACTCGGTGGGCGGCGTCATCGCCTGCGTCTGCGAGGGCGTGCTGCCGGGGCTGGGCGAGCCCATGTTCGGCGGCATGGAGAACCGCATCGCCCAGGCGGTGTTCGCCATCCCCGCCGTGAAGGGCGTGGAATTCGGCGCGGGCTTTGCCGCCGCCGGCATGCGGGGCAGCGAGAACAACGACCCCTTCTATTTTGATGAATACGGCATCGTCCGCACCAGGACCAACCACCACGGCGGCATCCTGGGCGGCATCACCAGCGGCATGCCCATTCTCTTCCGGGCCGCCTTCAAGCCCACCCCCTCCATCGCCATGGAGCAGGACAGCGTGAATCTGACCACCCATGAGGACGTGAAGCTCACCGTCCGGGGCCGCCATGACCCCTGCATCGTGCTGCGGGCGGTCCCCTGCGTGGAGGCGGCCGCCGCCGCGGCCATCTACGACGCACTTCTGGAAAGCAGGTGCTGACCATGGACCTGACCGAACTGCGGACCGAGATCGATGCGGTGGACCGGGAGCTGATCGCGCTGCTGGAGCGGCGCTTCGACGTATCCGCCGCCATCGCGGACTATAAGCGGGCGCACGGCCTGGCCGTGCTGGACGCGGGCCGGGAGGCGGCCAAGCTCTCCGCCGTCCGCGCCCAGTGCCGGCCGGAGACGGCGGATCTGATCGCCGGGCTCTACGGCCCCATCATGGCCGCCAGCCGCGCCTTCCAGACCCAGCGCATGGAGGCAGACCATGGGGAATAAGAGATTCGGGCTGCTGGGCCGGAAGCTGGGCCACAGCTGGTCGCCCCAGATCCACGGCATGCTGGCCGACTATGAATACAAGCTCTACGAGGTGGAGCCGGAGGGCCTGGCGGATTTCTTCGCCGGGACCGACCTGGACGGGATGAACGTGACCATTCCCTACAAGCGGGACGCCATGGCCTGGTGCACGGAGCTGTCCGACGCCGCCCGGCGCATGGGCTGCGTCAACACCCTGGTCCGCGTTCCCGGCGGCTGGCGGGGCGACAACACCGACTACGCCGGTTTCCGCTATCTGGTGGAGTCCTCCGGCATCCCGGTGGCGGGCAAAAAAGCCCTCGTCTTTGGCAGTGGCGGGGCCTCGCTGGCCGTACGGACTGCCCTGGCGGATCTGGGCGCGGCCCCGGTCGTCATCGTGTCCCGGAGCGGACAGGATAATTATGTTAACCTTAACCGCCACAGCGACGCCTCGATCCTTGTGAACGCCACCCCTCTGGGCATGGTGCCCAACACCGGGGCCGCGCCGGTATCGCTGGCGGACTTCCCCCAGTGCGAGGGCGTCTTTGACGTGGTATACAACCCCCAGCGCACCGCCTTTTTGCTGGAGGCGGAGCGGCTGGGCATCCCCTTCGCCAACGGGCTGGGGATGCTGGTGGCCCAGGCCCGGCGCAGCGCCGAGCAGTTTGCGGACCGGGCCATCCCGGACGAAGAGGTGGAATATATTATGTCTACCTTATCCCGGCAGATGTCCAACCTCATCCTGATCGGCATGCCCGGCAGCGGCAAGTCCGCGGTGGGCCGGGCGCTGGCCAAGGCGCTGGGCCGGCCCTTCCTGGACGCGGATAAGGAGATCGAGCATACGGCGGGCATGCCCATCCCCGCCATCTTCCAGGCGGAAGGCGAGGCCGGCTTCCGCCGGCGGGAGACCCACGTGCTGGCCCGGCTGGGCCAGGGCTCCGGGGCGGTGATCGCCACCGGCGGCGGCTGCGTGACGAAGCAGGAAAACTACCCCTTGCTGCACCAGAACGGCGTCATCCTGTGGCTGCAGCGGGATCTGGCGAAGCTGCCCACCCATGGCCGGCCCCTGTCTCAAAAGCACACGCCCCAGGCGCTCTACGCCCAGCGCAGGGACCTGTACGACGCCTTCGCGGACCTGGCCGTGGACAACAACGGGCCCCTGGCGGACACCGTATCCCACATATTGGAGGCACTGTCATGAAGATCCTCGTCATCAACGGTCCCAATCTGAACATGCTGGGCATCCGGGAGCCGGGCATTTACGGCTCACAGAGCTACGCCGCCCTGGTGGCGTTCGTCTCGGACGTCTGCGCGCATCATGGCATAGAGGCCGAGTTTTTCCAGTCCAACCACGAGGGGGCCATCGTGGACGCCATCCAGGCCGCCTACGGCGTCATGGACGGCATCGTCATCAACCCCGCCGCCTACACCCACACCAGCGTGGCCATTCTGGACGCGCTGAAGGCGGTGAGCATCCCGGCGGTGGAGGTCCACCTGTCGGACGTGTCCGCCAGGGAGCCCTTCCGCCAGGTGTCCTACGCCGGCATGGCCTGCGAGGCCACCTTCGCCGGCCACGGCTTCGACGGCTACCGCATGGCGGTGGAATACCTGATAGAGCACCACGGCTGAGGCACGCAAAAAGAGGCGGCTCCCCACGTGAGCCGCCTCTTTGCGTTTACGATCCTATCCTCACACCAGGTCCTCGCCCCGGAAATACTTGCCCAGGGGCTGATAGATGAGCATGGCCACGATCTCCGTCAGCACCAGCTCCGCGCCCATGTACCAGCCGTTGTACGCCAGCGAGTACACCACGCTGCTCATGCCCAGCTCATTGGGCCACAGCGCGTCCCAGATCCACACGCCGGTGATGAAGTGGCACGCGAACCGCAGGCAGAACGTGACCGCGATGCCCACCGCCAGGGCCGCCCGGCGGCTGCGCATCAGCCGGTCGAAGATGCCCGACAGGCCGATGACCGTGTAGGCCGCGATGTAGTCCAGCAGGACGACGCCTATGGCCATGATGAAGCTGTCGGCATAGCGGACGTTGTCCAGCCCCAGCACCAGCTGGAGCACGCTGTACACCCCCGCGCTGACCAGGCCCCACCGCCAGCCGTACCGGTGGCTGATGAGGATCAGCGGCAGCATGCTGCACAGCGTCAGCCCGCCGCCCATGGGCATGTCGAATTTGATCAGGCTCAGCACCGTGCCCACCGCGATGAGCATAGCGCTCTCCACCAGCTTGCGGGTATTGATCTTTTCCATGGATCGCACCTCTTTCGTTCGTATGATCTCCGTATCCGGGAATGGCCGCCGGCCTCACTTCCCGCCCCAGCCGCAGCCGCAGTAATCCTGGCGGTAGAGGCCGTATTGCTTGGAAAGCTGGATGCTGCGCAGATAGCCGTCCCGCTTCTTGAAATCCGACGGCAGCCAGGCCACGCCGTATCGCTCTGCCAGCTCCCGGCCGATGGCGTTGATGCGCGCCGCGTCCTTGTGGGGGCTGACGGTGAGGGTAGTGCCAAAAAAGTCATATCTGCCCTCGGCGGCCAGTCTTGCCGTCTCCTCCAGCCGCAGCCGGAAGCACACCGCGCACCGGGCGCCCCCCTCCGGCTCCGATTCCAGGCCCTTTGCCGCGGCCAGGAATTCCTCCCCCCGCCAGCCGGGCTCTATGAGCGCCGGCGGATGGTCCATGGGCATGGCGGAGAGCAGCTGCTTCAAGGCCGCCAGCCGCTTCTCGTACTCCGCCTCCGGCCGGATGTTGGGGTTATAGAAGAGCACCGTCACGTCAAAATGCCGGGTCAGATACTCCAGCACATAGCTGGAGCAGGGCCCGCAGCACGCCTGCAGCAGCAGCCGCGGCCGGGACGTGAGCCCGGCGATGACGCCGTCCAGTTCCTTTTGATAGTTCACCTTTTCCATGGACCCATCATAACACAGATGTAATAAAAAAGTAACCACTTTCCCGGAAAAACCGCCTATAATGAACGCAAAAAAGGAGGCGCTGCGCCATGGAACGAAGGGACAAGCTCAACTACTACCTGGATATCGCCGACGCGGCCCGTGAGCGGTCCACCTGTCTGCGCCGGACTTACGGGGCCATCATCGTGAAAAACGACGAGATCCTGGCCACCGGCTACAACGGCGCGCCCCGGGGCCGGCGCAACTGCGTGGATATGGGCGTGTGCCACCGGGAGGAACTGCAGATCCCCTCCGGCGAGCGGTATGAGCTGTGCCGCTCCGTCCACGCCGAGGCCAACGCCATCATCTCCGCCGCCCGGCGGGACATGATCGGCGCCACCATGTACCTGGTGGGCCGGGACGCCCGGACCGGGGAATACCTCTCCGACACCACCTCCTGCTCCATGTGCCGGCGGCTGATCATCAACGCCGGCATCGCGAAGGTGATCGCCCGCCTGGGGACGGACGACATCCGCGTCACCGACGTCAGCGAGTGGATCGCCCAGGACGACACGGTCGTCAGCTGAAAAATGATCCGGTCCGGCGGGCTTCCCGCCGGACCTTCCGCGTCCGCCCGCCGGGAGAGAGCTCCCGGCTTTTTTCATTTTTCAGGACCGGGCTTGACAAATCATTTCTAGTGGAGTAGAATGTCGCCATGTTCTATCAGAATAAAACCGGGGGATGTGGATCATGAAGCTGTACGATTCGGAGCTGAAGGTGATGGAAGTGCTTTGGGACCGGGGCGAGGCCAGCGCCAAGACCATCGCCCAGGTGCTGGCGGAGCAGGTGGGCTGGTCCAAGACCACCACCTATACCGTCATCAAGAAGTGCCTGGACAAGGGCGCGGCCGCCCGCACGGAGCCGGGCTTTGTCTGCCGGCCCCTGGTATCCCGCGCCGAGGCCCAGGCTTACGCCACCGACGAGCTGGTGGACAAGCTCTACGGCGGCGCGGCGGACCGGCTGGTGGCCTCCCTGCTGGGGCGCAAGCGCCTGACGGAGGAGGAGCTGGACGGGCTGAAAAAGCTGGTGGAGGAGCTGAAATGAGCACCCTGTGGCACATGACGGTGTCCGGGGCAGTGCTCATCGCGGCCATCGTCTGTCTGCGGTCGCTGTTTTTGGAGAAGCTGGACAAGGGCGTGTTCCCGGCCCTCTGGCTGGTGGCGGCGGTGCGGCTGCTGGTGCCGGCATCGGTACCGGTGCCGTTGCCCGCCCAGGCCATGGAGCTGCTCCCCGCGGCAGCCGGCGCCCCCGCCCAGGGGACGGCGTCCGCCGGCGGCGGCTTTCCCTGGCTGGGCGCCCTGTGGCTGGCCGGGGCGCTGACCGCGGCGGCGGTGATGCTCTTGCGCCACATCCGGAGCCTGCGGCAGTACGCCCAGGCCCTGCCGGTCCATGATGAGCAGATCGACGCGCTGGCAGCCGGCTTCGATCTGCGGCGGACGGTGTCCGTGCGGGTCTGCCAGACGGTGTCCACGCCGCTGACCTACGGCTTTCTGCGGCCGGTGATCCTGCTGCCCAAGGGCTGGGAGAGCTATAGCCGGCAGGAGCTGGAGCTGGTGCTGACCCATGAGCTGTGCCACATCCGGCGGCTGGACGTGCCGGTGAAATACATTCTGACGGCGGCGGCCTGTGTGCACTGGTTCGACCCTTTCGTGTGGGTGATGTACGCCCTGGCGGAGCGGGACATCGAGCTTGCCTGCGACGAAGCGGTGCTCCGGCGGACCACCGACGGCCGGGCGGCCTACGCCATGGCCCTCATCGGCCTGGAGGAGCGCCGGGGCCCGGACATGCTGCTGTCCGGCTTCGGGCTGCGGGCCGTGCGGGAGCGGGTGACGGAGATCATGCAGTACCGGCGGCGGGGGCTGCGCAGCTTCCTGGCCGGGGCGGCCATCGTGGTCTGCTCCCTGACCGTGTTCGCCACGGCAGCCGCGGCCTATGACGCCCAGCCGCTGCCGACCCCCACCCCCTCGCTCCTGCTGCAGGAGGACGGGAGCCTGCCCATCCCCGACCGGGGCACGCCCCCGCCGGCGGGCACGCTGCCGGAGCGGGCCGTGGAGGGCGGGGAGCCGGTGCTGCCCACGCCATCCCCCATGCCCGCCATGCCCTCTCCCACGCCCGCGCCCATCCCGGTCACCCCGGCCCCTATGCAGCAGGCGGCGCCCACCGCGGCGCCCATGCCCCAGGCGGGCACAGTGACCGTCCCGCCCACACCGGAGCCATGAGCGGCGCGATCCTTCTCCTGCTGCAGATCGGCGCCGTGGCCCTGATGGCCTGGGTATGCCTGGTGCTGGCGGCCCGGTGCTGCGGGGCGGATACGCTCCCCCTGGGCGCGCATAAAATACCGCTGGACCTCTCCCCCGCCCCCGCCGGGGAACCCTTCACCGGCGCCATGGCCCGCCGGGCCGCGCTGTGGGGCGTCGGCGCGCTGGCCGTCACCTACGCCGTCAGCGCCCTGTGGTGCGCCGCCACACGGGAGACGGTATCTCTGCCGGCCCTATTGGATGTCTGGATGCAGTGGGACGCCAACAATTTCGTGCGCATCGCCGAATTCGGCTACGGCGGCTTCGAGGTGGACGGGATGCACACCACCCTAGTTTTCTTCCCCCTCTACCCCTGGCTCATGCGGGCGGTGCACCTGCTGGTGCCCAACTGGGCCCTCTGCGGCCACATCCTCAGCTGCGCCTGCTATATCTGCGCGTGCGTGGTGCTGGCCCGGCTGGTGACAGAGCAGTTCGGCCGGCGGGCCGCCTGGCTGACGCTGGCGCTGCTGAGCGGGTATCCCTTCGCGTTCTTCTTCGGCGCGGTGTACGGGGAGAGCCTGTTCCTGCTGCTGTCCGCCGCCGCCTTTGACCGCATCCGCCGGCACCATTGGCTGCGGGCGGGCATCCTGGGGGCCCTGGCGGCCCTGACCCGGATGCAGGGCGTGCTGCTGCTGGCGGTGGGGCTGGTGGAGTACTGCGTGGCCGATAGGCCGGTGCAAAAGCTGCGCCGCCGGGATCTCCGGGGCCTGGGACGGGATCTGGGGCACGTATGGCTGCCCCTGGCCGTGACCCTGGCGGGCACGGGCGCGTACCTGGCCGTCAACTGGGCGGTGGACGGAGACCCCTTCCGGTTCACGGTCTATGAGCGGCAGGTCTGGCACCAGGGCTTCGCCCCCATGCCGGAGAGCCTGGCCGTCATCTGGAGCAATCTGCTCCAGCGCCTGGGCCACAAGCTGATGTTCACCACCTGGGGGCCGGAGCTGGCCATTTTCCTGGTGAGCATGGCCGCGCTGGTCTATGCTGCGCGCCGGATGCCGCCGGTCTGGACCGCATATCTGGCGGGGTGCGTAGCGCTGAACTACTCCCTGTCCTGGCCGCTGAGCTGCGGCCGGTACATGGCCTGCGCGTTCCCGCTGTTCGCGGCTCTGGCCCGGATGTTCCGCCGCCGGCCGGCGGCCGGCTGGTCCGTCGCGGCCGCCATGGGGCTGCTGCAGGGAGGCTATCTCATCGTATATCTGTCCGGCGGGCAGGTGCTGTAAGGAAAGGAACGACTATGGTCAGACAAACGATACGCCCCGGCGACCGGGAACGGTGGGGCACTCTGGCGGCCCTGCTCATCGCCATGGCGGGAGGATATTTTCTGCTCAGCGATCTGATGGGCGGCACCCTCTTCCAGCATCAGTACTGGGACAGCTACACTCTCCAGACCTGGAACTGGCTCCAGGGGCGGACGTATATCGCCGATCCGGAGAAGTATGAATACCTGGAGCTGGCCATCTATGAGGGGCGGTACTATGTGTCCTTCCCGCCGCTGCCGTCGGTGGTGCTGGTGCCCTTCGTGGCCGTCTGCGGCTTGAACACCCCCAACAACCTTCTCATCGCCTGCTATGGCCTGCTCGCCGCGGCGCTGGCCTATCTCGTGATGCTCAAGGCCGGCCGGAGCCCCCGGGTCAGCGCCTTCTGGGCGCTGGTGTGCGTGTGGGGCAGCAACATGCTGTGGATGACCACCAACGCCGGCGTGTGGTTCCAGGCCCAGGCGCTGAACATGGTGATGTGTCTGGCGGCGGTGCTGTGCTTCCTCTCGGGACGCAAGGCCGCCTCCACCACCTTCCTGGCCCTGGCGGTGGGCTGCCGGCCCCTCAGCGCCGTGATCCTGCCGGTGTTCGCGTTCCTCTATGCCTGGGGCGAGCGGGACAAACACGGCGGCTTTTGGAAAAGCTGCCTGCGCCAGTGGCCCATCCTAGTGGGGCCCGTCCTCATCGGCAGCTGCTATATGGCCTACAACTACGCCCGGTTCGGCAGTCCTCTGGAATTCGGCCACAACTACCTGCCCGAATTCGTCCGGGCCGAGCACGGCCAGTTCCACATAAGCTACCTGCTGCCCCATCTGCGGCAGATGTTCCTGGAGCCGGTCCGCCTCAAGGGCGGGCGGCTGGAGTTCACGCTGTTCCAGGGCTTCATGTGCTATGTGGCCAACCCGCTGCTGCTCATCTGGGCCGTCCGCATGATCGTCAACGCCCGCCGGGACCACCGGGTCACCCTCTTCGGCGGGATTCTGGCGGCCGCCGCGGCGGCGGTTCTGATGCTCACCTGCCTGCACAGGACCCTGGGCGGGTGGCAGTTCGGCGCCCGGTATACCTGCGACGTGCTGCCCATCGCGTATCTCTATCTGGCCCGCCGGGGCTCGGAGCGGCCCGCCAGCTGGGAGCTGGCCCTGGGCGGCCTGGCGGTGGCCTTCAACGCCTACGGGGCGCTGTACATGCACTTTTACGGCTGACCTGGGAAAGGAGGCGGCGGCAAATGTTCACGAAGGACGACACCCGGGCCCTGAAGGGCGCCGCCGTGCTGCTGATGCTCTTTCACCATCTGGCCGCCTTCAGCGACCGGTGGCCGGTGGGCTTCGGAGGCTTTTCCAGCCTGTGGCCCGGCTTTGTGGAGCAGGGATATCTGGCGGACTTCGCCATGAACGGGCTGCTGTGCGTGCCGCTGTTCTTCTTCCTGGGCGGCTATGGGCTCTTTCGGCGCCGGGCGGCCGGCCGCGCCAGCCTGGCGGCAGACATCTGGCGGCTCTACCGCCGGTTCTGGCGGGTGGCCTTTCTGTTTCTGCCCATCGGGTTCCTCTTTTTCGCCCGCTCCGGCGAGGGGATCAACCCCCTGTGCACCCGGTTCACCCTGACCGCCGGCAAGCCGCTGCTGCGCACGCTGCTGCTCAACCTCACCGGCTACGACACGAGCCTCAACGGCGAGTGGTGGTTTTTGGGCTCCTATCTGTGCGCGCTGCCGCTGGGATACCTCTTCTGCCAGGCCACGGACCGGGCGCGGGGATTTCTGCCGGATCTGTTCGCGGTGTTCTGTCTGGACATCCTTACCCAGGGCGTGTTCCCCTACCTGGCCGGCGTGCCGGGTCTGGCGGGGCTGGGCGGCAACCTCTATTTCCGGCGGTTCTTCACGGTCAACAAGTACATGACCGCCTTTTTCGCCGGCGTCGTGTTCGCCCGGTATGACGCCCTGGTCCGGGTGAAGGAGCACCTGGCCCGGCTTGGCCATCCGGCGGCCGTGGGGCTGGCGGGCATGGCGGGGCTGTTCCTGTGCCGGGCCTATGTGCTCTCGGACGTGGCCAACGGCGATGCCCTGATCGCGCCGCTGTTCGCCGCCTGCTGCTCCCTCTTCTTTGACGCCGTCCGGCCCGTGAAGGCGCTCTTCACCCTTTTCGGCCGCCACAGCGCCAGCATGTGGCTGACCCATTCCTTTTTCTGCTTTTACTTTCTGGAGTTCACAAAGGTGGTATACTGCACCCACAGCGTCTGGATCGACCTGGCGGTCCTGACGGGCCTTTCCCTGGGCGCATCCGTGCTGACGGAGCGGCTGTATGGGACGCTGGGGCTGCTGCGCTGCCATTTCCGGCGGCTGCCGGCGGCCGGCTGACCGGCCGGAACAAGGAGGACCGATGGAAACTCTCTTATGGATCTGCTCCACGGCGGCCATGCTGGCGCTGCTGGGCCTGCTGGCCCTGCGGGCGCTGGAGGAGCTGCTGGGGATCAGGGTGCGCCTTCTCGCGCCCCGCGCCGTGAACGGGCGGCTGGACCCGGCGAGCTGGCCCTGGCCGGCGGTGTTCGCCGCCTCGCTGGCTGTGCTCTGGCTGGAGGCACTGGTCGGGTATCTTATCATGGACGAGCGGTCCCTGGGCTTTTTCGCCCAGACCTGGACCCGCTTCACTCAAGCGGGGGACGCGCCCCACTATCTGCGCATCGCCCAGTACGGCTACGCCTCCGCCGGGGAGTACGCCAACGAGATCGTCTTTTATCCCCTCTATCCCCTGCTGATGGGGATGCTGGGGCGGCTGCTGGGCGGCCGGTACGCCCTGGTGGGCATGCTCCTGTCCCAGGTCTGCTACGGGCTGGCGGGCGTGGTGATGGCAAAGCTGGCAAAAAAAGACTGCCCCCATCCGGGGGCGGCGCTGGCGGCCTTCTGGCTGTATCCCTTCGGCTATTTCTGCCTGGGGGTGTATACGGAGGGGCTGTTTCTGCTGCTGACGCTGCTGGGGCTCTGGGCCGCGCGGGAGCGGAAATGGCTGCTGGCCGGGGCGGCGGGCTTTCTCTGCGCCCTGACCCGGACCCAGGGGGTCCTGCTGCTGCTGCCGGGCGTCTACTGCGCCTGGCGGGACTGTCGGGAGCACGGCTGGAACTGGCGGTATCTGGCCCTGGCCGGGCCCATCCTGGGCTTTCTGGCCTATCTCGGGCTGAACAAGGCTGTGTGCGGCAGCTTCCTCGCCTACCAGGTCTATGAGAGCATGGAGCCCTGGTGGCAGACCCCCCAGTGGCTGGGGGACACCCTGGCCCAGCAATTCACCATGGGCGTAGGTTATCCCGGCCTGGCCAACTGGATCTACTGGCCGCAGCTGTTCCTCTACTTCATCGCCGCGGCCCTTCTCATGGCCGCCTGGCGCCGGAAGCTGGACAGCGCCCATATCCTCTACGGCACCGCCTATCTGGGCATGAGCTACACCGCCAGCTGGCTCATCAGCGGCTGCCGGTATATGCTGGGCTGCGTGCCCATGTACCTGGCGGTGGGCAGCTTCAAAAACCGGGCCCTCCGGGCGCTGATCCTGCTGGGGGAGCTGGCGTTCCTGGCCTACTACGCCGCCCGCTTCATGGAGGGGCAGGCCATCATGTGACCTGGCAGCGGATACAAAAACGCCCCGTCTCTCGACGGGGCGTTTTTCCTCTCGTCAGTCCGCCACGTAGGGCAGCAGAGCGATCTGCCGGGCCTGCTTGATGGCCGTGGTCAGCTGGCGCTGATGCATGGCGCAGGTGCCGGTGGTGCGGCGGGGCAGGATCTTGCCGCGCTCGGACAGATACTTGCGCAGACGGGCGGTGTCCTTGTAGTCCACATGGGTCATCTTATCCACGCAGAACTGGCAGACCTTTCTGCGCTTGCGGGGCTTGGCCCGATTGGCGTTATCGGGGGTCGCAGCTTTATCGTAAGGCATGTTCTATCCTCCTTTATCAGAACGGTAATTCGCCGTCGCCGTCGTCCAGCTCCGCAAAGGCGCTGCCGCCGGCGGGCATATCGCTGTACCCGGCGTTATAGCCGCCGGAAGCGGGTCGGGGCGCAGGACTGCCGGAGCGCTGCATCGGTCCGTCCTCACGGGAGCGCTTGCTCTCGCCGAAGTAGACATTGTCCGCGACGATCTCCGCGGAGCGGCGCTTGCCGCCGTCCCGGTCGGTCCAGTCACGGATCTGCAGCCGCCCGGATACAGCGGCCATGCTCCCCTTCTGAAAGTACTTGGAAACGAATTCCGCGGTGCTGCGCCAGGCCACGCAGTCGATGAAATCGGTCTGCCGTTCGCCGGTCTCCCGGGAACTGAAGTCCCGGTCCACCGCCACGGTGAAGGACGCCACCGGCGTCTGGCTCTGGGTGTAGCGCAGCTCCGGATCACGGGTCAGACGGCCCATGACAACGATGTGGTTGAGCATTCCGCCCCTCCGTCAATCCACGCGCAGGGTGATCAGACTGCGCATGATGCCGTCGGTGATCCCCAGCACACGGTCCAGCTCCGCCGGGAAGGCGGGGTCGCTCGTGAACTTCATCAGCACATAGTAGCCCTCGCCGATGTAGTTGATCTGGTAGGCAAGCTTCTGCTTGTCCTTGACCTCCAACTCGTCGACTGTGCCGTGCTGTTCCGCAAGCGTCTTGAACTTGTCTACGATCGCGGTGCGCTCCTCTTCCTCCAGGTTGGGGTTGATGATGTACATCACTTCGTATTTCTCGCTCGCTTTTGCCATTTCAGCACCTCCTTCTGGTCAAATGGCCCCTGTTGTATTCCCAGGAGCAAGGAAATTGGCCTGGCCTTGAGCCAAGCCTATTTATTATACATGTTTTTTCCCGGATGTCAACCGGTTTTTACCAATCGGTAAAGACCGCGGCCGACTTGTTCCCTCGCCGCGGCGGTGATATACTGGGAGAAAGACTGTCACGGAGGAAGGCGCGCGATGAAAAAAGCCCTATGGTCCCTGCTGGCGACGATCCTGCTGGCCGTTCTTTCCGCGGCCGCCCTTGCCGACGGAGACGGCTGGCGGTGGGACGGCGCGTGGTATTATGACCGGGACGGCGAGACGCTGACCGGTTTTCTCACCGAGGACGGCGCGCTGTACTACCTGGACCCCGACCAGGGCGGCGCCATGGCCACCGGATGGAAACAGGTCGACGGCGACTGGTACTGGTTCGGCGGCAGCGGAAAGGCGCTGGAGCGCTGGAACCAGTATGAAAACGAGCTCTATTACCTGGACCCGGACACCCACATCATGGCCACTGGCCTTCGCGCCATCGGGGACGCCGTCTTTTATTTCGACGAGGGCGGCGCCATGGCCTCCGGCTGGCGTCTGCTGGACGGCCAATGGCGCTATTTCACGGCGGGCGGCGCCATGGCACGCGGCGGCTGGACGCAGATCGACGGCGGCTGGTACTGGTTCGACGAAGACGGCGTCATGGCCGCCGATACCACAGTGGAAGGGCATTATGTAAACAAAGGCGGCCTTTGTGATCCCCTGGGCGAGGATCTCTCGCCTCTCGCCCACGCGGACTGGGCCGCCTCGCTGGAGCAGGCGCAGCAGTGCTCCCAGCTGCTGATCGTGGCCGCCGAGGGCCAGCGGGCCGCGGTCTCCTTCCACACCAAGGACAGCGACGGACACTGGCGCGAGCAGTTCTCCGTGAATGGCTGGATCGGCGCCAACGGTCTGGGCAAGCAGGCGGCCGGCGACAAAAAGACGCCGGTGGGCGTCTACCGGTTCATCCAGGCGTTCGGCCTTCTTCCCGACCCCGGCAGCGCCCTCCCCTACACCCAGGCGGACGACACCTGCTGGTGGGTCGGCGACGATGCCTCACCCTATTATAATCAGTTCGTCTCCACCCGCGACGTGGCGCTGGACTGGAACACCGCCGCCTCGGAGCGGATCGTGAACTATCCCACCGTTTATAACTACGTGCTGGCGCTGGACTATAACGCCGACCGCGTCCCGGGCAAGGGCTCGGCCATCTTCGTCCACTGTGCCCGGGACCCCGGCCGCCCCACCGGCGGCTGCGTGGCCATCCCGGAGGACGCCATGCTCCAGCTGCTGGCCTGTGCCGACGGCAGCTGCGCCGTCATCATCGACACCCCCGCCGGCGTGCGCAACTACTGACACGAAAAAACGCCCCCTGCCAGCGGCAGGGGGTGTTTTCTCTCTCGGTCAGCTCAGCTTCAGATCCAGCCAGCCGGACACATCGGGGGCGCCTTCCCCCGCGGCGAGGGTAGCGCCATTGGCGGTCACGGCCACGGCCATGCCGCCGCCCGCCGCGATGGCCGCGACGTCCGTCCACCCGCTCACGTCCGGGGCCTCCCCGGCGGTGAGCACGGTCCCGTCGGCCTTCAGGGCCAAGGCAAAGCCGTCGCCCGCCGCGATGGCCACGATGTCCGTCCACGCGCTCACGTCCGGGGCCTCTTCCCCGGCGGCCAGCACGGTCCCGTCGGCCTTCAGCCCCAGGGCCCAGGTGCCCGCCGCGACGGCCGTCACATCGGTCCAGCCGCTCACGTCGGGAGCGGTCTCCCCGGCGGTCAGCGCCGTGCCGTCGGCTTTCAGCGCCAAGGCATAGCCCTCGCCTGCCGCGATGGCCGCGACGTCCGTCCACCCGCTCACATCGGGGGCGGTCTCCCCCGCCGCCAGCACGGTCCCGTCGGCCGCGAGGCCCAGGGTAGTGCCCTCGCCCGCCGCGATGGCCGTGATGCCGGTCCACTCGCTCACGTCCGGGGCCTCTTCCCCGGCGGTCAGCACCACGCCCTCGCCGGTCAGCGCCGCCATGTGGCTGGCGCCCACCGCCAAGTCGGTCACATCCGCCCACAGGCTGGTGTCCAGCGGCCACTCCTGCACGGCCCCAACGGCGGCGGTGCCATCCGTCAGCACGGCGGCCACGCCCGCAGGTCCCACCGCCAGCACCGGCTGGGGCGCCGCGGCCCACAGGGCCATGGCCCGGTCATGGGCGTCAGCATACTCGCCCAGCGCGTAGAAGCAGATGGCCGCCTCCGCAGTGCGGCCCTCGCCGGCCAGATCCCAGGCCGCGGAATACAGGGCCATGGGCACCCGCTGGGCGCTGTCGGCATACTCGCCCAGGGCCTCGAAAGCCTCCGCCGCGGCCAGGTGATCCCCGGCGGCGAACAGCTCCGCCGCGGCCGCATAGGCGTCGGCGCTCTCCCGCTCGGACTTGGCCGTCCGGGCCGCCTCCGCCTGGGCCGGGCTGTCCTCATACTCGCCCAGGGCCTCGAACGCCTCGATGGCCGCGTCATACTCCCCGCCGGCCAGCAGCGCCTGGGCCGAGGCGTAAGCCTCCGCGGTCTGCTCGGCCAGCTTCTGCCGGGCGGCCTCCGCCTGCTCGGCGCTGTCCTCATACTCGCCCAGGGCCTCGAACGCATCCGCCGCGTCGGCATAAGCTTCGCTGTCCATCAGCTCCGCCGCCGCCTGGTATGCCGCGCGGTTGGCCGCCTCGATCTGGGTCAGCCGGGCCGCCTCCGCCTGCTCAGCGCTGTCCTTATACGCGCCCAGGTCCTCGAAGGCGGCGATGGCGCCGTCATAATCCCCCGCCGCCAGCATCTGCTCCGCGGCGGCATACGCCCGGCCGGGGAGGACCACCTTTACCACCGCCACCGCCGCGATCACGGCGATCACGAGCAGCACCGCGATCACAACGGGCGCCTTGCTCTTCTTTTTCTTTGTCTGCACCTGCTGTTCCTGTTCCATAGCTTCCTCCTAACATGGTGATAATGTGGACAGATGAACCTCTTATGCCACGATTATGACGGACTTTCGGCCGGTTGTCAAGGCCGCCGGCCCATATCCGCCCGCCGCCAGGACAAAACACGCCCCCGGATGACCGGGGGCGTGGCGCTGGGATAAGGTTATTTCGCAGCTTCCTGCTCGAACATCTGCTGCTGCAGCTCCAAGTTGGCGAAGCGCTCCTTGGACTTGGCCTCGGCCTTGCTGAACAGCTCTTCCGCCCGCTCGGGGAAGTTCAGCGTCAGGGCGGAGTACCGGGCCTCGTTCATGATGAAGTCGCGGTAAGAGCCGCTGGGCGCCTTGGAGTCCAGGGTGAAGGGGTTCTTGCCCTCGGCGGCCAGAGCGGGGTTGTAGCGGAACAGGTTCCAGTAGCCGCACTCCACAGCCTTCTTCATCTCGGCCTGGCAGTTGGTCATGCCGCCCTTGATGGAGTGCATCTCGCAGGGGGCGTAGCCGATGATCAGGGACGGGCCGTGATAGGCCTCGGCCTCGGTGATGGCCTTGAGGGCCTGGGCGGGGTTGGCGCCCATGGCGATCTGGGCCACGTAGATGTAGCCGTAGGTCATGGCGATCTGGGCGAGGCTCTTCTTGGCAACAGACTTGCCGGCCGCGGCGAACTGCGCCACCTGGCCGATCTGGCTGGCCTTGGAGGCCTGGCCGCCGGTGTTGGAGTAGACCTCGGTGTCGAAGACCATCACGTTCACGTCCTCGCCCTGGGCCAGCACGTGATCCAGGCCGCCGAAGCCGATGTCGTAGGCCCAGCCGTCGCCGCCGAAGATCCA
>CANQIO010000012.1 GCA_947624065.1 uncultured Oscillospiraceae bacterium | reverse complement strand
TAACTTCCGTTCTCCCCATGATCTGTGGGAACTTGAGCTCTCTCACTGTTGCACTTAGTTTGACAAGTCACTCTGTCTCCGGACGGGGAAGGCGTCCGGCGTCATCTTCCCAGATATCCCTCCAGGATGAGGGCCGCGGCCACCGCGTCCACGGTGGCCTTGTGCTTTTTCTCCCGCTTGCCGTTTTCCCGGAGGATGCGGTGGGCGTCCACGGTGGTGCGCCGCTCGTCCCAGAGCACCACCGTATGGCCCCGCGCCTCCAGCATGGCCTTCAGCGCCCGGGACTTCTCCGCCCGGGGTCCCTCGGAGCCGTCCATGTTCCGGGGCAGGCCCAGCACCAGCGTGCCCACGCCCCGCGCTCCCGCCTCGGCGGAAATGGTATCCGCCAGCTTTTCGGGATCCCACTGGGTGATGACGAAGGTCTCTCCCGCGATGAGCCCGGTGGGGTCGCTGACGGCGATGCCGGTGCGGGCGTCGCCGTAATCGATGGCCATGATACGCATAGGTTTTCTCTCCTCAACTGCCGTTTTTCACGATGCCCAGCTTGATGAGCTGCCGGGCCGCGGGGGCCAGCAGGGGCGTGATCACCGTTTTGACCACGGCCATGCCGATCTCGTCGGGGACCCGATAAAGGAACCAGCCCCAATAGGTCTTGCTGCCGTAAAGCTGGGACACCCACAGGGTGTTGACCAGCAGACCCACCACCGCGCAGTTGAACACCACCGGCACCAGCACGTTCGGCCACAGGGGCATATGCTCCCGGTTGTGGAACCGGGGCGAATCCATGTACATGAACCACCCGTACGCCGCGCCCATGACTGCGCCGCAAACGGAAAAACCGGGATGATAGGGCCCGAAGGGGAACAGCAGTGCTCCGATCATGTCCCCCAGGCCGCCGACGATGGCGCCGCCCAGGGGGCCGTAAAGCATGCCGCCCATCACCACGGGCACGAACGAGAGCCCGATCTTCAAAAAGGGCGTTTGGATGGACAGGAAGCGGTTGAGGACCACTTCCAGCGCCACCAGCACGGCTAGGTGGCAGATACTGCGCAGGGTGAGTTTTTTCATATTCAGTTCCCTCCAGCGGAATGCGGGGCGGCCACCGCAGGCATTGGCGCCGGCTGGGCGGAATGGAAAAAAGATTTTCCGCCTGTCCGGACGCCGCCGTTTCGTCCGGGGGACAACTTCCCGTCCCCCCGGCACTGGATGCCCGTTTTGACGCGGGCATGACGCGGCCGTCCCTACTCTGTGGCTCCCATGTTACCATGCCGGACGGCCCGGCGCAACCGCAATCGGGAACTTTATAGGAAGTCACGAAAAAACCAAGAAAATATGGTTGCATTTTTCCCTGATGCATGATAAGATAACTTTTACCTGCCGTCCGGACGGGCTGATCCGTTATGGCCGGAATAGGGAGGCAATTTTACAAGGAGGTGCCGAAAACATGGCAGCAGACGCAAGGATCAAGGTCGTACTGCGCTGCAGCGAGTGCAAACAGAGGAACTACAATACGTTCAAGAACAAGAAGAACACCACGGAAAAGCTTGAGCTGAACAAGTATTGCCCCTTCTGCCGCAAGCACACCCTGCACCAGGAAACCAAGTAAGGGGGACCGGAACAATGGCAGAAGAAAAGAAGGCCGCCCCCCAGCAGAAGGTCGCGGTCAAGAAGACGGACGAGAAGCTGAAATTCTTCGCGCGGGTGAAAAAGTGGTTCCGCGACATGAAGAGCGAGCTGAAAAAGGTCGTCTGGCCCACGCCCAAGCAGACGATGAAGAACACCGGCGTGGCCCTGGTGGTCATCGTGGTGTGCGCTATCGTCCTGTGGGGCTTTGACAGCGCCGCCCAGGCGACGGTGAAGGCGCTGATCAACATCTTCGCGTAACATGGCAGAATCCGCGAAATGGTACGTCGTTCATACCTATTCCGGGTATGAGAACACGGTGGCCGCCTCCATCATGAAGGCGGCGGAGAACCGGCACATGGAGGACCTGATCCTGGAGGTGAAGATCCCCATGGAGACCGTCACCGAGCACACCGATAACGGCGAGAAGACCTATGAGCGCAAGACCTTTCCCGGCTACGTGCTGGTGAAGATGGTCCTGACGGACGAGAGCTGGCACCTGGTGCGCAACGCCAGAGGCTCCACCGGCTTCGTGTCCATGGACGGCAAGCCCGTGCCCCTGACGGAGCGGGAGGTGCTGGACCTGGGCGTGGAGCGCCACGAGATCGTGGTGGGCTTCGGCCTGGGCGACACCGTAAAGGTGACGGACGGCCCCCTGGAGGGATTCCTCGGCACGGTGGACGAGCTGGAACCGGAGAAAGACCGGGTCCGGGTCATCGTCTCCATGTTCGGCCGTGAGACGCCGGTGGATCTGGAGCTTGACCAGATCGAGCCGGTAAAGGATGAATGATATCGTTATCACCTCATGACAAGAGGATCAAGGAGAAAGTAAAATGTCTCAGAAAATAGTTGGATACGTCAGATTCCAGGTCCCGGCAGGCCGCGCCACCCCGGCGCCCCCTGTGGGCCCCGCCCTTGGTCAGTACGGCATCAACATCGGCCAGTTCACCAAGGACTTCAACGAGCGCACCAAGGGCGACATGGGCATGATGATCCCCGTGGTCATCACCGTCTACGCCGACCGCAGCTTCACCTTCATCACCAAGACCCCGCCCGCGGCCCTGCTCATCAAGAAGGCCTGCGGCATCGAGACCGCCTCCGGCGTGCCCCAGCGGGACAAGGTGGCCACGATCTCCAAGGAAGACCTGCGGAAGATCGCGGAGCAGAAAATGCCCGACCTCAACTGCACCAGCATTGAGTCGGCCATGAGCATGATCGCCGGCACCTGCCGGAGCATGGGCGTTCTGGTGGGCGAGTAAATCGCCCCATATGTGGGAGGAAAACTTCCGCTTAACCACATTTTTTGGAGGAAAATTTGAATGTTCAGAGGCAAGAATTATAAAGAGAGCGCCAAGCTCTTTGATAAGCAGACCGTATACGATCCCCAGGAGGCCTTCGACCTGGTGTGCAAGACCAGCAAGGCCAAGTTCGACGAGACCGTCGAGCTGCACGTGAAGCTGGGCGTGGACGGCCGTCACGCCGACCAGCAGGTCCGCGGCGCCATCGTGCTGCCCCACGGCACCGGCAAAAGCCGCACCGTTCTGGTGTTCTGCAAGCCCGAGCGCGAGGAAGAGGCCAAGGCCGCCGGCGCCGATTTCGTGGGCGGGCAGGAGCTGGTCCAGAAGATCCAGGGCGAGAACTGGTTCGCCTTTGACGTGGTCATCGCCACCCCCGATATGATGGGCATCGTGGGCCGTCTCGGTAAGGTGCTGGGCCCCAAGGGCCTGATGCCCTCCCCCAAGGCGGGCACCGTGACCCCCAACCTGACCCAGGCCATCCATGAGGTCAAGGCCGGTAAGATCGAGTACCGTCTGGACAAGACCAACATCATCCACTGCCCCATCGGCAAGGTGAGCTTCGGCGCTGAGAAGCTGCAGGAGAACTATGACGCGCTGATCGGCGCCATCGTGAAGGCCAAGCCCGCCGCTGCGAAGGGCCAGTACATCCGCAGCTGCGTCACCGCCACCACCATGGGCCCCGGCATCAAGGTCAACGCCCAGAAGGGTCTGTAAGCCATTTAAATCAGAAGGCTGCACAAAGCGCCCCCGTCCTTTTCGGACGGGGGCGTTTACGTTTGCAGACTGGTAAAAATGATTTCCGGGGTACGCGCCCCCGGAAATCATGTCCTGCTTTATTCGGCTCTGCGGACCTGAACGCTGGGAGACTCAGTCGTCCCAGTCCTTGTCGAAGTCCAGCACGGCGCCGGTGGCGGCGTCGATGGTGTACTCGTACTCGTAGCCGCCGGACTTGAACTCGACCTCATATTCCAGACGGCCGTGCTCACGATCCTGCTCGACCTTCATGCGGGACACCTGGTCGGCGGTGAGGCCGGCGTGGGCCAGGGCGGCCTGCTTGGCGGCCTCGGCGCCAATGTCGGTCACAGGCGCCGGCGTGGCGGCGGGGACCTGCTGGGGGGCGCTGCCGAGGGGGTCGCGAGTGGGGGCGGCAGTGGGTGCGGCGGCCATGCCGGGGATGGTCTCGGTCTCGGCCTTCAGGATCTCGCCGGTGGAGGCGTCCACGGTGTACTCATATTCTGTGGTGCTGGTGAAGAACTTGACCTCAAATTCCATGCGGCCGTCGTCAAAATCCCGCTTGACGCGCATGCCGGACACCTGGTCCTGGGTCAGGCCCGCGTGGGCCAGCGCGGCGGCCTCCGCCTCCGCCTCTGTCACGGTCACGGTGCCCTGGGGCAGGGCCGGACCGGGGTTCATCACGCTGGGGCCGTCGATGCCCCGGATGACCTCGCCGGTGAAGGCGTGCACGCCGTAATCCTGCTCTCTGCCGTCGATGACCAGCTCCACCTCATAATAGGGCGTGCCCTCGTCCAGCTCCGGGTCCACCTCGTAGTAGGTGACACTGTCCCCAGTGATGCCGGCGTAGTCCAGCACCGCCTGCAGCGCGGCGTCACAGCCGATGGGCATGGCCGGCGCGCCGATCTCCAGCAGATCCTGCAGCTCCTCCACGCTCAGCCCCGCCAGCTCGTCGAAGCCAAGCTCACCGTTCAGGGCGATGACGCGCTCCACCAGATTGGCCTTGCCGGTGGAGATGTTGTTGCGCTGGGCCAGGGCGGACAGATCCGCGTTGGCCGACACGATCTGGCTGGCCACGGACACCTGGGCGGAGGCCTCCTGCAGGACCCCGT
This sequence comes from uncultured Oscillospiraceae bacterium, assembly GCA_947624065.1. GTDB lineage: Bacteria > Bacillota > Clostridia > Oscillospirales > Oscillospiraceae > CAJOIG01. The sequence continues at coordinate 36,394 of CANQIO010000012.1, read as the reverse complement.
CCACGGACGAGACCACCGTCTGCTGGAGCCGGGCGGCCCGGTCGGCGTCCTTGTCCTCTACGGAGATGAGGATGGCCGAGTCGATCCGGTCCAGATAGCCGCAGCGCACCAGCGCGCCCACGATGGCGTTCACTGCCACGGTCAGCTTGGCCCCCTCCAGGTCCTTGCCGCCGTTCATGTCCGCCAGGGCGGTGACGGCTTCCTGGTTCAGGGCGGTGCAGGAGAGCACCTTTTCGTTCCGGTTCACTTCCAGCTGGATGCTGGGGTTCACGTCCAGACTGACCACAGAGGCCACAGCATAGGCCTGCTGATAGAATATCCCGCCGCCTCCGGCCAACAGCACCAGCGCCAGGCACGCGGCGATCAGCCCCTTCCAGGGCTTGCGTTTGACAGAGCTCCTCGTTTCGTTCATATCGATCACTGTTCCTTTCCCGTCCCCACAGCGGGAGAGGATGCCCTGCAGATCGTTTGGGGCGGCGTGATCCAGCGCGGTATGCAGCCGCTGTTCCAGCTCCCGATCGGTCATAGGGCCTCATCTCCTTCCATTCGGGCACGCATTTTTTTCATCGCGCGGTGGTATTTTGACAGGACAGTGGGAAGCGGGATATCCAGCAGCGCGGCGATCTCCCGGTGCTTCAGCCCGGAGGCCGCGTGGAGCAGAACGATCTGCCGCTCAGTGTCGGACAGCGCTGCCAGCGCGGTCTGCAGGACGATCCGATCCTCCGGTGTCACGGCGGGCGCGGCGATGGGGATGGCGTCCCATTCCCCCTCGGAGAGCTCCGCTGTGCGGCTGCTCTGGCGAAGGCGCATCAGGGCCAGGTTCCTGGTCACGGACAGCATCCAGGCCATGGGCGAGCCGGTGGGCTCATACCGGCCGGCGTTTTCCCAGATCCGCACGAAAGCGTCCTGGGTCACATCCTGGGCGTCATGGGCGTTTTTCAAAATGCCCAGCGCCGCGGCGTACACCGCCCCGCGGGCGGCGGCGTACAGTTCCGCCAGAGCCTGCCGGTCGCCGCCGGCGATGCCGGCCAGGCGCGACCGCAGCCAGACTGTATCCGGGGCGGGTGCCCCGATCTGCTTTACGGCGTTCGTCTGCATTGCCTCTCGTACTCCTGTCAATCAAGAAATGCGCGGGAAAGGCTTTTTATTGCGTCAAAAACAGGAAAATTTTTTTGCATCACTGCGCCGGAGGCGGGACCTCGTCGAAGGTGACGGACAAGGTCAGCGTCTGCTGGCCCCGGCTGACGGAGAGCTGGGCGGTCTGGCCGGCCTTATAGCGCTTCAGCGCCGCCACCAGCTGATCCGCGCCGTCCACATGCGCGTCGTCCACGGCGGTGATGATGTCGCCGGGAAGCAGCCCGGCGGTCTCGGCGGCGCTGCCCGGCTCCACAGCCTTCACGAAGGCCCCCGGCGTCATATGGAAATACCGGGCCACGGCGGGGGACACCGAGTCGGGGGTGATGCCCAGGTATGCCTTGCCGAAGACGTAGCCCTTGGTGATGAGCTCGTTGGCGATGGCGCAGGCGTCCGGGGCGGGGATGGCAAAGCCCAGGCCCTCGATGCCGCTGGCGGAGTATTTGGCGGTGACCACGCCGATGACCTGGCCGTAGGCGTTGTATACCGGCCCGCCGGAATTGCCCCGGTTGACGGCGGCGTCGAACTGGAACATGCTGGCCGTGGCGTTCTCCCCGGCGGCGATCTGCCGGTCCATGGCCGAGAGGGTCCCCCGGGTCATGGTGTAGTCCAGCTCGCCCAGGGGGTTGCCCACGGCATAGACCTGCTGGCCCACGCTGATGTCCTCCAGGTCGCAGAACTCCGCCGCGGACAGGCCCTCGGCGTCGATCTTCAGCACGGCCAGATCGCTGTCGGTCTCGGTGCCTGTCACCTGGGCCGTATGGCTCGCGCCGTCATTGGTGACCACGGTGATGGTCCGCCCCCAGAGATAGGCGGTCTCGATCACGTGGTAATTGGTGAGGATGTATCCGTCGGCGCTGAGGACGATGCCGGAGCCGTCGGAGCCGTAGCAGGACACGCACACCACCTGGGGGCACGCCATGACGTAGATGTCCTCTCCGCTCATGGGTTCGTCGCCGGCGGGCTGAGGCACGGTGAGGATGGGGCCGGCGGCCGCCTGGGTCTGCCGGGCCTGGGTGTAAAAGTCCGGCAGGGAGAGATTGGGGATGGTTCGCCCCCACCCCAGCAGATACAGCCCCCCGACACCCAGCGCGCCGGCCGCCAGGACGCACGCCAGCGCCAGGATCAGGATGGTGCGCATGCCGATCTGGCCCCGGTGCCGGGAGGCGTCCTTCCCATAGTACCGGGCGGGGTTATAGCCATAGTCCGGCCTGCCATCCTGGGGCGCGGAGCGGTAATAGGCGTCGCTGTATGCCGACCGCTCCCTCTCCGGGCGGACAAGATGGTATTCCGCGTCCTCCTGGTCGAAGGACCCGTTTTCCCGGTCGTCGTTCAAGGCTTCGCCTCCCCGTGCGCATACATAGCAAATGATACCATAAAAGTACTATAATACTTTCATCCAACGAAATTGTTAACAGATTGAAAAACCGGACGGCGCGCGCCGTCCGGTCAGTCGTTTTTCCGCATTTTTCCCGCGAATACCGCCGCCGCCAGGATCAGGACCGGGACCGTATACGCCAGCACCCACCACAGATGGGGCGCATATCCGGCCGTATCCCCCCGCAGCGCCGCCCGGCCCAGTTCCACCGCGTGCAGAAAGGGCAGCGCCTCCGCCAGCCGCCGGAACCATCCGCCCACCAGGTCCACATCGAACCAGATCCCGGCGAGCCACGCCGTCAGGTTGGTCAGCAGCGCCCCGCACAGGCCGCCCACCTGCCGGTCCGAAAAGATCGTCCCGCACAACAGGCCCAGCCCGATGAAGAAGAGGCTGACCGGCAATGCCGCCAGGATGGCCCAGAGGATATTTCCCGTAACTCTGAGCCCCAATGCCGCCGCCGCGGCGTAGCACGCCGCGCTCTGCGCCAGGCCCATGGGCACCAGGGGCAGGGTGTAGCCCAGGATGAAATCCGCGCCGGTGAGGGGCGTGGTATAGAGCCGCTGCAGGAAGCTGGAGCTCCGGTCCCTGGCGATGAGCGTGGCGGCGAAGAGCGTGAGGAAGGCCAGGCCGAACACCGCGATCCCCGGCGTCAGGCGCTCCAGATCGAACAGCGCGACGGGCACGTTTTTCTGGATGGCCGTCAGGAGCAGCAGCAAAAGGAGCGGGAATCCCAGTCCGAAAAACACCGTCAGCGGGTCCCGCAGGATCTCCCGCGCCATCCGGCGGGCAAAGGTCAGCGTCCTCATCCCAGCCCCGCCTCCCTCACCACGGCGAGGAACGCGTCCTCGAATCTGTCCGCCTCTGTCCGGGCCTTCAGCTGGGCGGGAGCATCCGCGCACAGCAGCCGCCCCGCCGCCATGATCCCCACCCGGTCCGCCAGGGCCTCCGCTTCTTCCATATAATGGGTGGTCAGCACGGTCGTGACCCCCTCCAGGCTCCGGATCACCTCCCACAGGGCCGCCCGCGCCAGAACGTCCAGTCCCAGGGTGGGCTCGTCCAGGAAGAGGACCTTTGGCCGGGAGATGAGCGCCATGGCGATGGACAGCCGCCGCTGCCAGCCGCCGGACAGCTTTCCTGCCCGCCGGCGCAGGATCGGCCCCAGCCCCAGCGCCTCCGTCAGCTCGCCTGTCCGGGCCCTGGCGTCCGCTTTTCCCATGCCATGGGCCCCGGCCATGAACAGCAGGTTCTCCTCCGCCGTCAGATTGGCGGCCACCGCCGTCTCCTGGGGCGAAAGCCCGATGCGCGCCTTCACGGCTCCGGGCTCCCGGACCACGCTCTTCCCGTCCACCAGGGCGTCCCCCGCCGTGGGCCGGGCGAGGCAGGCGAGCATCCGCATGGTGGTGGTCTTGCCCGCGCCGTTGACGCCCAGCAGTGCGAACCGCTCCCCGGCGTCGATGGTCAAGGTCAGAGCGTCCACCGCCGTCAGGTCCCCATACCGCTTGGTCAGGCCCATCGCCGCGATGCCGTCCATCTCACGAACCTCCCTTTCCCGCAAACCGGGCCCGCAGGCCCTGGAACACGTCCGTCAGCATGTCGCTGATGAGCGCCTCGTCCCAGTCCACGTATCCCGTGGCCAGGGTGGCGGCCACGCCGTGGACGAACAGCCACGTCTCCAAATGGAACAGCCACGCCTGTTCCTCATCCAGCCCGGTCTTTTCCATGATGAGCCGGATCACCCAGGCGTTCTCCGCCCGGTCGTCGGAATGCCGCTCGGCGGACCGGTCCCGCATGTACACCCATCGGAACAGGGCCGGTTCCTCCGCGGCGAAGCGGATGTAGCCCATGCCCGCCGCCTTATAGGGGGGCAGGTCCGGCCGCGCCGACGGGTCCATATAGCGCTGGGCCAGGGCCGCCGCCGCGGCCAGCACGTCTTGCTGCAGGGCGTCCATGGCGGCGTAGTTGGAGAACACCGGCTGGGTGGAGCAGCCCAGCCTGGATGCCACGGCCCGGGCGTTGATGGCCTCCGGCCCGGCCTGCCGTGCCAGCTCCAGCCCTGCCGAAACGATCTGCTCCTTGGTGATCCTCGCCTTGGGGGGCATAAAAACATCTCCTTTAAATAACGTTTGTTATATATCTATTGTTATTATACCCTCCGCACCCGCGTCTGTCAAGCCCCTTTCTCCGGGACATTGACAACCGGTGCCCGGAGGGATAAAATGGGTCTATCCACAGGAAAAGGAGGCCGAAGGATGAACATCGCGAAGATCATGATCCCCAAGGTGCTGACCGTGTTCCTCCGGGAGGATCAGACGGTCCGCCAGGGGCTGGAGACCATGGCCACCCACAGCTATACGGCGGTGCCGGTGCTGGACGAGAACGACCGGTACATCGGCAGCGTTTCCGAGGGGGACTTCCTGCGGTGCCTGCTGGCGGCGGGGACGACGGACAAAAAGCAGCTGGAACAGTACACCATCGGGAGCATCCTGCGGAAGGATTTCTGCCCGGCCCTGCATGTGGAGGCGGAGGAAGGAACGGCGGTAGCGGCCTGCCTGAACCAGAACTATGTCCCCATCGTGGACGACCGGCAGATGCTGTGCGGCATCCTGACCCGGCGGGGGCTCATCGCCTATCTGGCGGATAAGTGACGGAACGATCACCGGAACGGGCGGGCGCGGGCCCGCCCGTTTCGCGCCGTCATAAAATATCCATAATTTATTTACAGATTTCTATGGAAACGGCGGCGGGAAACGGTTACAGTAGGATCGACCGAAAGAACATCCTTTCCCAGGAGGTTTTACCATCATGAACGACAACGGCTCTTTTGACAGCGATTACAGCGCGGACGCCTCGGCCCACTATGCCGGGGGCTTCAACGGCTGTTCCCCGTCCCAGCCATCCGAACCGCCGCGGCGGAAGTCCCGCCAGGGGATGGGCACCGGTGCGGTCGTCGCCCTGTGCCTGGCCTGCTCTGTGCTGGCGGCGGCCCTGGGCGTGGGCGGGACCTATCTCGCGCTGGAGAGCGGGGTCCTGCATGGGCCTGTCACCGCCGATGTGACCGTCTCTCCCCAGCCGGTGGCGGCTCTACCGGAGACGGCGAACGATGGGGCCGCGGCTGCCGTGCGGACGAGCGCCCCGGCCGACGACGTGGGCGCGCGGGTCTATGAGCTGGCGAAAAAGCAGGTGGTGGGCGTCACCACGGACATCACCTATACCAACATCTTCGGCCAGGTCAGCCCCGCCAGCGTCTCCGGCACCGGCTTCGTCATCAGCGCCGATGGTTATATCCTGACCAACAACCACGTGATCGAGGACGCCCGGACGGGCGGCTATGAGGTGTCCGTGCTGATGTATGACGGCACCGAGTACACCGCCGAGATCGTGGGCTACGACAAGGAAAACGACATCGCGGTCCTGAAGGTGGACGCGGAGGATCTGACCCCCGTGACCATGGGCAGCGCGGACGACATCGTGGTGGGCCGGGAGGTCTACCCGGTGGGCAACCCCCTGGGCGAGCTGAACTTCTCCATGTCCACGGGCATCATCTCCGCCACCGACCGGACCATCACCACCGACGCCGACAGTCTGCCCATCCGGATGTTCCAGATCGACGCGGCCGTGAACCGGGGCAACTCCGGCGGGCCGGTGTACAACGCCGCCGGCCGGGTCATCGGCGTGGTCACCGCCAAGAGCAGCGAGAGCGGCGTGGAGGGCCTGGGCTTCGCCATCCCCATCGAGGACGCGGCCCATGTGGCCGACCAGATCATCCGCTATGGCTATGTGACCGATCGGGCAGCTCTGGGCGTCACCACCAAGACCGTGCCCGACTCCGTGGCGGCCCAGTATGGGCTGGTGCCCGGCGCCATTGTGCTGGGGTTGGACGAAGGCGGCGCCGCCCAGGCCGCCGGCCTGCAGCCGAACGACATCATCACCGCCCTGAACGGCGAGGCGGTGCCCGGCTCCACGGAGCTGACCGCCATGGTCCGGCGCTATGAGGTGGGCGAGACGGTGGAGCTGACGGTCTGGCGCGCCGGCGAGACGCTGACGCTGTCGGCGGTGCTGGACCAGAGCAAGCAGCCCGTGGAGGCCACGCCCGCGCCCCAGCGGCAGTATTCCTACGGCTTCGGCATGGACGATTTCTTCCGGGAGTTTTTCGGCTTCTGATCTGAACGGCACAGCGCCCCGATCTTATGGGATCGGGGCGCTTTTTGGTTGTGTATGCGGGCCCATGCGAGTATAATCGCGGTAGGACAGGATCACGGAGGCAGCGGATATGGACGGTATGCGGCGGCCGGAGGTGCTCTCCCCGGCGGGCGATCGGGAAAAACTCATCATGGCGGCGGCCTATGGCGCGGACGCGGTCTATCTGGCCGGGCCCGGCTACGGCATGCGGGCCGGCGCAGGCACGTTCGGGCCGGAGGACATGGCCTGGGCGGCGGCGTACTGCCATGAACGGGGCGTGAAGGTCTATGTGACGGTGAACACCATCCCCACGGACCGACAGATGGACGGTCTGCCCGCATACCTGGAAAGGCTGGACGCGGACCGGGTGGACGGGCTCATCATCTCCGACCTGGGGGTGCTGGCCCTGGCCAAACGCTATGCGCCCCACGCCGCCATCCACATCAGTACCCAAGCGGGAGTGATGAACGCGGAAGCGGCGCGGGCGTTCCATGCGCTGGGCGCGAGCTGGGTGGTGCTGGCCCGGGAGATGGGGCTTGAGCAGATCGCCGAGCTGCGGAGCCGGGTCCCGGCGGACCTGGAGCTGGAGGTGTTCTGCCACGGGGCCATGTGCGTGTCCTTCTCCGGGCGGTGCGTGCTGTCCAACTACCTCACCGGCCGGGACGCAAACCAGGGGGCCTGTGCCCAGCCCTGCCGGTGGCGGTATCATGTGGTGGAGGAAAAGCGGCCGGGGGAGTATCTGGAGCTGTCCGAGGACGGCGGGACCTATCTTTTCAATTCCCGGGATCTGTGCCTCATCGACCATGTGCCAGAGCTGCTGGCGGCAGGGGTGACCAGCCTCAAGATCGAGGGGCGGACCAAATCCTCCTACTATGCCGCCGCTGTGACGAACGCCTATCGCCACGCGGTGGACGCGGCCCTGGCCGGGCAGGCGCTGGACCCGGTGTGGCGGGACGAGGTATACGCCGTCAGCCACCGGCCCTATTCCACCGGCTTCCTCTTTGGCCAGCCGGGCCAGTACACCGACGACGCGCGCTATTTTTCCCGCTATGACGTGATGGCGGTGGTGGAGTTCTGCGACAGCGGCGGCCGCGCCGTGCTGACCCAGCGCAACCGCTTCTTCCCGGGGGACGAGCTGGAGCTGCTCATGCCGGGGCGCGCGCCGGTGGCCTTCACCGCCGGGGAGATGCGCGACGCGTCCGGCGCGCCGGTGGAGGCGGCCAGCCATCCGAAGATGGAGCTGCGCCTGACCTTGCCCTGCCAGGCGCCGCCGCTCTCGATCCTGCGCCGGCGCCGGACGGAGGAGAAATCCGGCCATGGCATCGGCTGACTAACCGCCGGCGGACCGCCTTGCGCGTCGGAGAGCGGTATGCTATACTCTCAGGAGAAGGAGGCGTTGCCCATGACGAGAGATATTTGTGTCTGTGTGGAGTTCCTCACCCCGGCGCATAAGGAGCGGATCGAAGCCATCGCCCGCGCGGGCGGGATGACGGCGCGGTTTTTTGATCGGGACCATCGGGACGAGGCTCTGGCCTGCGCGGAAGGGGCAGAGATCGTCTACTCCATGGACCGGGCGTTTCTGAAGGCGGCCAAACACATAAAATGGTATTGCAGCTGCACGGCCGGCGTGGACGATATCTGCAGCCAGGGGCTGCTGCCGGAGGGGTGCCAGCTCACCAACTCCAACGTGTTCGGCCTGACCATCGCCGAGCACACTTTGATGGTGGCGCTCATGCTGCTGCGGCAGATGCCCGCCTATGAGCGGCGTGTGCGGGAGCAGACCTGGCGGGGCGGCCTGCCCATCCGGTCCATCCACGGCATCCGGGCGGTGATGGTGGGCACGGGCCAGATCGGCCGGTGCATCGCCGACCGGCTGCACGCTCTGGGCGCGGCAAAGGTCACTGGCGTGAACCGCAGCGGCCGGCCCGCGGAGGGCTTTGACGGGACGGCGCCGGTGAGCGGGCTGGACGCGCTGCTGCCCGCGGCGGAGCTTCTCATCCTGGCGGTGCCCGGCACGGCGGAGACAGCCCATCTTCTGAGCCGGGAGCGGATCGCCCTGCTGCCGGAAAACGCGCTGGTCATCAACGTGGGCCGGGGCTCTGCCGTCGACCAGGATGCCCTCGTCGAGGCCCTGGAGGCGGAGCGCATCGCCGGGGCGGCGCTGGACGTGGCGGTGCCCGAGCCGCTGCCGAAGGATCACCCCCTGTGGACCACGAAAAACCTGATCCTCACGCCTCATGTGTCCGGCAACTTCACCCTGCCCTATACCTGCGACACGAACGTGGAGCTCTTCTGCGAGGACCTGGAAAACTACATCGCCGGCCGGCCCCTGGCCCATCTGGTGGATGTGGCCCTCGGATACTGAAACGCCGCTGAGGCGGCATGGATGCGCCGGGACCCGGAGCGATCGCTCCGGGTCCCAGTGTTTTCAGCTCTCCGGTCCATCTCCGGCCCGGCGGTCATAATCCTCCAGGAAGAAATGTGCCTGTCCGCCGGACTTATAGCCGGGGAAGGTGTCCAGGCACACCGCGTGGAGGGCGGTGAAGATGTTCTTTTCGATGTTGGGCTCTGTCTGCCGCAGGAAGCGCAAAAGCTCCTTCACCTCCTGGCGCTTGGAGGTGAGCTCGCCGGTGGCGGTGCCCTCCGTCAGCCGGCAGGCGCACCGGAGGAATTCCAGCCCGTTATACCGCGCCCAGGCGATGATGTCGTCCTCGTGGACGCAGTAGAGCGGCCGGATCAGCTCCATGCCGGGGAAATTGGTGCTGTGCAGCTTGGGCATCATGGCCTGCAGCTGGGCGCCGTAGAACATAGCGATGAGCGTGGTCTCGATCACGTCGCTGAAGTGGTGTCCCAGGGCGATCTTGTTGCAGCCCAGCTCCCTGGCCTTGCTGTAGAGGTACCCCCGGCGCATCCGGGCGCACAGATAGCAGGGGCTGCGGTCGGTGCTGTCCGCGGCGGCGAAGATGTCCGTCTCGAACACCGTGACCGGTATCTGCAGCAGCGCGGCGTTTTCCTCGATCCGCCGGCGGTTGGTGGCGGTATAGCCGGGGTCCATCACCAGAAAGACCAGCTCGAAGGGCACGTCGGAGTGGCGGTGCAGCTCCTGCATGAGCTTGGCCAGGAGCATAGAGTCCTTCCCGCCGGAGATGCACACGGCGATCCGGTCCCCCGGTCGGACCAGCTCATAGCGCTTTACCGCTTCTATGAAGGGCCGCCAGAGCGTTTTTCGGTATTTGGTTATGATGCTCCGCTCGATGCGCTGGCAGGGCTCCAGGGTCCGGGACATGAATGGCCTCCTTGCCGCGCGGTCCCGGCAATAGCCGGGACCGCGACCGGTATCTTTATCGCGGCTATTATAGCATATCTGCCGGAGGCAGGATGCTATAATGCGGCATGTTTTGCGGTTCCGCCGCCCGGCGGGAGCAAAACGCCTCAAGTCAAATATAATAGCCGCATCGCGGCTATTATAGCATATCTGCCGGAGGCAGGATGCTATAATGCGGCACGTTTTGCGGTTCCGCCGCCCGGCGGGAGCAAAACGCCTCAAGTCAAATATAATAGCCGCATCGCGGCTATTATAGCATGGAACAGTGGACGAGAGCAACAAAATGGGCAAAAAATCATCGCCGGCCGGGATGGCCGCCGCGCGGTTTGTTATTTATTATATTTATATTATGAATAGCCGGGCCGCCTCCGGCGCACGATGAAGCATTGGGGCTCGGGCAGGTCTGCGCGGCGGACCGCCAGGGCCCGCACGGGGACAAAAAGATTGATTTTTATAAGGGATACATGTATAATCACCCCAAGGTGGGCGTGATATCAGGCCCGCATTATTGCGGGCAGCGGACGGCTGCCGCAGAAGGGAGAATGAGTAAGATGAAAGTGAAACGAGTGCTGTCGATCGTCCTGGCGCTGACGATGGTGCTGGGGTGCTGCGGGACGGCCTTCGCCGGGTCGGAGGACGCCGGCATCCTGGATTTCCTGCCGGAGAGCAAGCCCTCGCCGGAGGACGACCTGTACGGCTATGTGAACTTCGACAGGCTGGGCGAGGTGGAGATCCCTATGGGCTACGCGGCCTGGGACGGCTTTACCGAGAACGATCTGGAGATCTCCGACGAGCTGAACGAGATCGTGGACGAGTGCGTGGCCAACGCCGGGACGTATGAAAAGGGGACCCCGGAGCAGAAGATCGCGGACCTGTACCTGTCCTATGTGGACGAGGACAGCCGCAACGCCACGGGGATCGAGCCGCTGCACCCCTATCTGGACGCCATCGAGCAGGCCGGGACCGTTCAGGAATATGTGGAGGCGATCGCCTCCCTGTGCGGCGAGCTGGGCTTTTCGAGCCTGCTGTCCTTCGGCGTGGGAACGGACCTGTATGACTCCAACCACTATACCGCCTATGTGAGCCAGGCGGACCTGGGGCTTGGCAAGGAATACCTGGAGGACGAGAGCATGTCCCCCTATTGGGACCTCTATAAGACGCTCATCACGGAGCTGTTCGTGCTGTACGGCGTCCCCGAGGAGGAGGCCGCCGAAAAGACCGAGGCCGTGTTTGCCCTGCAGACACAGCTGGCCGGCCCGTCGCTGTCCGAGGAGGATATGTACGATTATTCCAAGGCATACCTCCCCATGAGCATGGACGAGGTGGCCGCGCTGCTGCCCACCGTCGACATGGCGCCGGTGATGGAGAAGTTCCAGATGAGCGGCGCGGAGCAGTTCCTGGTGGAGGACCAGGGCCAGCTGGAGGCCATCGGCCAGACGCTCACCGAGGAAAATCTGCCGGTACTGAAGGACTTCTCCGTCGCCACGCTGCTCAAGGACATGTCCTCCTATGTGGGCATGGACTACCGGCAGGCGGCGCTGGACTACTCTGCGGCCATGAACGGTGTCACCCCCAGGGAGCTGCCCGAGGCGGCCAAGAGCGCCGTCCAGGCGGATCTGGAGTGGGATTTTGCCAAGATCTATGTGGAGAAGTATTTCCCTGAGGACAGCAAACAGGAAGTGCTGGACATCGTCAACGAGATCCTGGACTGGTTCGCCGGGCGCATCGACGAGCTGGACTGGATGGGCGACGAGACCAAGGCGGCTGCTAAGAAGAAGCTGGACACCATGACCGTGAAGATCGGCTATCCCGACAGCTATGATTTCGTGTCCTATCTGGACGACGTGGAGTATGTTTCCCCGGCGGACGGCGGGAGCCTCATCGAGAACCAGCTGAATCTGTTCCGGGCCAGCGTCGCTTACAGCAACAGCCTGCTGGGCGAGGAAGTGGACAAGACTGCCTGGGGCATGACGCCGCAGACCGTGAACGCCTATTATAACCCCTCCGCCAACGAGATCGTGTTCCCCGCGGGCATCATCCGGGGCGCGTTTTTCGATCCGGAGGCCAGCCGGGCGGCCCATCTGGGCGGCATCGGCGCGGTCATCGGCCATGAGCTGACCCACGCTTTCGACAGCTCCGGCGCCAACTTCGACGAGAACGGCAACCTGAACATGTGGTGGACCGAGGAGGATTACGCCAACTTTACGGCGCTGCAGCAGGACATCGTCGACTACTACGACAATTATGAAGTGCTGGACGGCGTCACCGTCAACGGGACCCTGACCCTGACCGAGAATATCGCCGACCTGGGCGCCATGCACTGCGTGACGGAGCTGTGCGGGGACGACCCCGAGGCCCTGCAGGAGCTGTTCACTGCCTGGGCGCAGGTGTGGGCCATGAAGGAGTCCCAGGAGTATTTCGATTACCTGATCCGTCTGGACTCCCACTCCCCCAACTCCGTCCGGGTCAACGCGGTGGTCAGCGCTACCGACGCGTTCTATACGGCCTATGACGTCCAGGAGGGCGACGGCATGTACGTGGCTCCCGAGGCCCGCGTCGGCATTTGGTGATCGAGCGCGCGCGTCGGACGGACCGGCGGACCTTTCGCAATGCGGAGGCCATCCCCATGCAGGGGATGGCCTCTTTTTTGTCCGGACCTTTTTGCAAAAGTCCCGATCGCGCATTGAAGATGGCGCGCTTTTGCGGTAAAACAGACGCTGCGCGCTGTTATACCAAAAAGATACCGGTCGTGCTCCCGGCTTGCGCCGGAACCGCGCGACATGGTATAATAGCAACAAAGTTGCTATTATACCTCAAAATACCAGTCGCGCTCCCGGCTGACGCCGGAACCGCGCGACATGGTATAATCAAAGCACGGCGATACCAGGACGTTATATACCATATGGATTCAAGTAAAGGAGGGCCGCGGCGCGCGGTCGGAACGGCTATGACATTTGATCACAACAGATTCAGGGACCCCGGCTATTTTGCCGAGAACCGCGCGGCGGCGCATTCGGACCATGCGGCCTATGCCAGCTTTGAGGAGCTGGCCTCGGGCGAGAGCAGCCTGCGCTGTTCGCTGAACGGGAACTGGAAGTTCTTCCACGCGCTGAACGAGGCCCAGGTGATCCCCGGCTTTGAGGCGGCGGAGTATGACTGCCGGCCCTGGGCGGACATCCCCGTGCCCGCCCACATCCAGATGGAGGGCTACGGCGTGCCTCAGTACTGCAACGTCCAGTATCCCTGGGACGGCTGGCAGGAGACGGACTTCGGCCAGGTGCCGGAGGAATATAACCCCGTGGCCTGCTACGTGAAGTATTTCTATCTGCCGGAGCGGATGCGGGGCAAGCGGGTGTTCGTCTCCTTCCAGGGGGCGGAGAGCTGCGTGGCCGTGTGGCTGAACGGTCATTACATCGGCTATGCCGCCGACTCCTTCACCCCGTCGGAGTTCGAGCTGACAGAGCACCTGGCCGAGGGGGAGAACAAGCTGGCCTGCCGGGTCTACCGCTGGAACGCGGGCAGCTGGGCGGAGGACCAGGACTTCTTCCGGTTCTCCGGGCTGTTCCGGGACGTGTACCTGTACGCCGTGCCGGCGGTCCATGTGCGGGACATCCGGATCAAGACCCTGCTGGACGACGGCTATCGCGGCGCGTCGGTGGAGCTGTCCGCCCAAATGGAGGCGGAGGACGGCTGGGTGCTGCGGCTTGCCTTGAAAGACGGCCCGTCGGTCATTGCCGAGGCGGAGCGCCGGGGCGAGGGGGACGTGGCGATGCTCACCCTGCCGGCCGGCGAGCCGGAGAAGTGGAGCGCGGAGTCGCCCAGGCTCTATTCGCTCCTGATCAGCGCGTTCACCCGGTCCGGAGAGCTGACGGAGGTGATCGAGCAGAAGGTAGGCTTCCGCCGCTTTGAGATGAAGGACGGGGTCATGTGCCTCAACGGCAAGCGGATCGTCTTTAAAGGCGTGGACCGCCACGATTTCTGCGCCGAGACCGGCCGGGCCATTTCCCCGGACAAGATCCGCCGGGACCTGGTCACCATGAAGCGCAACAACATCAACGCCATCCGCACCAGCCACTATCCCAACAGCAGCGCGCTGTACGCGCTGTGCGACGAGCTGGGCCTGTACGTCATCGACGAGAACAACATGGAGACCCACGGGGCCTGGGACCGGGCGTCCCGCCTGGGCAAGGCCGTGGAGCTGGCCCTGCCCGGCGACCGGGCGGAGTGGCGGGACGTGCTGCTGGACCGGGTGAACAGCACCTACCAGCGGGACAAAAACCACCCCTGCGTGCTCATCTGGAGCCTGGGCAACGAGTCCTTCGGCGGCAGCGTGATCTATGAGATGAGCCAGCTCTTCCACCGCCTGGACGACACCCGCCTGGTCCACTACGAGGGCCTCATCCATGACCGGCGCTACAACGGCTCGTCGGACGTGGAGAGCCAGATGTACACCCCGGCGGCGGGTGTCCGGCAGTTTTTGTCCCAGCATCGGGACAAGCCCTTCATCCTGTGCGAGTACGCCCACTCCATGGGCAACTCCACCGGCGCGCTGCACAAATACACGGAGCTGGCCTATGAACAGCCGCTGTACCAGGGGGGCTTCATCTGGGATTACATTGACCAGGCCATCCGCGTCAGGGACCGGTACGGGAACGCCGCCTACGCCTACGGCGGGGACCTGGGCGACCGGCCCACGGATCATAACTTCAGCGGCAACGGCGTCGCATACGCCGACGGGACCCCGACGCCTAAAATGCAGGAGGTCAAATACTGCTACCAGGACGTCTTCGCCGAGGTGGGCAGGGATTCGGTGACGGTGAAAAACCGGAGCCTGTTCACCCCCACCTCCGCCTATGACTGCGTCGTGACGCTGGCCCGGGACGGGGCCGTGCTCCGCCGGGCGGTGCTGGCGACCGACGTGCCGCCCCAGGGAGAGGCGGTCTACCCGCTGCCGTTCCCGGCCCAGACCCTGGGCGGGGAGTACGCCGTGACCGTATCCTTCCGGCTGCGGGCGGACACGCTCTGGGCGGAGCGGGGCCACGAGGCGGCCTTCGGCCAGGGGGTGTATACGGTCCCGTCCGCGCCGAAAACGGAGCGGCGCCGGCCGCTGCGCGTGGTACGGGGCGTGAACAACCTTGGCGTGCTGGGGGACGGCTTCGAGGCGCTCTTTTCCTATGCCGCCGGGGGCCTGGTCTCCTACCGCTTCGGCGGGAAGGAGATGCTCAAGACCGTGCCCATGCCCAACTTCTGGCGGGCGCCCACCGACAACGACCGGGGCTGGGGCATGCCCCAGCGGTGCGCCCAGTGGAAGATCGCGTCCCTGTATGTCTCCCAGCGGGGGGTGGAGCAGGATATCGCCTCGACGGTGACGGAGCATGCCGACGGGTCCGTGTCGATCCGGTTCCTGTACGCCCTGCCCACCGCGCCGGCGGCACAGTGCGAAGTGGCCTATACCGTGCATCCCGACGGCCGGGTGGACGTGGAGCTGCGCTGTGATGCGGCGGGGCTGCCCATCCTGCCGGAATTCGGCATGATGCTCAAGCTGGACGCGGACTACGATCGCGTGAAATGGTACGGTCTGGGGCCGGAGGAAAACTATGCGGACCGCTGCCACGGCGCGCGGCTGGGTATCTGGGAAAAGGACGTGCGGGAGAACGTTTCCCGCTACCTGGTGCCCCAGGAGTGCGGCAATGTGACCGGCGTGCGCTGGGCGGAGGTCACGGACTATAGGGGCCGGGGCCTGCGGTTCGAGGGGGATGGCATGGAGTTTTCCGCCCTGCCCTATACGCCCCATGAGCTGGAGAACGCCGCCCACGGCTATGAACTGCCGCCGGTGCACTATACGGTGGTCCGGACGGCGCTGGCGCGGATGGGCGTGGCCGGGGACGACAGCTGGGGGGCCATGCCCCACCCGGAGTATATGCTCGACACGTCCAAGCCGCTTGCGTTCCGGTTCAGCTTCCGGGGGGTGATGTGAGATGGAGCTGCGGGAGAACACCGCGAAGCTCAAGGAATACCGGGCCAAGGCCAGAGCCCTGGTGGCGCAGATGACCCTGGAGGAGAAGATCTTCCAGATGCTCTATAACGCCCCGGCCATCCCCCGGCTGGGCATCCCAGCCTACAACTGGTGGAACGAGGCGCTGCACGGCGTGGCCCGGGCGGGGACGGCCACGGTATTCCCCCAGGCCATCGGCCTGGCCGCCTCCTTTGACGAGGAACTGACGGAGAGGGTGGGCGACGCCATCTCCACCGAGGCCCGGGCCAAGTTCAACGCCCAGCGGGCCCACGGCGACCGGGACATCTACAAGGGCCTGACCATGTGGTCGCCCAACATCAACATCTTCCGGGACCCCCGCTGGGGCCGGGGCCACGAGACCTACGGCGAGGACCCATGGCTCACCGGCCGGATGGGCGTGGGCTTCGTGCGGGGCATGCAGGGCCATGACGGGAGCTATCTCAAGACGGCCGCCTGCGCCAAGCACTTCGCCGTCCACTCCGGGCCGGAGGCACTGCGCCACGGGTTCGACGCCGTGGTGTCCAAACAGGACCTCTTCGAGACCTATCTGCCCGCCTTTCAGGCCCTGGTGCAGGAGGCGGGGGTGGAGGCCGTGATGGGCGCTTACAACTGCGTCAACGGGGAGCCCTGCTGCGGCAGCAAAACGCTGCTGCGGGACATCCTCCGGGATCGGTGGGGCTTTGCCGGGCATGTGGTGTCCGACTGCTGGGCCGTACAGGACTTCCACACGGGCCACCGGGTGACCGCCAACGCGGCGGAATCGGCGGCGCTGGCCGTGTCCAACGGCTGCGATGTCAACTGCGGCGTCAGCTTCATGCACCTGCTGCCGGCGGTGCGCCAGGGCAAGGTGACCGAGGCGGCCATCGACGAGGCGTGCGTGCGGCTGTTCACTACCCGGATGAAGCTGGGCCTGCTGGAGCCGGAGGGCGCGGTGCCCTATGACGCCATCCCCTACACGGCCGTGGACAGTCCCGCCATGCGGGCGCTGAATCTGCAGGCGGCGAAAAAGACGCTGGTGCTGCTGAAAAACGAGGGCGGTCTGCTGCCCCTGGACAAGTCCAAGCTCAGGACCGTGGCTGTCATCGGCCCCAACGCCAACAACCGCCGGGCGCTGATCGGCAACTATGAGGGCACGGCCTCCCGGTATATCACGGTCCTGGAGGGCATCCAGGACTACCTGGGGGACGGCGTGCGGGTGCTGTACTCCGAGGGGTGCCATCTCTATAAGCAGAGCATGACCGGCCTGAGCCAGCCCGATGACCGGCGCGCGGAGGTACAGGCCGTCTGCGGCGAGAGCGATGTGGTGATCGTTTGCCTGGGCCTGGATCCCAGTCTGGAGGGCGAAGAGGGGGACGAGGGCAACGAGTTCGCCAGCGGTGACCGGGAGAGCCTGGATCTGCCGGGCATGCAGCAGACGCTGCTGGAGACGGTCTGCGCCTGCGGCAAGCCGGTGGTGCTGGTCCTCCAGTCCGGCAGCGCCCTGGCCGTCAACTGGGCGGCGGAGCATGTGCCGGCGATCCTCCAGTGCTGGTATCCCGGCGCCCAGGGCGGCCGGGCCGTGGCGGAGACGCTCTTCGGCGAATGCTCCCCCGAGGGCAGGCTGCCCGTGACGTTCTACCGCTCTTTGGAGCAGCTGCCGGACTTCACGGACTACGCCATGGCGGGCCGCACATATCGCTATATGAAGTCCGAGCCTCTTTATCCCTTCGGCTACGGGCTGTCCTACACCACCTTTGCGGTCACGGACGCGGCGCTGTCCGAGGATACGGTCACGGAGCGGGGCGTGGACGTGTGCTGTACGGTGAAAAACACCGGCGGCCGCGCCTCCGGAACGGCGGTGCAGGTCTATGTGAAGGCCGAGCGGGAGGGCACGCCCAACGCCCAGCTGAAGGGGCTGAAAAAGCTGACCCTGGCGCCAGGCGCGGCGGCGGAGGTGACCATCCACCTTCCTGCGTCTGCTTTTGCCCTGTGCGATGAAAACGGCGACCGGCAGGTGGAAGCGGGACGCTACAGCGTGTACGTGGGCCTCTCCCAGCCGGACAGCCGCAGCCGCGCGCTGATGGGCTGTGCGCCCGAACGCGTCCAGCTGCTGTGCGAGCGCCAGTTTTCCCTGTAAAGACCCGGAGCGCGGAGGGAGGTCCCTCCAACAGAAAAAAAGGACCGGAAAGCTCCGGTCCTTTTCTTTGAAACAGGGAAAGCGGGCGTTATTTGAAGAATCCGCCGATCAGGTCGCTGACGATGTTGCCGGCAAATTGGCCGGCGGCGTTGCGGACGGTCTTGCTGGAATTGCCCAGCAGACCGCGGGTGATGTTTTTGGTGAACTGGCGGCCCATGCTCTTGGCGGTGTTGCGGCTGGCCTTGATGAGGCTCTGCTCCATCTTGGTGCGGCCGTATTTGTCCCGGCCCTCGGCCTTATACTGGGCCTGGAGGGCCTTTTCCTCCGCCTTGCGCGCTCGCTCCTCCTCGCGGGCGGCCCGTTCGGCGGCCTTCTGTTCGGCAAGGGCGGCTTTCTCCGCGGCCTTCTGCTCGGCCTCGGCCTGCTTTTCAGCCGCCAGCTCCGCTTCGGCCTGGGCGGCCTGTTCCGCCTGTTCGGTCAGGATCTCATAGGCGGAGCGCTCGTCCACGGCCTGGCTGTATTTGCCGTAAAGGGCGTCATTGACCACCAGCATGGCCCGTGCTGCGGCGTCCAAGGCGTTCAGAGAGCTCTGGGGCGGGCAGATGGTGGCCTGCTCCACGATGCCGGGCACGCCGTCGGCGTCCAGCATGGACACCAGCGCCACGCCCGTGCCCATGGCGCCGATGGCTTCCTCGGTCTTGAACTTGGGGTTGGGCCGGAAGCTCTGGGCGGCGGCCCGGACGGCCTTCTGCTCCGCGGGGGTATAGGCCCGCAGGGCGTGCTGGATGCGGTTATTGAGCTGGGCCAGCACCTCGTCGGGGATGTCGGCGGGGCTCTGGGTGATGAAGAAGATGCCCACGCCCTTGCTGCGGATGAGCTTGACAACCTGGACCACCTTGTCCACCAGGGCCTTGGGGGCGCCGGAGAAGAGCAGGTGGGCCTCATCGAAGAAGAACACCAGCTTGGGCTTGTCCTGGTCGCCCACCTCCGGCAGGCTCTCGAACAGCTCCGACAGCATCCACAGCATGAACGTGGCGTACAGCAGCGGCCGCTGGGCCAGCTCCACGCAGTGCAGGATGTTCACCGTGCCCCGGCCGTCGGCGGCCTGGGTCAGCCAGTCGGCGATCTCCAGATCGGGCTCGCCGAAGAAATCCGCGGCCCCGTCGTTCTCCAGGGCCAGCAGTGACCGCTGGATGGCGCCCACGCTCTGGCTGGAGACGTTGCCGTAGGTGTTGACGAACTCGGCCCGGTGCTCCCCCAGCCAGGCCAGCATGGCCCGCAGGTCCTTCAGGTCGATCAGCTCCCAGCCGTTGTCATCGGCCACCCGGAAGGCGATGTTGAGCACGCCCTCCTGGGCGTCGGTCAGGTCCAGCAGCCGGGTGAGCAGCACCGGCCCCACGTCGGTGACCGTGGCCCGGACGGGGATGCCGCCCTTGCCGAACACGTCCCAGAACCGGCAGGGATACCCGCCGTACCGGACGGCGGCCGGCTCCACGCCCACGGCCTGGAGCCGCTCTTGCATCTTTTCGCTGTCCGCGCCCGCCAGGGCGGTGCCGGACACGTCGCCCTTGATGTCCGCCAGGAACACGGGCACGCCCATATCGGAAAAGCCCTCGGCCAGCACCTTCAGGGTGACGGTCTTGCCGGTGCCGGTGGCGCCGGCGATGAGGCCGTGGCGGTTGGCCATGGCCGGCAGCAGATAGACGGGCTCTTCCCCTTTTCCTACGAGGATCTTGTTGTCTTGCAGCATAACGGGTCCCCCTACGAGTCGTTTTTTCAATCATACCATATCGAATGGAAAAAGAAAAGGCCCGGAGGGAAGCGCTCCATCAAGAGATCGCCTCGCCCCCGGCCGGCTCTGTGTTCCTGCTGATTTTGACAGTTTTAACGTTCTATATGGTGCATTACATATACCCCAAGCGGCAAACGATGCCGCGATAATACGCTTTTTCCGGCGTTTTCTCGCTCACGCCACGCCGCCCAGCACCCGCAGCCAATTGTTATAGAAGATATCCTCCAGAAGCACCCGGCCGTAGCCCCGGGCCGCCAAGGCGTCCCACAGCTGCGGCAGGTCCTGCACGCCCTTCCAGCCGGCGAAGGGCCCGCACCCGTCCCAGTCGCCGCCCAGGGCCAGGGTTTTTTCCCCGTCCAGCTCCAGGAAATGCTCGATGTGGCGCACTCCGTCCTCCAGAGAACAGGCCCCGCCGATGAACTCGTCGCACACGTTGAAGCCCGCCGCGCCGCCGCTGTCCCGGATGGCGCGGAACATGTCGTCCGTCAGGTTCCGGGGATGGCCGCAAAGGGCGCGGGCGTTGGAGTGGCTGGCGGCCAGGGGCCCCAGGCCCATCTCCGCCAGATCCCAGAAGCCGGGGTCGGAAAGATGGGACACATCCATCACGATCCCCAGCCGGGCCGCCTCCCGCGCAAAGGCGCGGCCCTTATCGGTGAGCCCCCTGTCCGCATCCTCCACGTTGGAGCCGGACAGGGCGTTTTTGTAGTTCCAGGTGATGTTGACCAGCTTCACGCCCCAGGCGGCGGCCATCTCCAGCTTCTCCGGGTCGCAGCCCAAAAGCTCCGCTCCCTCGACGCTGAGCAGCGCGGCCACCTTGCCGGCGGCGTTCGCCCCGGCGATATCCGCCCCCGTGCGGCACTGGACCGCCAGGTCGGCGTTTTTCGCCAGCCCCGCGCAAAATACATCGCGCTGCTTTTGGCACTCGCCGAACAGCGCCCCCTCCGGGAACCGGGCGGCGGGGGCGAAGATGGCGAACACCTGGGCCGCCTTTTGAAACCGGCCCAGCCGGGCAAGGTCCAGCTGTCCCCTGTTCTCCCGCAGGGACCAGCCCTGATGGGCGCACCTGCTGACGGTGTCGCAGTGTGCGTCGAAATAGGGGATGGCCCCCGGCGCTGTGTGTTCCATGCTCTCGCCCTCCTGCGCAGATGCTCTTTCCAGCAGTATATGCCCGGCGGCCGCCGCTGTCAACCGGCGGCGGGCGAGGAACGATTGGTGGATGGTTTCCAAAAAATTGGAAAAGATTTGTGTAAATTTTCTGTGTAAGGAAAATAACAAAGCCCTTCCATTTAGTGGGAGCCTTTGTTATAATGCACATAGAAGATCATCACGCTCGTGCTGCGATATAGACGAAACAGGACAAAAAAACATGCCGAACCAGGCAGGGGGTAATGTATGATTTCACACGGGAAAGAGATCAAAGTCTTCTCCGGGAACGCCAATCGGCCGCTGGCGCAGGGGATCTGCGACAATCTGAACATCTCGCTGGGCGACGCCGTCTGCACCCGCTTTGCGGACGGGGAGTGCTCCGTGTCGGTGTACGAGCCGGTGCGGGGCGCGGATGTGTTTCTGGTCCAGTCCACCTGCGGACCGGTCAACGACAACCTGATGGAGCTGCTGGTCATGATCGACGCCATGCGCCGGGCCTCCGCCGGACGCATCACCGCGGTGATGCCCTATTTCGGCTACGCCCGTCAGGACCGGAAAGCCAAGAGCCGCGATCCCATCTCCGCGAAGCTGGTCGCCAACCTGATCACCGGGGCCGGTGCCGACCGGGTGCTGACCATGGACTTGCACGCCCCCCAGATCCAGGGCTTTTTCGACATCGCCGTGGACAATCTGGCCGGCGGCCCCCTGTTCGCCAACCACTACAAAAAACGTTTCGATCTGTCCAAGGGCGACTTCATGGTGGTCTCCCCGGACGTGGGCAGCGTGGCCCGCGCCCGCACCTTCGCCATGAAGCTGGGCCTGGACCTGGCCATCGTGGACAAGCGCCGGGAGAGGGCCAACCAGTCCGAGGTCATGAACATCATCGGCAGCGTGGAGGGCAAAAACGTCCTCATCCTGGACGATATGGTGGATACCGCCGGCTCCCTGGTGGGGGCGGCCAAGGCCATCAAGCAAATAGGCGGCGCCAATAAGGTCTATGCCTGCGCCAGCCACGGGATCCTGTCCGGTCCCGCCCTGGAGCGCATCGAGGCCAGCGACCTGGAGGAGCTGCTGCTGTTCGACACCATCCCCTATCCCGAGGGGAAGCCCCAGGTGGAGAAGATCAAGTATCTCTCCGCGGCGCCCATCTTCGCCGCGTCCATCCACCGCATCTATGAGGACGAGTCTTTGGCGTCCCTGTTCGACTGATGTTCGGCAGGAGCGGCCCGGTCCAGTGGCTGGCGGTGTTTTTGGGCAATCCCGGCCCCCGGTATAACGGCACCCGCCACAACGCCGGCTTTCTGGCGGCGGACGCCCTGGCAAAGGAACAGGGCCTGAAAGTGGACAGGCTGCGGTTCCGGGCGCTGACGGGCCGGCTGGACCTGGATGGAGTCGGGGTGCTGGTGATGAAGCCCCAGACCTATATGAACGAGTCCGGCCAGGCCGTGGGCCAGGCGGCGCGGTTTTATAAGCTGCCGCCGGAGCGGGTGCTGGTGGTCTCGGACGACATCAACCTCCCCTGCGGCCGTCTGCGGGTGCGCCCGAAGGGCTCCGCCGGGGGCCATAACGGCTTGAAAAGCATCATCGCCCATCTGGGCAGCGAGGATTTCCCCCGCATCCGCATCGGCGTGGGTGCCCCGCCCCACGGCGGCGACGAGCAGATCGACTGGGTGCTTGGCGTGCCGAAAAACGCCGACTGGGACGCGTTCGACGGCGCGTGCAAGCGGGCGGCCAAGGCCGTGGAGACCTATATCCTATCGGGCCCGGAGCGGGCCATGGAGCTGTATAACGGGCAGCCGTGAGCTTTATGCGGCGGCCGCTGATCCTGTATCCCAAGCGCTTCGGCGGAGCGCAATTGATATATAAGGAGGCTCGTCAGTGAAAAAAGAATGCATTGCCATGCTTCTCGCGGGCGGCCAGGGCTCCCGGCTGTACGCTCTGACCGCGGACGTGGCAAAGCCAAATCTGCCCTTCGGGGGCAAGTACCGCATCATTGATTTCCCCCTGTCCAACTGTGCCAACTCCGGCATCGACACCGTGGGCGTGCTGACCCAGTACCGGCCCATGAAGCTCAACGCCTATCTAGGCACCGGCCAGCCCTGGGACCTGAGCGCGGACGACGGCGGCGTGTTCATCCTGCCGCCCTATATGTCCGCGGGAGAGAAGGGGAACTGGTTCTCCGGCACGGCCAACGCCATTTACCAGAACCTGGACTTCATCGACATGCGCGACCCGGAATATGTGCTGATCCTGTCCGGCGATCATATCTATAAGATGGATTACGCCGACATGCTCCGGGAGCACAAGGAAAAGGGCGCCGCCTGCACCATCGCGGTCATCCAGGTCAGCATGGCCGAGGCCAAGCGCTTCGGCATCATGAACGTGGGCGAGGACGGCTACATCAACGAGTTCGAGGAGAAGCCCGCCCATCCCAAGAGCGACCTGGCCTCCATGGGTATCTACATCTTCACCTGGAAGAAGTTGCGGCAGGCGCTCGTGGAGGACGAGGCCGATCCTAACAGCCAGCGGGACTTCGGCAAGAACATCATCCCCCGGCTCCTGAACGGCGGGGAGAGGATCTGGCCCTACCGCTTCCAGGGCTATTGGCGGGACGTGGGCACCATCACCAGCCTCTGGGACGCCAACATGGATATGCTGTCCCCGGAGCTGATCGACCTCTATGACAGCAGCTGGCCCATCATGAGCCGCAGCCCCATCCGGCCTCCCCATGTGGTGGGACCGGAAGCGGACGTGCGCCACAGCATCGTGACCGAGGGCTGCGTGGTAGACGGATCGGTCTTTAACAGCGTGCTGTCCAACCAGGTGACGGTGGAAAAGGGCGCCCATGTGGAATACAGCGTCCTGATGCCCGGCGCCTATGTGGAGGCCGGCGCGGAGGTGCGCTTCGCCATTCTGGGCGAGAACGTCCGGGTGTGCAAGGGTGCCCATGTGGGCACGGAGCCGGACGGGACGGATAGCTGGGGCGTAGCGACCTGCGGCCCGGATGTGACGGTTGGCCCCGGCGCGATGGTCGCGCCCGGCGCCATGCTCTATGATGATTTGGTGGCGACATGAGAAACGATCTGCATGGAATTATTTATACGCTCCACTCGGAGCTTGCGCTGCGGGAGCTTGTAGAGCACAGAAACAGCGCCTCGATCCCCTTCGGCGGGCGGTATCGCCTGATCGACTTTGCCCTGTCCATGATGGTCAACGCCGGCATCCATGACGTGGGCGTGATTATGGAGCGGGATTACCAGAGCCTTTTGGACCACCTGTCCAACGGCGCCGACTGGGGCCTGGCCCGCCACCGCGGCGGTCTGCGCCTGCTGCCGCCCTTCGGACTGCGGGAGGCCCATTCCGGCCACTTCAACGGCTGCATGGAGGCGCTGCGCTCCGTCAGCTCTTACATCCGCGACATCCCCCAGGAGAATGTGGTGCTGTGCGCCGCCGACTGGGTGGGCAACATCGACCTGGACAAGGCGGTGGATGTGCACATGCGGACCGGCGCGGACATCACCGCCGTCTGCTCCGAGGGCTTTGGCCCCTTCCCCCATCACCGGCTGGTGCCGGATGGGGACGGCTTTGCCCGGACGCTGCTATTTTCCGAGGGCGGCCCCGGACCGGGCCTGTTCTCCCGGGAGATCTACATCCTCAAGCGGGACTTCCTGCTGGAGCTGATGGACTATTGTTCCGACGCGGTCCACAACCACTTCCACCGGGACGCCCTGGCCAACTATCTGGCCAAGGGCGGCAAGATCGCCATTTATGAGCATAACCGGTATGCCCGGCGCATCACCAGCGTTCAGGACTATTTTGACGCGAGCATGGAGCTGTTCCAGCCCGAGATGCTGGCGGAGCTGTTCCCCGCGGACGGGCTGCCCATCCGGACCAAGGAGCGGGCCGAGGTCAGCACCTATTACAGCGACGCGGCCAAGGTCCGGGCCTCCCTGGTGGCGGACGGCTGCTATGTGGAGGGCGAGCTGGATCACTGCATCCTTTTCCGCGGCGTCCGGGTGGAAAAGGGCGCAAAGCTGAAAAACTGCATCATCATGCAGGACACCGTCATCAAGGAGAACGCCAGCCTCAACAGCGTCATCTCCGACAAGGACTGCGTGGTCACGGAAGGCTGTGTCCTGTCCGGGACGAACCGGCTGCCCCTGGTGATCCCCAAAGGGGAGCACGTCTGACCGCGGCGGGTCTTTTTGCGCCATGCGTCGTCGGGCGGCTTGGAAATACACAAAGTATTCCCTGCGCCGTCCTCCTTGCCTGACGCAAAAATCCCTCGCCGCGGGGCGGATCTTTTCGCGCCATGCGTCGTCGGGCGGAAAGCTCCCTGACGCCGGGCGCATCATCCAATGAAATTTTTGCCCCCGCCCTGCGGGAGTACCCGCCGGACGGGGGCAAGACTTGTCATTTTAACTTGCTATCCTATCTTCATAAGGAGATTTTCATATATGTCAGAGATCACGCGTGATGAGCTGCACGCAGCCATCGAGGACAAACTGTGCGCCCATTTCGGCACCACCGGCACCAGCGCCACCGACGAGCAGGTCTTTCTGGCCTCCGCCCAGGTGATCCGGGAGATCATGAGCCGGGTCATCGCCTTCCAGCGGGAGAAAAAGCCGGAAAAACAGGTCCACTACCTGTCCATGGAGTACCTGCTGGGCCGGAGCCTGATGAAGAACGCTTACAACCTGGGCATCGGCAGGGAGCTGACGGGCGCCCTGGAGGACATGGGCCGCTCCGCGGCGGACATCTTTGAGATGGAGCCGGACGCGGGGCTGGGCAACGGCGGCCTGGGACGGCTCGCCGCCTGCTACTCTGACAGCATGGCCACGCTGGACATCCCCGCGTCCGGGTATTCGCTGTGCTATGAGCTGGGCCTGTTCAAGCAGGTGATGAAGGACGGCGTCCAGACGGAGACGGCGGACAGCTGGCCCCTTGGCGCCATCGGCTGGCTCATCCCCCGGGAGGAGGACACCTGCGAGGTGCGCTTCGGCGGCCGCGTGGAGGAGGTCTGGGACCACACCGGCGTGTGCCGGACCCACCTGAAGGACTATACAAGCGTTCTGGCCGTGCCACGGGACATGCTGATCGCGGGCTATGGGGCGCGCCGGGTGAACACCCTGCGGCTGTGGGAGGCCCGGAGCAACCAGGACCTGGACATGTACCTCTTCTCCGGCGGCAAATACGTGGAGGCCATGGAGAAGCGCACCATGGCCGAGGTCATCACCAAGGTGCTCTATCCTGCCGACGACCACATGCAGGGCAAGGAGCTGCGGCTCAAGCAGCAGTACTTCTTCGTCTCCGCCACGGCCCAGGACCTAGTGAAGAAGCACCGCCGGGACTGGGGCGACGTGCGCTCGTTCCCGGACCATCACGTGATCCAGATCAACGACACCCATCCCACCCTCATCATCCCCGAGCTGATGCGCATCTTCATGGACGAGGACGGCCTGGGCTGGGACGAGGCGCTGGACTGCGTGCGCCGGACGGTGGCCTACACCAACCACACGGTGCTCTCCGAGGCCCTGGAGAAGTGGCCCCAGGGGCTGATCGAGTCGCTGATGCCCCGTGTCTGGCAGATCATCCGGGAGCTGAACATCCGCTGGACCAAGTACCTGAACGGCTGGTTCCCCGACGATCAAAAGAAGGTGGAGTATAACCTGATCCTCTCCGGCGGCCAGGTCCATATGGCGAACCTGTGCCAGGCGGTGTGCTATAAGATCAACGGCGTGTCCGCCCTGCACGGGCAGATCCTCAAGACCCGGCTGTTCAAGGACGTGTGCTCCGTGCGCCCGGAGCGGTACACCTTCGTCACCAACGGCATCGACCACCGCCGCTGGCTGGACCAGATCAATCCGGACCTGTCCGGCCTGGTGCGGGATCTGATCGGCGACGGCTTCATCCGCCATCCCGAGGAGCTGGTGAAGCTGCGCCAGTTCGAGCAGGACGAGACGGTGCTGGGCATGCTGAACGTAATCAAGGCCCGGAACAAGGACCGGCTGGCCGCCTGGCTGAAGCGGGATCAGGACGTGATCCTGGACCCGGCCGGCGTGCTGGACGTGCAGGTCAAGCGCCTGCACGAGTATAAGCGCCAGCTGTTGGCCGCTATGCTCATCACCAGCCTCCAGCAGCGCATCCACGCCGACCCCAACGCGCCCTTCCTGCCCAGGACGTTCCTGTTCGGCGCCAAGGCCGCCGGCAGCTATGTGACTGCCAAGCGGATCATCGAGCTGATCAACTCCCTGTCCCGGGACATCGCCGCGGACCCGCTGTGCAAGGGCAAGCTGCAGGTGATCTTCGCCGCCAACTACCGGGTGTCCATGGCCGAGCAGCTGATGCCCGCGGCCCAGGTCTCCGAGCAGATCTCCACCGCCGGCAAGGAGGCCAGCGGCACCGGCAACATGAAGCTGATGATGAACGGCGCCATCACCATCGGCACCCTGGACGGGGCCAACGTGGAGATGCACGAGCGGCTGGGGGACGAGAATATGTTCCTGTTCGGCCTGCGGGCGGAGCAGGTGGAGGCCCTGCGGGCCACCTATCAGCCCCAGACCTACTACGATTCCGACCCGGTGACCAAGGCGGTGCTGGACCGGTTCCGCTCCGGCTTCGCTGACGGCAAGAGCTATGCCGACCTGGTGAACGGCCTGCTGTACGGCGGCGACCCGTATATGCTGCTGGCCGACTTCGCCGACTACCGCCGGGCCCATGACGAGCTCTACAAGCTCATGGCCGACCCCATCGCCAGCGCCCGGATGAGCCTGGTGAACATCGCCGAGTCCGGCGTGTTCGCCGCGGACCGGGCCGTGGCCGAGTACGCCAAGAACATCTGGAAGATCTGAGACACGGCATGGGCGCGGTGACAGCCGCGCCCATTTCTTTGCCGGACCCTTGACAGAAGCCGGGGGACATGATATATTATTTGCGGAAATACATCGCCTGATAATGTACTATTGATGGAAAAGAGGTCGATTTTGCCTTGAAAGTACAGGAGAGCGCCTTTATCGCGGAAAAGCGGCCGCTGCTGGTGCGGCTGCGGGACGCGCTGTGCGCGGAATTCGACTATGCCTCCGTCCTGGCGGAGGACACCGTGGGCCGGGACTACCGGGTCAGCCGCCACGACGTCAGCGTGGGCGAGGGCGACAACATGCGGGGCTTCGTGGTGAAGGCCCTGGACGGCGGACGCTATGCGGAGTATTCCTTCAGCGAGCTGGAGGAGAGCTCCATCCCCTGCGTGGTGGCCGCGGTCCGGGAGCTTCTGGCGGCGGACGTGCGCCCGGCGGGCCTCACGGCCCGCGCCTATGTCCCGCCGGAGGCGGAGCCCACCGTATTCTCCGGCGCCACGGACTATGAGATCGACCCGGAGAGCGTGGGAGACGGGGACGTGCTGGACCGGCTGGCCGCCCTGCGGGACAAGGGCCTCGGCATGGACGAGGCGGTGCTGGACTTCATCGCCTGGACGGCCTGGCAGAAATACACCAAGCTGTTCCTGTCCCGGGACAAGGACATGACCCAGAGCGTGATGTACCTCACCGGAGGCGTGGTGGCCGCCGCCATGAAGGGCCAGGAGGTGAAGCAGGCGTATCTGCCCTGCTCCGGCCTGGGCGGCATGGAGCTGCTGGCGAAAATGGAGGAGAACGTGGCCCCCTGTGTGCGGACCGCGCTGGATCTGCTGCACAGCGAACCGATGATCCCCGGCGAGTACGAGTGCATCTGCAGTCCGGAGACCACCGGCATGATCGTCCATGAGGCCTTCGGCCACGGAGTGGAGATGGACATGTTCGTCAAGGACCGGGCCCAGGCGCCCCAGTTCATCGGCAAGTATGTGGCCTCGCCCCTGGTGACCATGCACGACGGGGCCAGCTCCGCCGACCAGACCGCCACCTATTTCTTCGACGACGAGGGCACCCTGGCCCACGACACGATCATCATCGACAAGGGCGTGCTCCAGACCGGCATCAGCGACCTGCAGTCCGCCCTGACCCTGGGCACCGAGCCCACCGGCAACGGCCGGCGGGAGAGCTTCGCCCGCAAGGCGTACACCCGCATGACCAACACCTGGTTCGAGCCGGGGCATGACAAGCTGGAGGACATGATCGCCTCGGTGAAGTACGGCATGTATCTGGAGTGCCCCTCCAGCGGCATGGAGGACCCCAAAAACTGGGGCATCCAGTGCATGGTGAACATCGCCCGTGAGATCAAGGACGGAAAGCTCACCGGCCGCATCTTCTCCCCGGTGGTGCTCACCGGCTATGTGCCGGACCTTTTGAAGTCCATCACCGCCATGTCGGACGGGCTGGAGCTGTCCGGCACCGGCTTCTGCGGCAAGGGCCACAAGGAGTGGGTGAAGGTCTCCGACGGCGGGCCGTACATCAAGGCCACTATCCGGCTGGGTTAAGGAGGGACGCGTATGGAAACGATCATTTCCGCCCTGCATGCGCTGGGCGTTGAGCAGTATGTGATCACGGAAAAGCACACCGACTCGCTGGAGTGCTTCTATGTGAAGAAGGCGCTGGACCTGACCCGCCGGGCGGATACCACCTTCACGACGGTGCAGGTGTTCCGCTCGTTCGAGAAGGACGGACAGAAGATGCTGGGCGACACAGAGGTGACGCTCCGGCCCGGCATGTCCGACGGAGAGGTCAAAAAGGCCCTGGAGGGGGCCTGGTACGCGGCCCAGTTCGTGGCCAACCCCTGGTACCCTCTGCCTGCCGGCGTCAAGGAGCCGCTGCGGCCCGATGAGGGCGGCTTTGCGGGAAAGCCCCTGGCCGAGAGCATGAAGGCCATGACGGCGGCCCTGTTCGCCGCCGATACGGAGAAGGACGTGTTCATCAACTCCGCGGAGGTGTTCATGCGCCGGAACGAGACGCGCATCGTCACCTCCCAGGGCGCTGATGTGGCCTGGGAGCGGTATGACGTGTGGGGCGAATATGTCTGCCAGTGCCCCGCGCCCCAGGACGTGGAGACCTACCACCAGTTCAATTACCGCCAGCCGGACCCGGCGGCGCTCACCGCCGCGGCGGCCCACGCATTAGGCCTGACGCGGGCCCGCGCCCAGGCAACGGCCGCGCCCAAGACCGGGACCTATGACTTGGTGCTGGACCGGGAGCAGATGCGCGAGCTGCTCAGCTACTATGTGGGCCGGTCCGGCGCCAGCATGATCTACCAGAAATACTCCCCCTTCCAGCTGGGGGACAATGTCCAGGGGGACGGCGTCACCGGCGATAAGCTGACCGTGACCCTAGCGGCCACCGAGCCCTACACCGGCTTTGGCGTGCCCATGGCCGACCGGCCCCTGCTGGAGGACGGCGTGCTGCGGACCATCCATGGCGGGCCCCGCTTCGCCCATTACCTGGGCGTGGAGCCCACGGGCAATTACCGGGCCGTGTCCGTCCCCGTGGGGGACACGCCGCTCGAGAAGCTGCTGGAGGGACCCTGCCTGCATGTGGCGGCCTTCTCCGACTTCCAGATGGACCCGCTCAGCGGCCACTTCGGCGGGGAGATCCGCCTGGGGTTCCTCTATGAGAACGGCACGGTGACCCCGGTCACCGGCGGCTCCGTCAACGGCAGCATCCTGGAGGGGCAGGGACATATGACCTTCTCCGCCGAGCGGTACCGCAGCGCCGATTATGACGGCCCTCTGGCCGTGCGTATCCAGGGCGTGGCCGTCGCCGGGCAGTAACGGCCGGCCGCCATCAAGAGCAAGAAAGAGGTATCGCCGGGAGGGCGATACCTCTTTTAATCGCCGCGGGACGCCGGATGGTTCGCCCGGTTGACGAAATTTTCTCCTTGTGATATAATACACCATTGAATTTTGTGAGAAAGCAAGAGGTGGTCATTCCCCATGGAAGATGGCAGTTGGCTATCTATCCTGTTCCTGTTCCTTCTGATCGGCTTCGCCATGTATTTCGCCTTCGCGGAGACGGCCTTCGCCTCCGTGTCCCGCAACCGCATCCGCGTGCGGCAGGAGAAGGGCGACAGCAGGGCGAAAAAGGCCATGAGCGTCCTGGACAACTTCGACCGGGCCATCACCACCATCCTGATCGGGACCAATATCGCCCACCTGGCGGCGGCGGCCGTGGTGACCGTGTTCGTCACCCGGCACTGGGGCGTGGGCAAGGTGGTGTGGGGCACCATCGCCACCACGCTGGTCCTGTTCTTTTTCGGGGAGATGCTCCCCAAGACCATAGCCAAAAAATACAGCGAGCGGTTCTGCCTGGGCACCGCCGGTTCGCTGTGCTTTTTTATGCGCTTTTTCGCCCCGGTCTCGGCGCTGCTCACCGCCATCGGCCAGGCCGCGGCCAAGCTCTCCAAGGGGGAGGGCGAGGTGTCGGTGACGGAGGATGAGCTGTATGACCTGATCGAGGACATGACCGACGCCGGCAGCCTGGACGAGGAGCAGGGCGACCTGGTCCAATCCGCCCTGGAGTTCGCCGACATCACCGTGGAGCATGTGCTCACCGCCCGTGTGGATATGGCCGCCATCGACGTGGCCTGGCCGCCGGAGCGGATCATCGGGTTCATCCGCTCCCAGCGCCATACCCGGCTGCCGGTGTATGAGAACGACACCGACAACATCATCGGCATCCTGCAGATGCGCAAGTACATCAAGGCCTGGCTGGCTCAGGGGGACGCGGTGGACCTGCGGTCCCTGCTGGACCCGGCCTATTTCGTCCCGGCCACCACCAATGTGGACGATTTGCTGCCGGAGCTGAGCCGCAAGCGGCAGAATATGGCCGTGGTCACCGACGCCTGGGGCGGCACCCTGGGCATCGTGACGGTGGAGGACATATTGGAGGAGCTGGTGGGCGAGATCTGGGACGAGGAGGACGAGGTGGAGGAATACTTCCGCCCCATCGGCGGCGGCCGCTATGAGGCCGACGGGCGGCTGGACGTGGACGAGCTGTTCGAGCGGCTGGACTACGAAGACCCGGAGGACAACGAGGAGCTGATCCACAAGCCCCTGGCCGAGTGGACCCTGGAGCAGTTCGACCTGATGCCCGCCCAGCGGGACACCTTCACCTACCACGATCTGGAGTTCACCGTGTCCGACGTGCGCCAGCACCGCATCCGCAAGCTGACGGTCCGGCGCCTGCCCGAGGCGGCCAAGGCCGCCGGCGAACAGGAAGGGGGCGCCGGGAAATGACGGCATATGTACTGGCGCTGCTGGTGTGCCTGGCCCTGTCGGCGTTTTTCTCCGCCTCGGAGATGGCCCTTTCCTCCGCCAACCGGATGCGCCTGGAGAGCGCCGCGGAGGACGGCGACCGCTCCGCCAAGACCGCGCTGGGGCTGCTGGACAGCTTTGACGGGACACTTGGCGCCATCCTCATCGGCAACAACCTGGTGAACGTGGCGTCCAGCTCCATCAGCTCCGTCATCGCCATCACCGTGGCGGCCAGGGCGGAGCTGGCCGACGGGCTGTGCTCCACGGCGGCCACCGTGATCGTGACGGTGCTGGTCATCATCTTCGGGGAGACCATCCCCAAGATCATCGCGAAAAAGAACGCCACCCGCCTGACGCTGGCCGTGGCGGGGATCATCAAGGGGCTGTCCGTGGTCCTGCTGCCGCTGGTGTGGCTGGCGGTGCGGCTGAACCGGCTGATCACCGACCGGCTGCGGGGCGAGGATACCGAGGACGCCCAGGAGGCGGCGGTGGAGGAGCTGCAGTCCATCATCGAGACCGCCCAGGACGAGGATGTGCTGGACGACGACCGGGGGGAGCTGCTGCAGGCGGCGCTGGATTTCGGCGAGGTGTCCGCCAGCCAGGCCATGACCGCACGGGTGGATATGACCGCCCTGGACATCGACGACGGGCTGGACGAGATATTGAAGCAGGTGGCCGACGTGCCCTATTCCCGGCTGCCGGTCTATGAGGGGGACACCGACAACATCATCGGTGTGCTCCATCTGAACACCCTGTACCGGGCGCTGCTGGAGGGCGGCGAGATCGATCTGCGCTCGCTGCTGACGGAGCCCTGCTGGGTCTATAAGACCGTGAAGCTGCCGGCCGTGCTGGAGCAGCTGCGGGAGAAGCAGACCCACCTGGCCATCGTCACCGACGAATACGGCGGCACCGCCGGCGTCATCTCCATGGAGGACGTGTTGGAATACCTGGTGGGCGACATCTGGGATGAGACCGACGAGGTGGAGGAGGACATCGTCCAGACGGCGGAGGACAGCTGGGAGCTGGACGGGGACCTGCCCATCGACGACTTTTTGGAACTGGTGGAGCTGGAGCGGGACAGCTTCGACTTTGAGAGCGAGACCGTGGGCGGCTGGGTCATGGAGCTGAACGAGGGCTACGCCCCGCCGGGATGCACAGTAAGCTATGAGGACCTGGAGATCACGGTCCTGGAGGCCGACGACAAACGGGTGGAAAAGGTCCGCGTGACGCGGAAATGACGGCATACGGGAGGAGACCGATGGAAGAGGAAAAGACAAAAAAGAGCCCCAACAAGACGGTCCGGTTCTGGACCGGCCCCGTCCCCTGGGTGATCATCGTGGTGCTGGCGGCCGCGGCGGCGTATCTGATCTGGATCGATCCCGATCTGCTTGGCCGGAACGTCTCCGCTGTGCTGGGGATCCTGTTTGGGGCGTCGGCGCTGTTTCTGATGATGCTGACCAACCGGGTCCGCCGGGCGGTGAAGGAAGCCGCCCAGAAAAAGGAGGCCGCCGGATCGGCGGCGCAGGCCCCCGCCGCGCCGAAAGCGGCCGATGCGGAGAAGGCCGACGCGGACGATGAGGATGAGGACGAGGAATATGAGTTCCCATTCCTGCGGCTGATGGACCGGCGCAGCCGGCTCTATATCTGCTGCGAGACCCGCAGCTGGTACGCCATCCAGTTCCAGACCGTGGCCGCGGCCAACGCCGGCGGAGACAAGATGGTCCCCAGCTGGTATCCCGCCGACGTGGACCACGACTATGCTGCCAAGCAGGACATCTGGATCGCCAAGAGCGAGCTGACCGGCTATGAGCTGGACCCGTTCCCGGTGGCCAACCTGCCCTGGGAGAACAGCGGCACCCTCACGCTGAAGGCCGGAGAGACCAAGTATTCCTTCGTGCTGCTGGGCGATGTGGACGAGGAGGACCTGGCGGCGTTCTTCCCCGGTCTGTGAGAGAAACGAGAAGGCGATCGCAGAGCATATCCGAAATCAGCTGGCGGAGGACAAGATAAGCGGCCAGATGACGATAAAGGAATACTATGACCCGTTTACGGGTGCGCCGGCTAACAAAAGCAAATAAGAACAGCCCCACTTGGTGGGGCTGCTCGTGATCGTATGCGGTCGGCAGACCGTTTCGGCGCGCCTTTAGGCGCCGCCAACATTATGCCCTTATAGGGGCTTGTGCAGGCCACCCGCTACGCGGGTGGTCCTGGCTTGTATGCTGTTCGTCGCTATTGGTTTTTCAGCCAGGTAAATGGGACGTTATGAATCCTTTTTTTCGTAAGGCTTATTCCAAGAACCTATCTCTATTAAATTACCTTCAGGATCAGCAATATAACAAGTTCTCTGTCCCCAAGGTTCAAGTTCCGGTTCCAGTACAGGAGCAGCACCGTTCTCTACAGCTTTACTAAATGCTTTATCAACTTCTTCAAATGTATCAACATAAAGTGCCATTTCAAAATGACCGTTGAATCCTTTGATATAATCATATCTGCGATTGGTCATTTTTTCAAAGTCATTTCTGCCGTACAACAGAAACAACGTCCCATCTTTTACAAGATATACATTAGACGTATCTTCCGCTTCTTTGATCTCAAAGCCAAGTACATCTCTATAAAAGCGGATCATTTTCGCCATATCTTCAACAAATAATCCAAAGCCGTCCAATCTCATAATACGATACCTCCAATTTTCGATTTATCGTTCTGACACGAAATATTATACCACACCAGCCCGGACTGCACAAGGAACACCCCCTGGCGATGCTCGCCAGGGGGCAAGTTTATACGGCCAGATTCACGATCAGTCCCGTGATCAGGGAAAAGGCCATCACGAAGGCGATGTACAGGGCAAAGCGCTTTGCGCCCAGCACGATGGCGGCGACGAAGCTGCTCACCGGCCAGGCCGCGATGCCCCACCAGAGGGGATAGCCCACGAACACAGTGTTATAGTCCGCCCAGCCGTCCACCGCCGTGCTCTCCAGCTCCACGGTGCGCAGGCTCTCGTCGTCATGCTCCCGGGACACCCGGCTGTTCCCGTCCCGCCAGTTCAGATCGTCGCTGGTGTAGGGCTGGGCAGGGATGATCTCAAAGACGTCGGCGCCCATCGCGGCGGCGATGGTGTTCGCCACTGCCTCGGTGTTGTTGGTGGCGGAGAAGTAGACCACCAGGGTCTTGCCGCCTGCGGTCTGGGAGTTTTCCGGTTCGGGCACCGCTGTCGGTTCAGCCGGGGCCTCGCTGGCATGGGCCCTGTCGAATGAACAGGCAGCCAGACTCAGCAGGAGCGCGGCGCACATCAGTATTGCGATCAACTTTTTCATCATGGTCTCCTTTCGCATATCACATCTGTTCCTTCCAAAAGCTTACCGCGTCGTTGATCCATCCCTCCGCCACGGTGCCGGTGCCCAGGCCGAAACTGTGGGAGAGACCCTCGTAGACGTGAAACTCCGTGGGGATGCCCAGCGCGCTCATGGCTTCCAGCCGCCGCTGCATGGTCCGCCAGGAGGCGATGCCGTTGTTGGTGCCCTCCTGTTTGAGTATATCCCATGCTCCTATTACAAAAAGACCGGGACCTCTTGAGAAGTCCCGATCGGTTCATAAGTATAAACCCAAAGGTTATAACTGACGAGAGGCACATGCCCTATCGCAGTTATGATTATTTGTATTTCATTTGCCGCAACCTGTTTTTCAGCCCGACAAACGGGAAGTTATCAAAACACATATTGAAGGTATTTTGACGTCCTCCCGTCCTCATCAGATTCCTCGATACATGAAAACCCGTTCTTCTCTAAGACTCTAATCGATGCGTGATTGTCGGAAAAAGTAAATGCTCCTATCGTATTTCCGTCAATTCATAATTACTCCGGAAAACGCAACTTAATTTTTAATGGCAACACTTTCTCGGCTTTGTTCAACATAACCGATTTTTTTATATATGTGCATTGCGTTATCATTTCCGGTTTCACAGTAAATGCAAGGATTAGGACAACCGCGTTTGATACACTCATTGGTCAAAAAGGCTGCGAGTCTTGTGCCATAACCGTTGCCGGAATATGCGCTAACTACAGCCAGGGAACCAATTCCCGAATTATCATCGAATAAACTGCCAATACCGATGATTTTATTATCAATTTCTATA
>CANQIO010000011.1 GCA_947624065.1 uncultured Oscillospiraceae bacterium | reverse complement strand
AGCTGGTCGATGAGCCGGGCGGCGCGGGAATAGCCCAGCTTCAGCCGCCGCTGGAGCATGGAGACGGAGGCCTGCTTCGTCTCGAAGATCACCTCCACCGCCTGGGGCAGCAGCTCGTCATAGTCGCCCTTATCGGCGCTCTCCTCCTCGGCGGGGGAATTCTTCTGATCCTTGTCCGCGGCGGCCTTCTCGATCTCCGCCAGGATCTCGTCGGAGTACTCCGCCTCGGCTTCCTTCTTCACAAAGTTGATGATCTCCTCCCGCTCCTCATCGGTGACGAACGCGCCCTGCAGCCGGATGGGCTTGCTGCCGATGGGCGAATAGAGCATATCGCCGTTGCCCAGGAGCTTTTCCGCGCCCTGCTGGTCCAGGATGATGCGGCTCTCCAGCGGCCCGGACACGGACAGGGCGATGCGGCTGGGGATATTGGCCTTCATCAGGCCCGTGATCACGTCGGCGCGGGGGCTCTGGGTGGCGATGACCAGGTGCATGCCGGCGGCGCGGCCCATCTGGGCCACCCGGCAGACGGACTCCTCCACCTCTTTGGAGGCCACCATCATCAGGTCGGCCAGCTCGTCGATGAAGATGACCACCTGGGGCAGGGTCTCCTCCCCCTGGTTTTTCTTGATGGCGTTGTAGGCGGACAGCTCCCGCACCCCCGCCTCGGAGAAGAGCCGGTAGCGCTTGAGCATCTCCACCACCGCCCACTGCAAAGCGCCCGCCGCCTTTTTCGCGTCGGTCACCACCGGCACGTAAAGGTGGGGCATCCCGTTATAGACCACGAACTCCACCATCTTCGGGTCGATCATGATCATGCGGACCTCTTCCGGTGTGGCCTTATACAGCAGGCTCAGGATCATGGAGTTGACGCACACGCTCTTGCCGGAGCCGGTGGTGCCGGCGATGAGCAGGTGGGGCATCTTGGCCAGGTTGCTGACGACCACATTGCCGCCGATATCCTTGCCCAGGGCCACGCAGAGCTTATTTTTGTTGGTGCGGAACACCTCGGACTCCACCAGGTCGCCCAGCCACACGGTGCGCACGCTCTTGTTGGGCACCTCCACGCCCACCGTGGAGATCTTGTCGGGCACCGGTGCGATGCGCACGCTCTTGACCCCCAGGCTCAGGGCGATGTCCCCGGCCAGGTTGGTGATCTTGTTGAGCTTCACGCCCTGGTCCAGCTTCATCTCATAGCGGGTGATGGTGGGGCCGTGAACGGCGCCCACCACGCTGGCGCCCACGCCGAAGCTGCGCACGGCGCCCTCCAGCTGGGCCTCGGTCTCGTCCAGGTCGCCCTCCTCCCCATAGGTCTCGTCGCCGCTGCTGTTGAGCAGGTCGATGGGCGGGAACACATACTCCGGCTTTTCCTCCGCCCCGTCGGCCTCGATGGTCTGGGCGATGGCGGCCGCCTCGGCGGCGGCGTCGATCTTCTCCTTTTTTGGCTGCTCCTGGGGCCCGGCGGCGCCGGCGTCCATGTCGGCGCTGTTCAGCTGCACGCCGGCGATCTGGGCCGCGTCGTCCAGGCCCATGGGCTCCACGTCCGCCGGCGCGGGCACGGGCTTTTTGGCGGTGGAGACCGGCGCTTTCTCCGGCTCCGCCGGCACAGGCCCGGCCTTGGCGTCTTTTTTCGTCCGCTGGGTCTGCTTGGCGTCCAGGGCCGCCGTCACCTTGGCCATGGCCTCCGGGTCCACGTCAAAGTCCGCGAACAGCTGGTCCTTGGCCTGTTCCTTGCTCTGGTCATAGAAGCTGCGCTTGGGCATCCGCTTGGTCTTGGGCTCGCCGAAATCCGCCGGCTTGATGGGCGCCTCGGGCGGCGGGGCCTGCTTGCGGATGGGCTTGTCCCCATTCAGGGGGAACAGATAATCCTCCGGGGAGAAGAACTCGTCCTCATCGGGCTCCTCCTCCGGCTTCAGCTCATAGCTGAGCTTGGGCCGCTGCCGGTAGCGCTCCGCCATCTCCACCAGGGAGATGCTGGCCCCCTGGATCAGCAGCAGCAAAAACGCCGCCACCAGCACCACGAAGCTGCCCACGATACCGATGGACGTGCGCAGCGCCAGCCCCAGCGAGCCCGCCAGCACGCCGCCGCAGTGCTCGGACACGTCCTGGCCCAGCCGCCACAGGGTCCGCACCCCATGGCCCGTGCCCCCGGCAAAAATGGCTTCCCGGGCAAAAAACAGCGCGTGGACGAAGGCGCCGAACACCACCGGCATCAGCAGCACGCAGGTGAGCCTGGCCGCCACCGGCCGGCCCCTGTGGAAGGCCAGGATCACGGCGCCCCACAAAAGACACGCCGGCACCAGGTAGGCGCCCCACCCGACCAGGCCGAAATAGACCTGCCGCAGGGCCCCCACCAGCCACCCGTTCACCGGGAACCAGCCGATGGCGGATATGATGCCCAAAAACAGCAGCACCACGCATCCCACCTGGCGGCGGATGGGCTGTCTCCCCGCCGGGGCCGGCCCCCGGCCATAGGAGCCGGACCGGGCGGGCGCCTTATTGGCCGCGGGCCGCTTTGCCTGCTGGGCCGGGCGCTTGGTCTGGGTCCGGGAGGATGTGCTCCGGGAGCCGGACCGGGCCGTGGACGCCGCTTTTTTCTTCGTTCCCCCCGACCGGGCGGAGGACGCGGACTTTTTCGTCCCGCCGCTCCTGGCGGAGGTCGTTTTCTTCTGTGCCATAGATCAAATACCTTTCACGCGCTCAGTCTGAACCACACGACGATGCTCACCACGCCCACGAACCAGCAGTAGTAGGCAAAGCCGCCGAATTTTCCCTTGCGGACGATCCGCTGCAGCAGCCGGATGGACAGATACCCCGTGACGCCGGCCACCAGCATCCCCACGGCGTAGGCCGGGAGCATCGCGGTGTCGATGCCGGTCTCCAGCACGTCCAGCACCTGCAGGATCACCGCTCCCGCCACGGACAGCAGGCTGATGAGGAACGAGAACCGCACCGCGTAGGAGCGCTTCAGGCCCCGCCCCATGCCCGCGGCGATGGTGGAGCCGGACCGGCTGAGGCCCGGCATGGTGGCCAGTCCCTGGGCCAGGCCGATGATGAGCGCGTCCAGCACGGTCATGTCCTGCGCGGTCTTGCGCCCCCGGGGCAGCCGGTCGGATATGTACAGCAGCGTGCCCGTCAGGATCAGGGCCGCGCCGATGAACCAGGGGATCTGGTTGAGGCCCTCGATGGCGTCGTTGAAGGGCACGATCAGAAACAGCGGCACCGTGGCCAGGATCATCATATACATCTGCTTGCGGACGGGGTTCCCCCTGGCGGACAGGCCCTGGCCATGGACCAGGTCGGAGGCCATATGCCCCACCTCGAAAAACATGTCCGCGATGTCCCGCCAATAGGCGATGATCACCGCCGCCAGGGTGGCCAGGTGGAGCAGGATGTTGAAAAAGGCGCTGCCGTCCAGCTCCATCAGTCCCTGGGCCCCCAGCAGGTTCTCCAGCAGGGCCAGATGGCCGGAGCTGGAGATGGGCAGAAATTCCGCCACTCCCTGCACCAGCCCCAGAAGCGCGGCGTATAAAATGGTCATAGGCTTCTCCCTCCAACGCCCGGCCGGAGCCTTGGCGTTATGTTACCTAAAATAGTATGTTACCATATTTGCCCGGAAAATGCAAGGCTTGCGCCATAGCCCAAGGGGCACGGAGACGGAATTGACAGGCCGTCGGCCGTATGGTAAAATCTGACCATCCACGGCTGGCCCGCCGACCCGGCGGGCAGACCGTGAGTCCGAGAGCAAAGGAGATCGCGCCATGAGCAAGTACGCTGGCACGCAGACCGAGAAGAACCTGGAGGCCGCCTTTGCCGGCGAGTCCCAGGCCCGCAACAAGTACACCTATTTTGCCTCCAAGGCCAAGAAAGAGGGCTTTGAGCAGATCGCCGCCCTGTTTTTAAAGACCGCCGACAACGAGAAGGAGCACGCCAAGCTCTGGTTCAAGGAGCTGGAGGGCATCGGCGACACCGCCCAGAACCTGGCCGCCGCCGCGGACGGCGAGAACTACGAGTGGACCGAT
The DNA here is from genome assembly GCA_947624065.1 of uncultured Oscillospiraceae bacterium. Taxonomy (GTDB): domain Bacteria; phylum Bacillota; class Clostridia; order Oscillospirales; family Oscillospiraceae; genus CAJOIG01. The sequence continues at coordinate 37,485 of CANQIO010000011.1, read as the reverse complement.
ATGTATGAGGGCTTCGCCAAGACCGCCGACGAGGAGGGCTTCCACGAGTTGGCCGTCAAGTTCCGGCTGGTAGCCGCCATCGAAAAGACCCACGAGGAGCGCTACCGCGCCCTGCTCAAGAACGTGGAGACCGCCGAGGTATTCAAAAAGAGCGAGGTCAAGGTCTGGGAGTGCCGCAACTGCGGCCACATCGTGGTGGGCACCGAGGCGCCCGCCGTGTGCCCCACCTGCGCCCATCCCCAGTCCTATTTCGAGGTACACGCCCAGAACTACTGATCCGCCGCAAAGGCGCGCATGCGGGAGGGGGACGCCGGAACGGCGTCCCCCTCTTCCGTCCGGGCGGAAAGGAGCGCACCATGCCGTTTGGTAATGTTTATTTCATCAACGGGACCGCTTATGCCGGAAAATCCACGATGGTGAAGCTGCTGGCGGAAAAGCACGGCGGCATCGCCTGCGGGGAGAACTACCATAACTGCCTCCTGCCGGAGCTGGACGCGCAGGCGTTTCCCGGCCTGACCTATACCAGGGATCTGGAGGACTGGCACGACTTCATCCGCCGGTCCCCCGACGAATACGAGGCGTGGGTCGACAGGACCAGCCGGGAATGCGAGAGCCTGGAGCTGCACATCCTGGAGGGACTGTGCCGGCAGGAAAAGCCGGTTTTCGTGGATACGAACATCTCCCTGGAGACCCTGCGGGCCATCGCGGCGCCCGGTCACGTGCTGATCATGCTCGCGGACCCGGAGATATCCGTTCGCCGGTTTTTCCAGCGGCCGGACCGGGACAAGCAGTTCCTGTACCGGCTGATCATGGAGGAGCCCGACCCGGAGCGGGCGCTGGAGAATTTCCGTCAGTGCCTGGCGCGGATCAACTCCCCGGCGCGGTACGACCGCTTCCTCCGTTCCGGATTCCCGGTGGTCCTCCGGGACGAGAGCCGGACCGTCGATCAGACGCTGGCCCTGGCGGAGCGGCTCTTCGGCCTGGCCCCGCAAAATTGAAGTCCGCACTCTTTTTTGAGAGTGCGGACTTTTGTCATTTGTAAAAGCTTTCGCCTCAGCTGCTGGTGGGCATGTAGGGCAGCAGCACGCCGGCCACATTGCTCAGCGGCATGGTCTGCAGCCACACCCGGCCCGGGCCGGTGACGGTGGTCAAAAACAGCCCCTCGCCGCCGAACAGCACGTTTTTCGCGCCCTTCACAGTCTGGACATCCATGGAGCAGCTGGCGTCCATCGCCGCCAGATGGCCCGTATCCACCACGATCTGCTGCCCGGCCGCCAGGTCATATTCCACCACGTGGCCGTCGAACTCCGCGAAGGCGACGCCGCTGCCGGACACCTTCTGCATGATGAAGCCCTCGCCGCCGAACAGGCCCGCGCCCAGCTTCCTGTTGAAGTGGACGGACAGCTGCACCGTGGCCTCGCCCGCCAAAAACGCGCTCTTCTGAAAGACGACCTCCCGGCCGGGGGCGACCTCAAAGGGCTTGATGGAGCCGGGGAAGCTGGACGCGAACGCGATCAGCCCCTCGCCGCCCTGGGCGGTGTAGACGTTCTGGAAGAACCTCTCGCCGGCGAACATCCGGCCCAGGGCCTTTCCCACGCCGCCGTTGGAGCTGGTCTCCATGCGCATATTGGGGCTCATCCAGCTCATGGAGCCGCTCTCGTTGAACATGCTCTCTCCGGCGGCCAGATGGCACACCACCACCGGCAGGGTCTCCCCCAGGATCTCATATCTCATCGTGTTTATCTCCTTTCCGATACGGGGCGCGCCCCGTTTTTTCCATTATGCCACGAAAAGGGCGCGTCCCGCCACCCTTTTGGCGCAAAACGGCGTCCCGCGGCGCGAAAAGTCACCGCGCCGCCTCCCCCGCCCGGATATATACCGATCCTGCCGGGCGGACATAGTCCCGCTCCAGCATCCGCACGTGGGACAAAAACGCCTCATCCGTGAACCGCCGCGCCCCGGCGGGGCAACGCTTGACGCATGCCTGACACTTGATGCAAACGCCCGTCATGGCCGCCGGATCGTCCCGGTCCACGCTGCCCATGGGACACACCGCCCCGCAGGTGCCGCAGCGGATACATTTGTCCTGATCCACCGCCGGGACGGCCTTCAAAAACCGGGCCGGCGTCCCCTCCAGGGTCAGGGGCGTATAGTAGGGCGCGTCCGCATCGCCGGGCACGGCGGCCGTGTCCAGCGCCCTCCCGGCCTGGGCGTCCTCCGCCGCGCCTGCGGCAAAGGCCGCGGCCACAGCCAGCTCCTCCGCCCCAGGGCTGCCGGGAGCCAGACGGGGCGAGAAGCTGTGCTCCGTCACCACCGCCGCGGCGCCAGCCAGGCGAAAGCCGCCGTTCGTCAGGATCGCCGCCAGCTCCGCCAGGGCGTTGTCAAAAGCCCGGTTGCCGAAGCACACCACCGGCACGGCCCATCCCGTCCCGCGGATATGCGCCGCCAGGTACGGGGCCAGCTTGTTGGGCACCCGGCCGGCATACACCGGCGTGCCCAAGATGAGCAAGGTGTCCTCTCCCCAAGTCAGGTCTCCCGCCCGTCCGCAGGGCAGGGTGATGTCCGCGTATCCCACCGGCACGCCCAGCCGGGCCCCGGCGGCGTCCGCCATGGCCCGGACCACCTTTTCCACATTGCCGCAGGGGCTGAAAAATGCCCCCGCCACCCGCCGGATCATGCCGGCCGCCTCCTTCCGCGCGCTCCCGCCCGGCGGCCTCAGCCGCCAAAGGTCTCCGTCACCTTGCGCAGGGTATCGACGATGGGCAGATGCTGGGGGCATACCCCCTCGCACTGGCCGCAGGCCAGGCAGTCCGCCGAGCGGCCGGACCTGGCCGTCAAAAGCTCATACTGGGTGAAGTTGGGCGTCCATCCCCCGCCGGCCCGCTCGCGCATCTGCTTGTTGTACAGGGAAAAGAAGCCGGGGATGTCGATGTGCCGGGGGCAGCCGGGGGCGCAGTAGCCGCAGCCGGTGCACGGCACGGCCACCTGGGCGCGGATGATCTGCGCCACCTGGGCCAGGGCGGCGTTCTCCTCCTCCGTCAGCGGCGCGGCGTCCGCGAGGGCGGCGGTGTTGTCCTCCATTTGTGCCAGATCGCTCATGCCGGAGAGCACCACCATCACGTTAGGCAGCGCCGCGGCAAACCGCAGCGCCCAGCTGGCGCAGGACGCCTCCGGCGCGCGCCGCTTCAAAAGCGCCTCCGCCTCCGGCGGCAGGTCGGCCAGGGTGCCGCCCTTCACCGGCTCCATCACCACCACGGGCTTGCCGTGTTTGACGCACACCTCATAGCACTCCCGGGCCCGGACCCACCGGCTGTCCCAATCCAGATAGTTCAACTGCAGCTGCACGAACTCCATCTGCGGATACCGGGTCAGCAGCGTATCCAGCAGCTCCGGCCCGTCGTGATAGGAGAACCCCGCGTGGCGCACCAGGCCCCTGTCCCGTTTTTCCAGCAGCCAGGAAAAGCAGTCCAGCGCCTCGAACTTGGGCAGGTTGTTGCCCTCCACCCCGTGGAGCAGATAGTAGTCGAAATACCCCGCGCCGGTCTTGCGCAGCTGCTCGGAGAAGATGTCGTCCCGCTCCGCCAGGGTGTTGAAAAAGCCCGTATGGAGCTTGGTCGCCACGGTGAAGCGGTCCCGGGGATAGCGCTCCACCAGCGCCGTTTTCACCGCCGCCTCGCTCTGGAACTGGCAATAGAGCCAGGCGGTGTCAAAGTATGTATAGCCCCGCTCCAAAAACAGGTCGACCATCCGGCAGAGCTGATCCATATCGATCCCGCCGGAGCCGTCTCCCGCCCGCATGGGCAGGCGCATCAGGCCGAAGCCCAGTTTTTTCATTCCGCTCGTCCTCCCTCTGATCGTCCGGCGCACCTCACCGGCCCGTCACCGCCAGGACCTCTTCTCTTGTGGGCATGGCCCGGATCGCGCCCTTTTTCGTGGTGACCAGATAGGCCGCCCCGTTGGCGAAGCGGAGCATCTGCTCCAGCTCCCCGTCGGCGAGCCCCTCCAGGCCCCGCTCCAGGACGAAATGCAGCACGCTGCCGCAGAAGGTGTCCCCCGCGCCGGTGGTCTCGATGGTCCCGCCCAGGCGGTAGGCCGGGACGGACACCCGCCGTCCGGCGTAATAGGCGCAGCTGCCCTCCGCCCCGGCGGTGACGTTGAGCAGCTTGATATTGGGGTACCGCTCCCGCAGGGCCTCCGCGCCGGCCTCCAGGTCCTCCAGCCCGGTCATGAACTGGACCTCGTTGTCGGCGATCTTGACCACGTCGCTCTGGGCCAGTCCCCAGTCGATCATGGTCTTGGCCGTGGCCAGGTTCCGCCACAGCGGCGGGCGCAGATTGGGGTCGAAGGAGATCACCGCCCCCGCCTCCCGGGCCAGGGCCACCGCCTTCACCGTGGCGGAGCGGACCGGCTCATGGGTCAGCGAGAGGGTCCCGAAGTGGAAGATCCGCGCGCTTTTCACCATCTGCTCGGGCACGTCGTCGGTGGTAAGCATCATGTCCGCGCCGGGGTCCCGATAGAAGGAGAAATCCCGGTCCCCGTCGGGGGCCGTCTTGACGAACGCCAGCGTGGTGCGCACGCCGTCGTCCATCGTGACGCCGGACATGTCGATCCCCGCCTCCCGGCCCACCGCGACCAGCTGCCGGCCGAAGATATCATTCCCCACCTTGCCGATGAAGGCTGTCCTGCGGCCCATTTTCTGCAGCAGGGCCAGCACGTTGCAGGGCGCGCCGCCCGGATTGGCCTCAAAGAGGGTGTTGCCCTGCTCCGATACGCCGCTCTCCGTAAAGTCGATGAGCATCTCGCCCAGCGCGACCACATCATACCTTTCCATCCCTTTTACCTCCTCATATGTCTTTGTTTATTCCGCCGTCATCACTGCCAGGGCCCGTTCCACGGCCCTGTGCAGATAATCCTCCAGCCGCAGCTCCTCCGTCCCGGCCACATAGACGCCGCAGGTGGACGTGGGGATCAGGATCTTCACCGCCTCTGAGCCGGACACCGCCGCGGCCATGGCCGGGGAGACCTCTCCCATGATGCCGTTGGCCAGGATCATGCCGATGGGCCCCAGGATCACGTCCGCCCTGGCGGCGTTATAGATGAGCGCGTTCTCGCCGGTGGCGCCCCGGCTGGCCCCCGCCTTGATCATGGCCGCCGTGGCGGACACGTTGGTGCCCACCGCCAGCAGCTCCCAGCCCGCCGGCAGCTCCTTCGCCAGCAGCCGCGCCAGCTGCGCGCCGATGCCGCCGCCCTGCCCGTCCAGCAAAAGGCACCGGCGGCCGTTTTTTTCGCTCATGCTCCCGCCTCCTGTCTCCGTCCGGCGCGGCAGCTCCCGCCCGCCGTCATGTGTCAAACATCTCCGCCGCCACCGCCAGCAGCTCCCGGATGGGCAGGCGCTGGGGACAGGCGTGCTCGCACTGGCCGCACCGGACGCAGTCCGATGCCCGGCCGCGCTTGTATGTATAGACGTTCTGGTAATAATACGCGGACTTGTCCCCGCCGTAGAGCCGCTGGTTGTTGACGCATGCCAGCACGTCCGGGATGGCGATCCGGGCCGGGCACCCGTCCACGCAGTACCGGCACCCGGTACAGCCGATCAGATCCATGGTCCGGTAGCTGTCCCGCACCCGGTCCAGGGCCGCCCGCTCCGCCTCCGTCAGCGGCGCCGGCCGCTCCATAAGGGCCGCGTTCTCCTCCAGCTGCTCCACCGAGTTCATGCCCGAGAGCACCACCGCCACGCCGTCGAATCCGGCGGCATAGCGCAGCGCGAGGGCGGCCTGGCTCACGTCTCCCAGGGGCTCCAGCTCTCTGGCCGCCGCCTGGGGCAGGCGGGCCAGGCTCCCTCCCTTCACCGGCTCCATCACGAACACCGGCACGCCCCGCGCCCGGCACACCTCATAGCAGGCGCCGCTCTGGATCACCGGGTCGGGATAGTCCAGGTAGTTGAACTGGATCTGCACCGCCTCGATCCCCGGCTGCTCGTCCAAAAGCCGCTCCAAAAACGCCGCCGTGCCGTGGAAGGACACGCCAAAGTGGCGGATCCTCCCCTCCGCCTTCAGCGCTGCCGCCGTCTCATAGGCCCGGCAGGCCATGAACTTGTCGTACAGGTCCTCCCGCTGGGCGTGCATCAGGTAAAAGTCGAAATAGTCCACCCCGCAGGCGGCCAGCTGGCTCTCGAACAGCGGGCGGATATCCTCCTCCCGCTCAAAAAACGCGGTGGACAGCTTGTCGGCCAGCACGAAGCTGTCCCGGGGATATCTCTCGACCAGCAGCCGGCGCAGCGCCGTCTCGCTCTTGCCGTCCACATAGCCGTGGGCCGTGTCAAAGTAGTTGTAGCCCCTGGCCATGAGCAGGTCGACGAGCTTCTCCGTCAGGGGCATGTCCACCCCGTCCCCAGCCCTGGGCATGCGCATGCACCCCAGGCCCAGCCGGCCGCTGATCTCAGGGAAAAAAGGATTTCTCTCCGGCATCTTTCTCTCCTTACCGCACCACGCCCTTGATGAACGGCGGCCGCTCCGCCCGCTCCGGGCCGATCTCGAAGCAGGCGCGCAGCATCTCCGCCGCCTGGGCCGCCGCCTCTTCCGTGCGGGCGTGGATGGTGCCCAGGCTCTCGCCGGGCGCCACGGCCTCGCCCACCTTTTTGTTCAGCACCACGCCCACGGCCAGGTCGATCTCGTCCTCCTTGGAGGCCCGTCCGCCTCCCAGCCGCATGCTCACCAGGCCCACGTCCTGGGCATGGATGCGCCGCACCCATCCGCCGGTCCCGGCGGGCACCGGCAGCTGCACCGGCGCCTGGGGCAGCAGCGCGGGATCGTATACCGCCGCGCTGTCGCCCCCCTGGGCCCGGACGAACTGGGCGAACTTCTCCAGCGCCGCGCCGGAGGACACCGCCTTTTCCAGCATGGCGCGGGCCGCGGCCTCATCCGCCGCCGCGCCGCCGCCCACCAGGATCTGGCTGCCCAGCGTCAGGCACAGCTCCATCAGGTCCTCCCGAAACTCGCCCCGCAGGGCAGAGAGGGCCTCCTTCACCTCCAGGGCGTTTCCCACGGCCCGGCCCAGGGGCTCATCCATATCCGTGACCACGGCCGTGACCTTTTTCCCCGCCCGGCGGCCCGTCTCGGCCAGGCCTCTGGCCAGGTCGAAGGCGTCCTGCTCCGTGTGCATGAACGCCCCGGAGCCGCACTTCACGTCCAGCACGATCACGTCCGCCCCCGCGGCCAGCTTCTTGGACAGGATACTGCTCACGATCAGCGGCCGGGAGGCCACCGTGGCGGTCACGTCCCGCAGGGCGTAGAGCTTCTTGTCCGCCGGGCACAGCTCCGCCGTCTGGCCGGCAATGGCGAAGCCCACCTGGTCGACCTGCCGCAAAAAAGCGTCCTCCGCCAGGGCCGTGGTGAAGCCGGGAAAGCTCTCCAGCTTGTCGATGGTGCCGCCGGTGTGGCCCAGGCCCCTGCCGGACAGCTTCGCCATCTTCACCCCGCAGGCCGCCACCATGGGGCACAACACCAGGCTGGTCTTGTCCCCCACGCCGCCGGTGGAGTGCTTGTCGGCCTTGATCCCGGACACGGCGGAAAGGTCGATCCTGTCGCCGGAGTCCAGCATGGCCATGGTCAGCTCATAGGTCTCCTCCGGGTCCATGCCCCGGAAATAGACGGCCATGCACATGGCGCTCATCTGGTAGTCGGGGATGTCCCCCCTGGTATAGCCCTCGATCATCCAGCGGATCTCCGCCGGGCTCAGCACGCCCCCGTCCCGCTTTTTCTCGATCAGGTCGCTCATCCGCATAATGGCTGCCTCCCTTCCAAGCGGGCGCGGGCCCGCTTTGTGCAATCTGCGCAATCATCGTGGAGCCATTATAGCACACATTTTCCGGTTTTGCATCAAAAATAGTATGGTTTTCCCCCCATCCACAGCACATGCCGCCGCGCCGGCTCCGCCGTCTCTTCCGGCTCCCGGCGCCTGGTCTGAGGCGCGGGCCGGTCCAGGGGCCCCTCGGCGGCGTACTCCGGGTGCTGGGGGAACCGGTTCATCTCCATGGGCGAGAGCCGTCTCGTGATCCGCAGCCGGCCCTCCGCCGGCTCCGGCACTCCCAGGTATCCGGCCCGCTCCCCATACACTGTCAGCCGCACCACCCGGCCCACGTCCCGCAGTTCCCCCCGCATCACCGTGACCGGTCCCTCCCGCTCCACGGTGAGCGTCCCCTCCTTCTTCCCGTCGATATAGATCGGTACCTGCATAGTAAGACCCCCATTCATACACCACAGCATATGAATGGGGGCCGAAGTTTACGACAGAGACTGGTTGAGGCCGAAGCTGACGGCGATGGCGTCGTCCACCTTCGTCATGGCCGCGCCGCTGAGCTTGCCCATCCGCTCCCGCAGGCGGGATTTGTCCAGGGTCCTGATCTGCTCCAGCAGGATCACGCTGTCACGGGTCAGGCCGCTGTCCGGGGCCTGGATCTCGATATGGGTGGGCAGGCGGGCCTTTCCCACCTGGGAGGTGATGGCCGCGGCGATGACCGTGGGGCTGTGGCGGTTGCCGGTGTCGTTCTGGATGATGAGCACCGGCCGCAGGCCTCCCTGCTCCGAACCCACCACAGGGCTGAGGTCGGCATAAAAGATGTCTCCGCGTCGAACCGGATTTGTCATGTGAGCACCTTCCGTGAAAGAGTCGCCCGGTACATACTATGTACGGACATGCTATCATTCTCCCACGGAAGATTGGTTTTTATACCTGCCGGCGCTCAGTCCGCATAGACCCGCGGCACCCGCGGGCTCACGGCGCACAGCAGCTCATAGTGGATGGTGCCGGCCAGATCCGCCAGCTCGCCGCAGTTGACGTTCCGGCCGAAGATCTCCGCCACGTCCCCGGACTTCACGGGCAGGCCCGTCACGTCCAGCATGCACATGTCCATGCAGATGCGGCCCACCTGCCGCACCCGAATGCCGCCCACCATCGGTCTGAGCTTGTTGGACAGGACCCTGTGCAGACCGTCAGCGTAGCCGATGGGCAGCACGGCGATCTCGCTGGGCGTCTGCACGGTGAAGGTCCGGCCGTAGCTGATGGTGTCCCCCGGCTCATGGTGCTCCACATAGGCCACCCGGCTGTAGAGGCTCATGGCGGGCACGAGCTCGATGCCGCCGGTCTCCGGGCCGGGCACCATGCCGTACAGCGCCACGCCGGGCCGGACCATGTCCAGATACGTCTCCGGGAAGGCCAGCATGGCCCCGGAATTGGTGCAGTGGCGGATCGCAAACCGGCGGCCCGCCTGGTCCTGGATAGCCGCCACACCCTTCAAAAACCGCTCGAACTGCACGTCGGTGAACGTCCGCTGCTCCGCGTCCCCATCGGACACGCAGAAGTGGGTGAACACGCCCTCCGGCTCCAGGCCCGCCAGGCCCATGGCCAGCGCCGCCTCCCGGAGAGCCGTCTCGCCGAAGGCCCGGAAGCCCGTGCGGCCCATGCCGGTCTCCAGCTTCAAATGCACCTTCAGGCATTTTCCCGTCCCCGCCAGGCTCTGGCTCAGCGCCTGGGCATAGGCGAGGCTGCCCACCGCCTGGGTGACGGCGTTCTCCGCCAGCACGCCGGCATACTCCGGCGGGGTGTAGCCCAGGATCAGGATGGGCAGGGCGATGTCCGCCTGCCGCAGCTGGACCGCCTCGTCCAGGCAGGCCACCGCCAGATAGTCGCATCCCACGTCCTGCAGCAGCCGGGACACCGGCACCGCCCCGTGGCCGTAGGCATTGGCCTTGACGACCCCCAAAAAGCGGGTCCCCGGCGCCAGACGCTCCCGCATGGCCCGGTAATTGTGCTCGATGGCCCCCAGGCTCACCTCCGCCCAGGTCCTCTTCGTCCGCTCGTCCATATCCGTCTCTCCTTTGTATGTTTTTTATTTATCCGATCTGAAAGTCCGTGATCTGCATCGCGATCACCGTGCGGCCCCCGGTGGCCACCTCCGCCGCGGCGGGCAGCAGGCTCTGCCGGTCCAGCCACAGCGTGAGCACCGCGTCCTCGCCCACGAACAGCCGCGCGGCCAGATAGTCCCCCTCCCACCAAAGCAGCTCCACATAGGCGCTGGCGATGGCGTCCAGCATCACCGGGATGGCGCTCATGGGCGTGAGCCCCGCCTCGTCCAGGAGCCCGGCCCCCAGCTCCACCCCCTGGAAGGACACCGCCGTCTCCCCCCGCAGGGCGGTGGCGGTGATGCCCGCGATGAGCGCCGGCGCCAGCACCTCCACCGTGGTCTTGCTGCCGTCGTAAGCCGCCGACAGGCTGTAGCTCTCCACCGTGTCCGCCCGGTTCGCGGTCAGCTCTGCGTGAAAGGATATGCTCCCGGCCTGGGTGACGGCCTCCCGGAGCGTCCCGAAGCCCTCCTTCAGCGCCTCCTCCCGCTCCCCGCAGCCGGGCAGCAGCAGGAGGGTCATCATCAGTGCGCAAGCGATGGCTCTGCGCATGGATCAAACTCCTTCTCCCGTTATTATCGCGTGATCTCCTTTTCCGCCTCCGGCAGGGCGTCGATGATGTCCCCCGCCTTGAGGGCGTATTCCCCGAACCGCTCCGCGGCGATATCCCCCGCCCGGGCGTGGAGCCAGCAGGCCGTCACCACCGCCCGCCGGGGCGGCAGCTGGCCCAGCAGAGCGCCGATCACGCCCGCCAGCACGTCGCCGCTGCCGCCGGTGGCCATGCCCGGATTGCCGGCGTCGATCATGTACGCTTTCCCGTCCGGGAAGGCGCACACCGTCCTGTGGCCCTTCAGCACCAAGGCGCAGCCGTAGGTCCTGGAAAAGCTCAGCGCGTCCGCCAGCCGGTCCTCCACCGGCCGGCCCAGCAGCCGGGCGAACTCCCCCTCATGGGGCGTGAGCACCACCGGCCCGGCGCGCCGCTCCAGCATGTCCAGCTCCCGGCCGATGGCCCACAGGGCGTCCGCGTCGGCCACCACCGGGCCCTCCGCCCGGCTCAGGACCTCCGCCGTCACCGCCGCCGTATCCCGGTCCCGGCCCAGCCCCGGACCGATCACGCATACGCCGCAGCTGCCCATCCGCTCCCGGATGGAGCCCAGGGCGTTCCGGCTCAGCCGGCCCCGGTCGTTGCACCGCAGGGGGAACGCCATGGCCTCCTCGGTCTTGCCGGCCGCTATCTCATATATATCCGCCGGGACCCCCAGATAGACCAGCCCGGCCCCGGACCGGACCGCCGCCCGGGCGCAGAGCCCCGCCGCGCCGGTATAGCCCGTGCTGCCCGCCAGGATCAGCAGCTTCCCATAGTCGCCCTTGTGGGTCAGCGGCGAGCGTACCGGCAGGGCCAGGTCCTCCCCATGGATGGCGTACAGGCCGCAGCCCGCCTCCCCCAGGACGTCCTTCGGGATGCCGATGTCCTCCACGGCGAGCGCGCCCCGGTACACGCATCCAGGCTCCAGAAAATGGCCGGGCTTGGCCATGGAGAAGGTGACGGTCCGCGCTGCGCGCACCGCCTGTCCCAGCACGGCCCCATTGTCGGCGGACACGCCGCTGGGGATATCCACGGCCACCACGGGCCGCCTGGCGCCGTTCATCAGCTCCGCCGCCGCCAGGGCGTCCCCCTCCAGGGGGCGGTGAAGGCCGATGCCGAACACCGCGTCCACCAGCACGGCCGCGTCATGGGCCGCCCGGGCCGCCTCTCCCTCCGGCGCAAAGTCCTCCAACACGCCGCCGGCGGCCTCCAGCCGCTGCTCCATGACGAGCGCGTCCCCGGTCATCTTCTCCCGGCTGCCCACCAAAAAGCACCGGACGGAGAAGCCCATATCCATCAGGATGCGGGCCGCGGCGATCCCGTCGCCGCCGTTGTTGCCGGGCCCGCAGAACACGGCCGCGGTCCGTCCCTCCCCGGCCAGCTCCGCTGCCGCTCGGGCCACATGGCCCGCCGCCGTCTCCATCAGCCCCAGGGACGGGATGCCCCGCTCCTGGATGGCGGTCCGGTCGGCTGCCTTCATCCGTTTTGCGTCGGAAAGCTCCATGCGATCATCCTCCTGCGTGCCGCTTCTATTATAGTCGCTGAGAAAAACTTCGTCAATTTCAATTATAGTTGCTAAAATTGGGATATTGTGTTATAAAATAAGTTCAGCGTTTGTTTTTATTAATTTTGTATATCACATATGCGCAAGGAGCGGGAATCATGGAAGAAAAACTGCGGAAGCTGCGGGAACAGTCCCTGCAGGCCATCCGGGAGTCTGCGACTCTGGAGGCTCTGGAGGCAGCGCGGGTCAAATACCTGGGCAAGAAGGGCGAGCTCACCGCCGTCCTCAAGCAGATGGGCGGGCTCTCCGCCGACGAGCGGCCCCGGATCGGCCAGCTGGCCAACTCCATCCGGGAGGACCTGGCCGAGGCGCTGGAGCGCGCCAAAACAGCCCTTGGAGAGAAAGCGCTGGAGGCCAAGCTGGCCGCCGAGCGGGAGGACGTGACCATCCCCGGCACGCCGGTGACGATGGGCCGGCCCCATCCCCTCAACCGGGTCATCGACGAATTCAGCGAGATCGCCATCGGCATGGGCTTCACCATCGCCGAGGGCCCGGAGGTGGAGCTTTCCAGCTACAACTTCGACAAGCTCAACACCGCCGAGGGCCACCCCGCCCGCGACCGGCAGGACACCTTCTACTTCGACGATGACGACCAGGTGCTGCTTCGCACCCAGACCAGCCCCGTGCAGATCCACGTGATGGAGACCTATCCCCTCCCCATCCGCATCATCGCCCCCGGCCGCGTCTACCGCAAGGACGAGGTGGACGCCACCCACAGCCCCATGTTCCACCAGATCGAGGGCCTGGTCATCGACGAGGGCATCACCTTCGGCGACCTGAAGGGCACGCTGAACGAGCTGGTGCACCGGCTGTACGGCAGCGACCTCAAGACCCGCTTCCGGCCCCATCACTTCCCCTTCACCGAGCCCAGCTGCGAGATGGACGTGGAGTGCTTCAAGTGCCACGGCGCCGGCTGCCCCGTCTGCAAGGGCGAGGGCTGGGTGGAGCTTCTCGGCGGCGGCATGGTCCACCCCAAGGTGCTGGCCGGCTGCGGCATCGACACCGACAAGTATTCCGGCTTCGCCTTCGGCTTCGGCTCCGACCGGCTGGCCATGTTCCGCTTCAACATCAGCGACCTGCGTCTGCTCTTTGAAAACGACGTCCGGTTCCTGGAGCAGTTCTAAAGGAGGGTGTGAAAAATGGATCTTTCCAGAGAGTGGCTCAATGACTATACGAAAGTGACCGTCTCCGACAAGGAGTTCTGCGACCGCATGACCATGTCCGGCTCCAAGGTGGAGAGCCTGTCCGTCACCGGCGCCGGCATCGGGAACGTGGTGGCCGGCCGGGTCACCGCCATGGAGCGGCACCCCGACTCCGACCACATGTTCGTCTGCCAGGTGGACGCAGGCGGCGAGCGGGAGCTCACCATCGTCACCGGCGCCCAGAACGTGTCCGTGGGCGACATGGTGCCCGTGGCCCTGGACGGGGCGAAGCTGCCCGGCGGCGTGGAGATCCGCACCTCCAAGCTGCGCGGCGTGATGAGCGAGGGCATGCTCTGCTCCCTGGGCGAACTGGGCCTGGACACCCACGATTACCCCTACGCCATCGAGAACGGCATCTTCATCATGCGCGAGCCCTGCCAGCCCGGCGACGACATCAAGAAAGTCCTGGGCCTGGGGGACAGCGTGGTGGAGTTCGAGATCACCAACAACCGGCCCGACTGCCTGAGCGTGATCGGCCTGGCCCGGGAGGCCGCCGCCACCTTCGGCACGGCCCTGGACGTGCACGAGCCCCAGGTGAAGGGCTCCGGCGACGACATTCGCAAATACCTGACCGTGCGCATCGACGAGCCGGCCCTGTGCCCCCGGTACACCGCCCGCATGGTGAAGAACATCAAGATCGAGCCCTCCCCCGCCTGGCTGCGCCGGCGGCTGCGCGCCAGCGGCATCCGGCCCATCAACAACATCGTGGACATCACCAACTACGTGATGCAGGAGTACGGCCAGCCCATGCACGCGTTCGACTATAGCTGCGTGGGCGGCAACACCATCGTCGTCCGCCGGGCAGCGCCCGGGGAGACGCTGACCACCCTGGACGGCAACGACCGCAAGCTGACCCCCAACATGCTCATCATCGCCGACGAGGCCAAGCCCATCGGCGTGGCCGGCGTCATGGGCGGCGGCAACTCCGAGATCGTGGACGACACCCGCACCATCGTGTTCGAGTCCGCCAACTTCAACGGCACCTCTATCCGCAAGACCGCCATCGCCCTGGGCATGCGCACCGACGCCTCCGGCAAGTTCGAGAAGGGCCTGGACCCGGAGGGGACCATCCCCGCCGTGCAGCGGGCCTGCGAGCTGGTGGAGCTGCTGGGCGCCGGCGAGGTAATCGACGGCATAATCGACGTGGTGGCCAGCCCCTATGTGCAGAAATCCGTGAAGCTGGAGCCGGCCAAGGTCAACGCCCTGCTGGGCACGGACATCAGCCGGGACTATATGGTCCAGGTCCTGGAGAAGCTGGGCTTCACCATGGACGGGGACGACATCCTGATCCCCTCCTGGCGCAGCGACATCGAGCACTACTCCGACATCGCCGAGGAGGTGGCCCGGTTCTACGGCTACGACGTGGTGGAGTCCACCATGATCCGGGGCAAGACCTCCCAGGGCGGCTGGAGCGAAAAGCAGAAGTTCACCAACCGCCTCAACGCCCTGTGCCAGGCCATGGGCTTCAACGAGATCCTGACCTATTCCTTCGGCAGCAAGTCCGCCTGGGACAAGATCCGTCTGCCGGCGGACTCCCCCCTGCGCCAGGCGCTGATCATCCAGAACCCCCTGGGCGAGGACCGCAGTGTCATGCGCACCACCCCCATGCCCTCCATGCTGGAGGTCATGGCCACCAACGCCGCCAAGCGCAACCCGGCTGTCCGGCTCTATGAGCGGGCCAAGGTGTTCCATCCCAAGGCGGACAGTCCCCTGGCCGACGAGCCCACTTGGCTGGTGCTGGGCGAGTATGGCGGGAAGGCGGACTTCTTCCAGCTGAAGGGCTGCGTGGAGGCCATTTTGCGGGACATGCGCGTGCAGGACGTCTCCTTCGCCGCCGAGACGGCGGAGCCCTCCTTCCACCCCGGCCGCTGCGCCCGGATCACCGCCGGGGACACGGTCATCGGCCTGATGGGCCAGGTCCATCCCCTGGTTTGCGACAACTACGGCCTGGACCACGGCAGCTTCTATGCCCAGCTGAGCGTGGAGGCCATGGCCGCCTGCCAGGGCCCGGAGCGGACCTTCACCGCCCTGCCCCGCTTCCCCGCCGTCAGCCGTGACATCGCCCTGGTCTGCGGCCAGGACATCCCCGTGGCCGCCCTGGTGGACACCATCACGGCCGCCGGCAAGCCCTATCTGGAGTCGGTGCAGCTGTTCGACGTGTACACCGGCGACCCCATCCCCGCCGGCAGCAAGAGCGTGGCCTTCTCCCTGACGCTGCGCGCCGCGGACCAGACCCTCACCGAGGACCACGCCGCGGAGACCATGAGCGCCATCCTGGCCGCCCTGGCCGAAAAGCACGGCGCCGCGATCCGCTGAAGCGTAAATATTCTTAATACATTTGTAACATCTGCCGCCGGGCAAGTGTGTTATAATTACAGTATAAGACAATCCACTGACAAAGGAGGGACGAAACATGGAAGAATCCACCCGCAAGTTCAAGGTCCTTGACCACAGCGCCGAGATCCGCGAGATCATGTCCAGCGTATACAGCGCTCTGCTGGTGAAGGGCTACAACCCCATCAACCAGATCGTTGGCTACATCCTTTCCGAGGACCCCACCTACATCACCAACTACAACAACGCGCGGGCTCTGATCACCCGTCTGGACCGGGACGATCTGCTCCAGGAGCTCGTCACCTCCTATCTGCAGAAGTGACGCGCACAAAAAAAGACCGGACAGCCGAAGCTGTCCGGTCTTTTTTACTGCTCTTTGAGGAACCGCTCCATCCGGTCCAGCCCCTCTT
Source organism: uncultured Oscillospiraceae bacterium (assembly GCA_947624065.1). Classification (GTDB taxonomy): domain Bacteria; phylum Bacillota; class Clostridia; order Oscillospirales; family Oscillospiraceae; genus CAJOIG01. The sequence continues at coordinate 21,490 of CANQIO010000011.1, read as the reverse complement.
TGAGTTCCTCGTCGGAGTAGCAGTAGCTCATGCGCACATATCCCTCCGTGCCGAAGAAGATGCCGGGGATGAGCCCCACGCCCGCCTCCGCCAGCAGCTTTTTGCAAAAGCTCTTGGAGTCGAGGCCGAAGCCGGACACGTCGATGAACATATAAAAGGCCCCCTCCGGCTCCTGGACCTTCCAGCCCATGGCGGTGAGCCGGCCGTACACATAGTCCCTGCGCCGCTTGAAGATGGCCCGCACCGGCGCCACGTCCGTGTCCAGCGCCTGCACGCAGGCCCGCTGCACGAAGGACGGCGCGGAGGTGACGCAGTACTGGTGGAACACCTGCAGCCGCTCCCGCAGCGGCGCGTCCGCCAGCAGGTAGCCCAGCCGCCAGCCGGTCATGGCGTAGGGCTTGGAAAAGCTCTGCACCACGATGATCCGGTCCCGCATGTCCTGGTATTCGGAGAAGCTGTGGTATTCCCCGGAATAGACCAGCGAGCGGTATACGTCGTCGCAGATCACGAAGATGGGCTTGTCCCGCAGCACCTCGTGGACCGCGTCCAAGGTGGCCTTGGTATAGATGCACCCGGTGGGGTTGTTGGGGCTGGTGAGGATGACGGCCTTGGTCCGGGGCGTGACGGCCCGCTCCAGGGCCGTGGGGTCGATCTGGAAGCGATCATGCTCCGTGGGCAGCGCCACGGGCACGCCCCGCTGCAGCCGCACCAGGGACTCATACAGGCCAAAGGCCGGCGTGGGGATGATGACCTCATCGCCGGGATTGAGCACGGTGGCCAGGGACACGAACAGCCCCTCCGTGGCCCCGTCGGTGAGGATCACCTCGTCGGGGGAATAGTGCAGCCCATGCTCCCGCGCCTCGTAGGCGGAGATGGCCTCCAGGGTATAGGGATAGCCGTTGCCGGGGGGATAATGGGTGTCGTTGTCGTCCAGGGCGGCCTTGGCGGCCTCCTTGACGGCGTCGGGGGTGTTCAGATCCGGCTCCCCCAGGGTGAAGCCGATGGCGCCCGGCGTGGACCGGACCAGATAGGTGAACTCCCGGATGCCGCTCAGCTGTTCCTTTTGGGCGGCGCTGTTGATGATGAGCTCCATGGTCGCTCCTCCTTCACGATGCTTCCGATTCAACGGGGCGGATCGCCATATAGGCGTCCACGCTGCCGATGCCAAACAGGCCGCCGGCGGCGGCGAGGACCTCGTCAAAGCCCTCCCAGCGGTCGGTGCGCAGGGCCTGGATGTCGCTGTAATAGCCCAGGATCAGGACCGGGCTCTCGTCATAGACCAGCTGCTGGAGCTGCCCGGCCAGGCCGTTGACCGCCACCCGGTCCAGCGTCGTCTGCATCTGGGCGAAGGTCTGGTCATAGGTGCTGTTGCTCCAGCCGGTGAGGCCCCTGTCGGAGCTGCGGAAGGGCATGCCCGCGATCACCGGGTCGGCGTTGCCCCGCATGGACAGCAGGCACATGTCCCAGTCGTCCTTCGGTCCGCAGACATCGGTCACGTCTCCGTTGGTGGTGTTCCATGTGACCTGTACGCCCAGCTCCCCCAGGTCCTCGATGAGCACCGTGGCGGCCGTGGACGACCAGTCGTCCTGGGTGCTGGTATACAGCCGCAGCACCAGGTCCTCATAGCTGCCCACGAATTCCAGGTGGCCGTCCTGGTCCACGTCGCTGTAGCCCTTGGAGTACAGCACGGACCGGGAGGTCTCCTGGTTGAAGGAGCGCGGCGCGTACACCTGATGGAAATAATCCGTTCCCGGGCTGGCCCAGACGCTCCCGGCCATGCCGGAGGTGCCGGAGGACATGGACAATATCCTGTCCCTGTCCACGCAGTAGTCCACCATCTGCCGGAGGCTGGTGTCGCTGAACACGCTGTCGCGGGTATTGAACGCCAGGGCCCATATCTGCGAGCCGGGCAGATAGGTCTGGATGATCTGCACGCCGGGGACGCCCTCCAGGGTCGTCAGCTGCACGTCCGACAGGCCCACGGCGGCGTCCACGTCCCCGATGGAGAGGGCGCGGCCGGCGTTGGCCTCGGTGGCATAGTATATGAACCGGACCTCCCCCACCTGGGGGCTGCCGCCGAAGTAATTCTCCCGGGCCTGGAACACCCAGCTCTCCTCCTGGGGGCCGGTGTCCGCCAGCAGGCGCGTGAACGGCCCGGAGCCGATCATCTGCTCGTTGTCAAAGGTGTCGTAGCCCGCGCTGTTGTAGTCGCTCCAAATGCTCCGGGGCAGGATGGGCACCTGCGCGTAGAGCATGTCCCCCTTCAGAGAGGAGGTGCTGATGACCACGGTGTAGTCGTCCGGGCAGGTGATGGCGGTGATGCCCTCGAAATAGTCGGCATAGACGGTGTCGTACCGGTCCAGCTCCTCATAGCTGAACTTTACGTCCCGTGACGTCAGGGGCGTGCCGTTGGAGAAGGACACGTCCCGGCGCAGCCGGATGGTCCACGTCAGCTGGTCGCTGGACATGCTCCAGTCCTCCACCAGGCAGTTCACCGGCTCCCCGGCCGCGTTCAGCCGCCACAGCGGGTCATAGACCAGCAGAAAAAACTCCTCCGATATCCGGTCGGCGGCCGTGAAGGGATTCAGGCTATCCGGTCTCTTGGCCACCGCGATGCGGAAGCTCTCCCCCTGATGGGCCCTGGCCGGCTCCGGGTCGTCGGAGCCGCAGCCGGTCAGCCCCAGCGCCATGGCGCACAGGATGAGCGCCGCCATCGCTCGGCGGAAATATCGTAGGGTTCTGCGGGACACGTGGGCACCACCTTCCGAGGACTGTCTGCAAAAGGGCCGTGGATGACCACGGCCCTTGGCTCATAGCGCGCGGGGGCGCTTACTTTCTCTTCTTCTGCTTGACGATGATGATGATAACGGCCACCAGCACCACCAGCAGCACCACCAGCACGATCACATAAGTGGCAATGGGCGTGCTGTCGCCGGTCGCGGGAGCGCCGGCCACCGGCGGCTGCGTAGGCGCGGGAGTGGGCGCCGGCGTAGCGGTGGGCGCGGGGGTAGGCGTATAGGTCGGCAGCGTCCCCTCCACCAGCACATAGAACACCTCGCTGGTGCCGTCGGTGAAGGTCACCCGGAACTGGTATCTGCCGTTGCCCCAGTCGGCGGCGGTGCTGCCCTTGTTGACCATGCCGGGCATGAAGATCACGCTGTTGCCGTAAATGCGGTACTCGTCGTTCACCCGGCGGGCGCGCCAGTCAGGGTTGTTGGGATCGGCGGTGTTGTAGTTGACATCCACGCTCTGGGGGATCTTGTCAAAGGTGACGGACCACTCTTGGTTCCGGTCCTTCCAATTCTTGACTTCCTCCTGGGTCTGCTGGGTCTCGGCCGAGGCGATGTTGAGGGTCAGGTTCTCCTCGGTAAAGGTCCCGCCGTCGGTGTCAGGCTCGAAATTGAAGGTCAGCAAATACGCGCCGGTGCCGAAGGCCTCCAGCCCGGCGTTGAAGACAACGGTCTTGCCCTCGTCCAGGGTGATATACTGTCCGCCGTTGGTCAGCACGGTCTCGGTGCCGTTGCCGGTGATCTTCACGGAGCTCACCTTGGCGTTGGAGAAGGACACGTGTACGGTATTGTCCCCGCCGAGCTTCCAGGTCAGCGGCTCGGTGCTCTGGATGCCGGCGGACTTGGGCTCGGTGACGGAAGGAGCGTCCGAGGTGTCGGTGACTTCATACTTGGCCACCGCGTCCACGCTTCCGGTCAGGATGAAGTCGCTCTGGGCGGGATAGACGGCGCCGGCGATCTCCCAGCCGACGAAGGTCTGCCCCTCCGGCGCCATAAAGGCGCAGTCATTGAGCTTGATCGTGGGGGCCTCGCCGGAGACCTGGACAGGGATGGGATCGCCCTGGCCGTCGCCGGACATATAGGTGATGACATAGATCACAGGGGTGGGCTCGGTGGAGGGCTCGGGGGTCGGCAGCACCTTGTAGGAAGCCACGACCTCCATGTCCGCCGTCACCACGAAGCCGCTGGCAGCGGGATAGAGCACGCCGCCGATGTTCCAGCCCTCGAACTCATAGCCCTCGGGGGCCAGGAAAGCGCAGTCCGGCAGCTGGATGGTGCCGTCCTGCTGCACCTGCACCACCACGTCGTCGCCCTGGCCGTCGCCGGCCTTGTAGGTCACCGTGTAGACCACGGCCTCCGGAGAGGGCTCGGCGGTGGGTTCCGCGGTGGGCTCCGCCGTCGGTTCGGCAGTGGGCTCTGCGGTGGGCTCCGCCGTCGGTTCGACAGTGGGCTCCGCGGTGGGTTCCGCCGTCGGCTCATCAGTGGGCTCAGCGGTGGGTCCCTCCGGGGCGCCGCCCGCGATGGGGGCCACCACGGCGGTCACGCCGTCGTTTCCGTCAAGGGTCAGCTGGACCATCTGCGCGCCGTTGATCGGGTCCTGCTTGCTCAGGTCAATGATCTGCACTCTGCTCGAGGCACCCTCGGGCACATCGGTCGTCAGGAACGTATCGATGCCGTACATATCCACCGTCGACAGCCCGTCATAGGACCCCACAGCCACCAGGGTGCCGCTCACGTTCAGCGCCGCGATGGCTTCGCCCACACCATTGAGATCCGTTTCCCGGGTCACGCCGACCAGGATGATGCAGTCGTCCGGATCAGCTCCGTCGATGGGCTGGATGGGATACAGCTCGCCGCCGTACAGGACGGCGGGAGCCCCTTCCACGGCCTCGGGCGCCGGGTCGGGCTTGTTGCCCTTGAACAGGATGTCATAGCCGGGATGCTCGCCGTCGCCGGGCGCGACGTCCAGCACGACGACATTCGGGTTGCCGCTCTTCAGAGCGGCGATCTGGTCCTCCGTCAGGGGGCAGCCGCTGGTGGCCACCAGGGTGACCGGGTTCTCTCCCTCCGCAGCGCTGGCGGTCAGGCCAAGGCTGGCGAACAGGCACAGCAGGATGCCCACTACGACCAGAGTGATCCATGTCTTTCTCATTGATTGTGTACCTCCAATCCGTATTTGCAGGCCAGTGTAATCTTTTTGTTATTTATTGTTATTTCCAAACGGATTCGGTTACAATTCTATCATCAAAATCTACGCTTGTCAACGCATGAAACCCAATTTTTAAAAAATGATTTAGAAATTAAAAACTTTTGTTACGAGCCCTTTGCCGACAGGGTGTTGACCCAGTACCGCTTGTGGACCAGCCAGGCCCCCACGGCGTCCTTGATGAACACCACGCACCCCGCCAGGGCGTAGACCGCCACGATCCCCAGGCCGGTCTTGTGGGCCAGCAGCCAGGCCGCCGGCACGTTCACCGCCCAGGTGAAGCAGCTGTCGAACAGGAACGTCACCACCGTTTTCCCGCCGCAGCGCATGGTGAAGTAGCAGCCGTTGGTGAAGCACTCCGGCGGCAGCAGCGCCGCCATCACGCAGATCACGCTCCCGGCGATGGCGCGCACCTCGTCGGTGGTGTTGTAGAGCCTTGGGAACAGCCCGCTGATGGCGGCCATGACCAGCGCGATCACCGCCGCGATGGCCACCTCCAGCGCCAGCAGCTTCCGGTCCGTATCCACCGCCTGCTCCGTCTGGCCCGCGCCCAGCAGCTGGCCCACGATGATGCCGATGGCGCTGCCCAGGCTGAAGGCAGCCGCCGTGAACAGGTCGAACAGCACGTAGGAGATGTTCATCGCCGCCATCACGGCGATGCCCCTGGTGGAGTAGATCTGGGTCAGCGCGGCCGTGCCCAGGCACCAAAAGGTCTCGTTGAGGGTCAGGGGGATGCTCCGGCGGGTGATGTCCCAGAACATGGCCCCGCTCATGGGCGCCCCCTCCAGCATCCGCCGGGTGAACAGCACCTCGTCCCGGTGGCGGACGCTCCAGAGGATGTTGATGGCCGCCTCGGTGAACCGGGAGATCACCGTGGCGACGGCGGCGCCCCGCACGCCCATGGCCGGCGCCCCCAGCTTGCCGAAGATCAGCAACCAGTTCAGCGCCAGATTCACGGCCACCGCCGCCCAGGACGCGACCATGGGCACCGTGGACCGATCCGCCTCCCGCAGCGTGGTGGCGAAGGCCTGGGCCACGGCGAAGGGCAGCATCCCCCACAGCATCACGCGCAGGTAATCCATGGCGTATCCCATCACCTGGGCCGTCTCCTCCCGGCCGCCGGTGACATACAGCGCCGCCAGCTTCCCGCCCCACAGGGCGAACACGCCCATGCACAGCAGGCACATGCCCGCCGTCGTGATGAGCTTATAGCGGAAGGCCGCCTTGAAGGAGCGCTCGTCCCGCGCGCCCCAGAACTGGGCGCAGAAGATGCCCGGTCCGGCCACCGTTCCGAAGATGATCAGGTTGAAAATGAAAAAGAGCTGCCCCACCACCGCCACGCCGCTCATGGAGGCGGTGCCGGTCTGGCCCACCATCACGTTGTCCAGCAGGTTGACGAAGTTGGTCACCACGTTTTGCAGCATGATGGGCAGCGCCACCGACAGGGCCCGGCGGTAAAACCGCCTGTCCCCCACCAGACTTCTCCATCCTCCGCCTGCCCGTTCTCGTCCGCTCACGCCGGCCGCCTCCTTTCTGACAGAGGCGCCATTATACCAACTGGCCGCATGCTTGTCAATCGGCCCCTGCCGGGGCCCGGCAAGGATTTTTTGCGTTTCCAGTGGAATTCTATCGGGATAGGGAGTATAATGACTTTATCTTTATACCTGCCGCCGGGAGCATAGCCGCTCTGCGGCAGTCCCACGGAAAAAACACAAGAAAGAAGGTAACGCCATGCCCGCGATCATATCCGTCATCCTGTCTGTCGCCATCGTGCTGGGCGCCTCCGCCGGGGGCGGCCATCCCGCCCAAAGCCCCGCCGAGACCCTCACCGGCCCCGGCCCCGCCCAGGTCTCCGCCGTCTATCCCAGCGAGGACGCCTATTGGGCGGACATCGAGTATGTCCACTACGACCCCGAGGGATTCTACGCCATGACCGACGAGCTGTCCCAGCTGGCCGAGGGCGAGGACGCCCAGGCCATCGCCCAGCTCTATGACGAGCTGTACGCTGAGATGGCCCACATCGACACCCTCAGCTCCATCGCCTATCTGCGCTACTGCGCCGATGTGACGGACGACTACTGGTCCGATGAGAACATCTACTGCGACAAGCTGAGCACCGACACCTATGACGCGCTGTGCACCGCCTGCTATGACGTGACCCAGGGCCCCTGCGCCGACGATTTCCGCGCCTATGTGGGCGACCAGGCTGCCGATGAGTTCGCCGACTACGTGCCGCTCACCGACCGGGAGAGCGAGCTGCTGGAGCAGGAGTCCAAGCTGGTCGATGAGTACAACGAGCTCATCAACGCCTCCGGCAACGAGGAATACGAATACAACGGCTCCGTATGGACCTGGAGCAAGCTCGACGGCGCCCAGGGCTCCTATCTGGCCGACACCGATTACAGCGGCTATCTGGAGGTCTACGCCGGTCTGAACAAGCTCCTCAACGACCAGGTGGGCCCCGTCTTTACCCAGCTGGTAGCCATCCGGGCCGAGATCGCCGAGATCGAGGGCTATGACAGCTACACCGACCTGGCCTATGAGCAGAGCTTCGGCCGCGACTATACCGGCGAGGAGGCCCAGGTATTCTGCGACGCGGTCAAGGAGGTCGCCGCGGAGTACTATGACGAGCTGTACTACAGCGACCTGTACTACGCCTATGCCGACACCGAGCCCGTGTTCACCGGTGACGAGCTGGTCGAGCTGCTGGGCGAGTATGTGGAAAAGGTGGACCCCATCCTGGTCGCTCCCTGGCAGTACATGTCCGAGCACGGCATGTATGATCTCGCCGTGGGCAGCGACCGCATCCCCGGTGCCTTCACCCTCACCCTGTCGGAATACGACGCGCCGTTCATCTTCGCCACCGTGCAGGGCAACTGCATCGACCTGGACACCGTGAGCCACGAGTTCGGCCACTATGCCGACGCCTATCTGCACGCCATCCCCAACCTTCTGACCTCCTATGGCAACTACGACCTTCTGGAGATCCACTCCACCGGTCTGGAGGCCCTGTTCACCGAGTTCTATGACGACATCTACACCGCCAACGCGGACGCCGCCGAGTTCTGGGTCCTGGACGGGCTGATGACCTCGGTGATCGACGGGTGCATCCAGGACGAGTTCCAGCGGCGCATCTACGCCGAGCCGGACATGACCCTGGAGCAGATCAACCAGCTCTACGCCGAGATCAGCACCTCCTACGGCAAGTTCGTCCCCTGGGACGAGGATTACAGCTGGATGTATATCACCCACACCTTCGAGAGCCCCCTGTACTACATCAGCTATGCCGCCTCCGCCATGGCCGCGGTCCAGATCTGGGACCTGGCCCAGGAGGATTTCCAGTCCGGCGTGGACGCCTGGCGGGCCGTGCTGGACCGCGGGGCCTACGATGAGGGCTACATGACCGTTCTCCCCGAGTGCGGACTGCGCCTGTTCACCGAGGAGGGCGCCGTGGCTGAGGTCCTGGCTCCCCTGATGGAGGAGATGTACCGTCTGGACGCCGCCTACAGCTCCCGGCGGTGACACCTGAAAACAGCGCGCTCCCCCGGCCCACGGGCCGGGGGAGTGTTTTTTCTGTTGTCAGTCCGCGTCTTTGAGCACATCGGCGTTCTGGGCCAGATACACGGCCCCGGAGATCACCGTCAGCGCCGCGCACAGCCACATCAGGCCGTTGGCCAGCGTCTCCAGCCAGCCCATATCCAGCGCCCGCAGCACCAATATGGCCACCAGCGACAGGTCCTGGACCAGGGTCTTCAGCTTGCCCCAGATGTTGGCAGCCACCACCCGGCCCTGCTCCGCCGCGCTCAGGCGGATGCCGCTGACCAAAAACTCCCGGAACAGGATGATCACCACCGCCACCGGCGGGATCAGCCGCTCGGGGATCAGCACGATCATCACCGAGTAGTTCAGGATCTTATCCGCCAGCGGGTCCATAAACTTGCCGAAGTTGGTGACCAGATGGCGGCTGCGGGCGATGCGGCCGTCGGCCATATCCGTCAGGCTCGCCGCCGCGTACAGCACCGCCGCCAGCCACGCCCACACCGGGCCGTTCAGCAGCAGGAACACCACCATCAGCACCGTCATCGCGATCCGCGCGATGGTCAGCTTGTTAGGCAGATTCATGAAAGCCGCCCTCCCTTTTGAAACTTCCCATATTGTAGTAAAACCGATCCCCGCTGTCAAGAGCGAAAGCCCTCCCGAAGCCTTTACAATCGCCAAAAAACCGTTATAATGGGCCTATGAACACCGCATCCGTCACGGGCCGCTTTGCGCCCAGCCCCTCAGGGCACATGCATATGGGGAACCTGCTGGCCATGCTCCTGGCATGGCTGGATGCCCGCGCCCTGGGCGGGCGCATGATCCTGCGGATGGAGGACCTGGACCCGGTCCGCACGCGGCCGGAATACGCCGCGGCCATCGCCGACGACCTGGCCTGGCTGGGGCTGGACTGGGACGAGGGCTGGCCAGACCCGGCATACTGCCAGTCCCGGCGGACGGCATATTATGAAGAGGCTTTCCGGGCCCTGGAGGCAAAGGGCCTGGTCTATCCCTGCTGGTGCAGCCGGGCCCAGCGCCTGGCGGCTGCCAACGCCCCTCATCCCGGCGAGGCCGTCCATGACCCCCGCTGCCGCTGCGCCGGTCTCTCCCCGTCGGAGCGGGCCGCGCTGATCGCCGCCGGCCGGCTCCCCGCCTGGAAGGTGCGGGTGCCGGATGAGACCGTCACGATACGGGACGGCCATTACGGCGTCTATGCCGAGAACCTGGCCCGGGAGGGCGGGGACTTCATCATCCGCCGGGCGGACGGGGTGTACGCCTACCAGCTGGCCGTCAGCGTGGACGACATGCGCATGGGCGTGACGCGGGTGGTCCGGGGCCGGGACCTGCTGTCCTCCGCTCCCCGGCAGGCGTGGCTCATCCGCACCCTGGGCGGCACACCGCCGGAGTACTGCCATATGCCGCTGCTCATCAGTGGCCGGGAAAAGCTCTCCAAGCGGCTGGGCAGCCAGAGCACCCAGGCTTTCCGCCAGAGCTGGGACTCCCAGGCGCTGGTGGGCCGTCTGGCCCACCTGGCCGGGCTCCTTCCCGCCCCGAAGCCGATCTCCCCGCGGCAGCTGGCGGACCGGTTCGACTGGGACAAGGTCCCCCGCGAGGACATCTCCATGGAATAATGACGCCGTTGGCGCCATTATTCCAAAAGATACCGGTCGTGCTCCCGGCTTGCGCCGGAACCGCGCGACATGGTATGACGACCGGGCCCCGAGCGGCCCAGGCGATCAGGAAAAAACAAGCCCGCCGGTGGAAATATCTGGCGGGACATGATACAATAAGGCCCATGAAAGGAGTGGTCGATTTGGCGCAGACACTGTCCCAACGGCTGCGATCCGGCGCGCTGGACGCCGGTCTCACCCATCTTTACGGCCCCGGCCGGTTGGAGGAACAGAGGGCCCGGTATGGCCGGGTGCTGGAGGGCTTTGAGAGCACCTTCTCCCGCCCGGCGGACGCCTTCTTCAGCGCCCCCGGCCGCACGGAGCTGGGCGGCAACCACACCGACCACCAGCACGGCCGGGTCCTGGCCGCGGCGGTGGATATGGACATCCTGGCCGCGGCGGCCCCCAACGGCGACGGCGCCATCCGGGTGCTGTCCGAGGGGTATCCCATGCTGGAGATCGACCTGGCGGACCTGGCCCGGCGGCCGGCGGAGACGAACACCTCCGCCGCCCTGATCCGGGGCGTGGCCGCCCGCTTCGCGGCGCTGGGCCATCCCGTGGGCGGGCTGGACGCATATATGGTGTCGGACGTGCCCGGCGGGAGCGGGCTGAGCTCCTCCGCGGCCTTCGAGGTGCTCATCGGCGTCATGCTGAACGGCCTCTACGGCTGCGGATTCGACGCCGTGCAGCTGGCGCAGATCGGCCAGTGGGCGGAGAACGAGTATTTCGGCAAGCCCTGCGGCCTCATGGACCAGACCGCCTCCTCCGTGGGGGGCGTGGTGGCCATCGACTTTCTGGACCCGGCCCATCCCGTGGTGGATGCCATCGAGCTGGACCTGGCGGCGGCGGGATACGCGCTGTGCATCCTGGACTCCCGGGCGGGCCACGCCGACCTGACGGCGGAGTACGCCTCCATCACCGACGAGCTGCGCGCCGTCAGTGCCCATTTCGGCAAGACCGTGCTGCGGGAGGTGGCGCCGGAGGAATTCACCCCCGCCATCCCCGCCCTGCGGCGGAAGGCCGGGGACCGGGCGGTGCTGCGGGCCATGCACTATTTTGACGAGAACGACCGGGCCGCCGCCCAGGCCCAGGCCCTGCGGGACGGCGACTTTGCCCGGTTCCTGGCGCTGTCGAACGCCTCCGGTCTTTCCTCCGCCCTCTATCTGCAAAACGTGGTCCCCACAGGCCAGACGGCGGACCAGGCGCTGATGCTGACCATCGCCCTGGCGGGGCACATCCTGAACGGCCGGGGCACGGTCCGTGTCCACGGCGGCGGCTTCGGCGGCACGGCCCAGGCCTTCGTGCCCCTGGACATGCTGGCCGATTTCAAGGCCCGCATGGAGGCCGTGCTGGGCGAAGGCGCCTGCCATGTACTGCAGGTGCGCCCCATAGGCGGCGCGAAACTGGCGTAAGGAGGAAGCAGTCATGATCGAAAACTACCTGGCCGAGCTGATCCGGTATGCCCTGGCAAAGGGGCTCATCGAGCCGGACGATCGGCTCTGGGCCGCCAACCGGCTCATCGCGGCCCTGGGCCTGGACCGCTGGGAGGCGGTCGAGCCCGGCCCGGAGCGCCCGCTGGAGGACATTTTGCGCGACATCCTGGACTGGGCCGACGCCAACGGCCGGTGCGAGGCCGGCATCGCCAGCCGGGACATCCTGGACACGGAGCTGATGGGCATCCTCACGCCCCGGCCCAGCCAGGTCCGCCATGAGTTCTGGAAAAAATACGCCCAGAGCCCCGAGGCGGCCACGGACTGGTACTATGCCTTCTCCCAGGACACGGACTACATCCGCCGCTACCGCATCGTCAAGGACATGAAGTGGGTGTCCCCCACCGAGTACGGCGATCTGGACATCACCATCAACCTGTCCAAGCCGGAGAAGGACCCCCGGGCCATCGCCGCGGCCAAGTCCGCTCCCCAGAACGCCTATCCCGCCTGCCAGCTCTGCGCCGAGAACGAGGGCTACCAGGGCCGGCTGGACCACCCCGCCCGGCAGAACCACCGGCTGATCCCCCTGGTGCTGGACGGCCAGAACTGGTACCTGCAGTACTCCCCCTATGTCTACTACAACGAGCACTGCATCGTGCTCAATTCCCGCCACATCCCCATGAAGATCGACCGCTCCACCTTCCGCAAGCAGATGGATTTCCTGCGCCGGTTTCCCCACTACTTCGTCGGCAGCAACGCGGACCTGCCCATCGTGGGCGGCTCCATCCTCAGCCACGACCACTTCCAGGGCGGCCGCTATACCTTCGCCATGGCCAAGGCGCCCATAGAGACGGACGTGTCCTTCCCCGGTTTTGGGGACGTGCAGGCCGGCATCGTGAAGTGGCCCATGAGCGTGCTGCGTATTCGCGCGGCGGACCCGGACCGGCTGGTGGAGCTGGCGGACAAGATCCTGCTGGCATGGAGAGCGTACAGCGACCCGGCGGCGGAGATCTACGCCGAGAGCGGCGGCGAGCCCCACAACACCATCACCCCCATCGCCAGGATGCGGGATGGGCAGTTCGAGCTGGACCTGGTGCTGCGCAACAACCGCACCTCGGAGCAGTATCCGCTGGGCATCTTCCACCCCCACCAGGAGCTGCACCACATCAAGAAGGAGAACATCGGCCTGATCGAGGTGATGGGCCTGGCGGTGCTCCCCGCCCGGCTGAAAACGGAGCTGGCCGCCCTGGCGGACGCGCTGGTCCGGGGACAGGACATCCGCGCCGATGAGACCCTTGCCAAGCACGCGGACTGGGCCGACGGCCTCCGGCAGCGGTACAGCTTCACCGCCGAAAACGCCCTTCCCATCCTCCAGGACGAGGTGGGCAAGGTGTTCGCCCAGGTTCTGGAGCACGCCGGGGTATATAAGCGCACGGACGCCGGCAAGGCCGCCTTCCTCCGGTTCGCCGACAGCGTGAAGTGAGCCCGATACAGCAAAAACAGCCCGAGGGGACATCCCCTCGGGCTGTTTGATTTTTTGACTTACTGCTCCCGCTGCTCCTTTTGGGCGGCATAGCCGCCGGCGGCGCTGCGGAAACGCCCCCTGGATTTGCGGATGATCTCCAGCGCCTGGGACACGGACTCCTCCGCGCCCTGGAGGGACTCGGCCACATACTCGTTGGCCGCCCGGCGCAGCTCCCGGCTCTTGGTGTCGGCGGTGGCGATCATCTCCTCCGCCCGAGCCTTGGCCGCCCGGACCACCTCCTGCTCCTCCACCAGCTTGCGCGCCCGCTCCTCGGCCATCTTCCGAACGGACTCGGCTTCCTTCTTCGCGTTGCGGATGAACTCGTCCCGCGCGGATACCAGGCGCTTGGCCTCCGCCATCTCCGCGGGGAGCTGCGCCTTGATCTCCTCGATCAGGTCCAGCGCCTTGTCCCGGTCCACCAGGCACTTGTCGTTGCCCAGGGGGACGCCCCACGCCTCGGAGATCATGGTGTAGAGCATTTCGATCAGCTCAAGGATGCCTTGATTCTCGTTCATTTGTCTGTCTGCCTCCTGGTCTTTGTTTTCTCTATGACGTCGTCGATGATCTCCTTCGGCACCAGCGCCGACAGATCCGCCCCATAGGCCGCCATCTCCTTGACGACCGTGGAGCTGAGGAAGGTATACTTCTCGCTGGAGGTGAGGAACAGGGTGTCCAGATCCGGGTTCATCTTCTTGTTCACCAGGGCGATCTGGAACTCGTAGTCGAAGTCGGATACCGCCCGCAGGCCCTTGACGATCACGGGGCTCTCGAAATTCTTGGCGTATTCCGCCAGGAGCTTGTCGGTGGTGGCCACCTCCACGTTCCCGAACCGCTCGGTGGACCGGCGGGCCATGTCCATCCGCTCCTCGATGGTGAACATGGGGGTCTTTTCCCGGTTTTTCATCACGCACACGATGACCCGGTCGAAGATCTTCGCGGCCCGGCGGACAATGTTCAGATGGCCCAGGGTGATGGGGTCGAAGCTGCCGGGATAGATGGCTGTGGTCATGAGGCGGTTCTCCTGTATGTGGTCAGGGATATTTTGCCGTAGTGGTATGTCCTGCCCTTTTCATAGGGCGGCACGGCCTCAGGCATAGGCTCGTCGCGCATACTTTCGACAAGTATTATACCACCATCGTTTAAGATGTCAAATCGAAATGCATTTTGGAGGATCTTGTCATATAGCCCCGCGTGATAGGGCGGGTCCATGAACACCAGGTCGAACTTCCCCGCGTTCTCCAGATAGCCCACCGCGTCGGCCCGGATCACCGGGGCCTGCATTTTGCACAGCTCCAGATTTTTCCGCACCAGCGCCAGGGACGCGGGGCTGTCGTCCACGAACACGCACTCCCTGGCCCCCCGGCTGATGGCCTCGATGCCCAGCTGCCCGGTCCCGGCGAACAGGTCCAGCACCCGCCGGCCCGGCACGTCGAACTGAACGATGCTGAAGATGGCCTCCTTCACCATGTCGGTGGTGGGCCGCACGGACATATCCTTCGGCTCCATGAGCTTGCGGCCCCTGGCCGTTCCTGTGATCACGCGCATAGGTCAATCCTCCCCCTCGCTGTGGAAGTGCGCATATATCGCCCGCGCCGCGTCTTTGGGCACCACCCCGGCCAATTCCTCTTCCGACGCGGCGGCCACGGCCTTCACGCTCTTGAACCGCTTCAAAAGCGCGGCCCGCCGCTTGGGCCCCACGCCGGGGATGTCCTCCAGACCGGAGCCGATGGCCTTTTTGCGCAGGGTCTTGTGGTAGCCGATGGCGGTCCTGTGGGTCTCCTCCTGGATGCCGCCGATGAAGGCGAACACCGCCGGGTTGGCCTGAAGGCCGATCTCCCGGCCGTCGGGGGTGGTCAAGGCGCGGGTCCGGTGCCGGTCGTCCTTCACCATGCCGAACACGGGCACATCGGGCAGGCCCTGCTCCGCCATGGCCTCCAGCGCCGCGCCCACCTGGCCCACGCCGCCGTCGATCAGCAGCAGGTCCGGCAGGGGCGAGAACTTCTCGTCCCCCTCCTTATAATGCGCCAGCCGCCGGCCGACCGCCTCGCGCATGCTGGCAAAATCGTCCTGGTGGGCCACGGACTTCATTTTGAACTTCCTGTACTGGCTCCGGGCCGGCTTGCCGTCCACGAACACCACCATGCTGGCCACGATGCCAAAATCGCCGGTGTTGGAGATGTCGAAGGACTCGATCCGCCGCGGCAGCGCGTCCAGCCCCAGCATCCGCTGGAGCCATTCCAGGGTCTTGCTGCGCCGCTCCGCCTCGCTCTCGGCCCGGAGGCTCTCCTCCCGGGCGTTGCGCATGGCCGCCTCCAAAAGCTCCCGCTTGACGCCCCGCTGGGGCGTGACGAGCTCCACCTTGCGGCCGGCCAGCTCGCTGAGCATCTGCGCCAGCGGCTCGGCATCCTCGATCTCCGCGGGCAGCAGCACCTGCTTGGGCCACGCGCCCCGGCGGGTATAGTATTGCCGCACCAGCTCCGACACCGCCGCGGCGTCGTCCTCCATGGGCTCCAGCATCTGCTCCAGATCCTTCCCGGCCAGGTCGCCCCCGGCGTAGTGGAGCACCACGAAGGAGCACCGGGCGCTGCGGCAGAAGCCCACCGCGTCCGTGTCCGCCCGGGCGGCCTTGAGCACCACCTGGCGGTTATTGAGCTCCTTCACGGCGGCCAGCCGGTCCCGCAGCTCCGCCGCCTTTTCAAAGCGCAGCTCCTCGGACGCGGCCAGCATCTCCCGCTCCAGCTGGGCCATCAGCTCCTTCGCCCCGCCGGAGAGGATCTGCACCGCCTGGGCCATCCGCCGGCGGTACTCCTCCCCGTCCGGCTCGCCCCGGCACCAGCCGTCGCACGCGCCCATGTGAAAATTGAGACAGGGCCGCTCTCTGCCGATGTCACGTGGGAATTTTCGCCCGCAGGTCGGCAGCCGCAAAGCCTTGGCCAGCGCATCAATGATGCCGTGCATCACGTTGCGCCCCCCGTAGGGGCCGAAATACCGGGCCCCGTCCTGGGCCGTGCGGCCCACGATGGTAAAGGTTGGATACGCCTCCCGCTCGTCCAGCCGCAGCCAGGGATAAGTCTTGTCGTCCCGCAGGAGGATGTTGTAATGGGGCTTGTGCCGCTTGATAAGGCTGTTTTCCAGCATCAGCGCCTCGAATTCCGAGGCCGCCACGATCACGGAGAAATCGTCCACATGGCTGACCATGGCCGCCACCTTGGGCAGGTGCTCCCCCCGGAAATAGCTGGTGACCCGGTTTTTCAGGGCCTTGGCCTTGCCCACATAGATGACCTCCCCGGCGGCGTCCTGCATGATGTAGACGCCGGGGAGCAGCGGCAGCTTATTGGCTTTTTCCCGCAGGGCAGCGATCTTATCCATAGCGATCCCCAAACAGCAAGAAAGGGTGTGTCGGCAAACACACCCTTTTTCCTTGCTAATGCAGATTATTCAGCAAATTCCTTGTCGATGAGATCGGTCAGCGTCTCCACCGCTTCCGCCTCATCCGCGCCGTCGGCGATGATGTTGACGGTAGTGCCCTTGACGATGCCCAGGCTCAGTACGCCAAGCAGGCTCTTTGCGTTCACGCGGCGATCCTCTTTTTCGATCCAGATGACGCTCTTGAACTCATTGGCCTTCTGGATGAAGAAGGTGGCGGGCCGGGCATGCAGGCCGACCTGGTTGTTGATGGTAACTTCACGATTGATCATGGAAGAACACCGATCCTTTACTCACAGAAGTTTACTATACTTTAACAAATTATTCGCAGTTTCGCAAATGTTTTAAAGCCTTGTTTTCATACTTTGGAGGAATGCACAGTTGGCAATAAAAAGGTAAAAAATAATTTATCTCAGTTCAACAACAGTTACGCCCGTCTCTCCTTCGCCATATCGGCCCAGGCGGAAGTCCTTCACCAGCCGGCTGCGCTTGAGCAGCTGCTGGACAGAGCTGCGGAGGGCGCCTGTCCCCTTGCCGTGGATGATCGTGACGGTCTGTAGCCGAGCGGCGGACGCGGCGTCCAAATACCGCTCCACGGCCAGCTCCGCCTCGTCGGCCATCATGCCCCGGATATCCAGCTCCCTGGAAACGGAGGCGGTGCGCAGCGCGGCCCCGGCCGCGGCGGCGACGGAGGGCTTTTTCTTGCCCGGCTGCTCCACCAGGTCCACGTCCTCCGGCTTCACCGTCAGCTTCATGATGCCCGCCTGCAGGCTCAGGGTGCCGTTGGGATTGACGGCGATGACCTCCGCCCGGGAGCCGGTGGACACCAGCGATACCGTGTCCCCGGCCTGGATGGGCCGGCTGGGGGCCTTGCGCTGCTGGGCCGGCCGGATCTCCTCCCGGCTGCGGACGGATTCCTCCGCCAGGTTCAGCCTGCGGCGCAGCTCCGCCCGGGCCTCGTTGATCTTCTGGTGGTCCAGCTCCTCCAGGCCCATGGCCCGTTCCCGGTCGATCTGGCGGTATGCCTCATCGGCGGCGGCACGGGCCTCCTTGATGATGCGCTCCGCGTCCCGGCGGGCCTTCTGCTCCGCCTTCTCCAGGCGCACCTCCAGCTCCCGGCGCAGCCGCTCCGCCTTCGCCGCGTCCTCCAGCGCGGCGCGGTTGGCCTTTTCCCGTTCCTCGGTCTGCTTCTCCATAGCCGCCCGCTGGGCCTCCAGCCGCTCGATGGTCCGCTCGAAATCCGAGCTGCCCGCGTCGATGCGCCGGCCGGCGTCCTCGATGATGCTCTCCGGCAGGCCCAGCCGCCGGCTGATGGCGAAGGCGTTGGACTTGCCGGGGATGCCCACCAGCAGCCGATAGGTGGGCCGCAGGGTCTGTACGTCGAACTCGCAGGAGGCGTTGACCACCCCCTGGGTGTTGGTGGCATAGACCTTCAGCTCCGCGTAGTGGGTGGTAGCGGCCAGCAGCGCTCCCGCCTGGCGGGCATACTCCAATATGGAGATGGCCAGGGCCGCCCCCTCGGTGGGGTCGGTGCCCGCGCCCACCTCGTCCAGCAGCACCATGCTGCCGGGCCCGCACTCCTGCAGGATCGCCACGATGTTCACCATGTGGCTGGAGAAGGTGGACAGGGACTGCTCGATGGACTGCTCGTCGCCGATGTCCGCCAGGATGTTTTTCAGCACCGGCACGGCGCTGCCGTCCCCGGCGGGGATGTGCAGTCCGCACCCGGCCATGGCGCACATGAGCCCCAGGGTCTTGAGGGTGACGGTCTTGCCGCCGGTGTTGGGGCCGGTGATGACGATGGCGTCATAGTCGCCCCCCAGGGTCACGTCGATGGGCACCGCCGTGCCCTTGGGCAGCAGCGGATGCCGGGCCTTTTTCAAAATGAGCCGGTCCTCCGTCAGGATGGGCTCGCCGCAGTTGAGATCATAACTCAGCTCCGCCTTGGCGAAGATCAGGTCCAGCTGGGTCAGCACGCTGTAGCTGCTGTCGATGCCGCTGCGGGCGGCGGCGCACTCGGCGCTCAGCTCCATGAGGATGCGCTCGATCTCCGCCTTTTCCTTGCCGCCCAGCTCCCGCAGCTCGTTGTTGGCCTTCACCACGCCCATGGGCTCCACGAACAGCGTCGCTCCGCTGGAGCTGACGTCGTGGACCAGGCCGGGCAGATCGCCCCGCTTCTCCGCCCGCACGGGCACCACGAACCGGCCGCCCCGCTGGGTGATGATGGGCTCCTGTAACACCTTGGCATAGCTGGGGGCGGTGATGATCTTCTGCAGGGCGTCACGGGCCCTGGCCGAGGCGGCCCGCATCTTCCGGCGGATGTCCGCCAGCTCCGGGCTGGCTCCGTCGGCGATCTCCTCCTCCCCGGTGATGGAGGTGGTGATCTTTTCCTCCAAAAACCGGTTGGGGCTCAGGGCGGTGAAAAACCGCTTCAGGCAGCCGTTGTCCCCCCGTCCGGCGGCATAGGAACTCACCGCCCGGGTGCAGAACAGCACTCCCGCGATGTCCAGCAGCTCCCGGGTGTTCAGCATGCCGCCCATGTCCGCCCGCGCCAGGGCCGGGCGCACGTCCTTCAGCCCAGAGAAGGAGGGGCTGCCCTTGGTCTCCATCATGGTCTTGGCGCAGGTGGTCTCGCTCTGCCGCTCCCGCACCATGCCCATCTCCCCCGCCGGGCGCAGAGTGCGCGCCAGGGCCTTGGCCCCGTCGGAGACAGCCTTGCCCGCCAGCAGCTCCAACACCGCCGGCAGCTCGATGGTCTGCAATGATTTTTCGTATAAGCTCATATGTTCAAACTCCGTTACTTCACGCTCTTCCAATAGTCCAGAGAGGAAAAGCCCCTGTCCAGCTGATACCGCACGAAAAGCTCCGCCGCCCGGCCCAGCCGCTCCAGCGAGGCGTCCTGCAGGGCGAAGGAGAACTCCTTCTTCGCCGGGGCGGCCACGATGTGGCGCATGGCGGCCAGGGACTCCCGGTCCAGCGCCACGGAAGCGCCCTCCGCGCCCGGCGCGCATCCGGCGCAGTGGACCATGCCCGACGCCGGGGAGAACATGGGCCCGTCCGGCTCGGGCCGGCCGCAGACGCCGCAGGCGGCCACCTCCGGCTGGAAGCCCTCCAGGCACAGCAGCCGCAGCTCGAACACCGCCTTCACGTGGGCGGGGGTATAGATCCCCCGGCTGAGGGCGTACAGCGCGTTCAGCGCCAGCTGCAGCGCCGGGCCCGCCGGCTGTTCCTCGGGGCACACCGTGTCCAGCAGCTCGGCAAAATAGGCCCCCAGCGCCAGCTGGGAGATGTCCTCCCGCAGGCCCAGAAACTGCTCCAGGGTGGAGCCCTCGTCCGCCGTCCACTTGCCCCGGTTACCGAAGAGGGTGAATTCGCTCCAGCACAGGTCCTGGCTGGCCGCGCCCATCCGGCTTCCCTTGCGCAGCGCGCCCCTGGCCTTCACGGTGAGCTTGCCCTCCTCCGCCGTCAGCAGGGTCATGATCCGGTCCGCCTCTTTATAGCGCACCTGGCGGAGCACCAGGCCCCGCACCGTCTCGAACATTCTATGTACCGCTCCCCGTCAGCGGGACACCGTGTGCCGGTACAGCATCCAGCACACCGGGTCCCCCGTATCCAAAAACAACTGCCAAAGCATGTCCTGTTTCATGAAACTCACCCCGCGTTAGTTTGCCACGCCCGGGGCGTTTGATTCCGCGCGGCGGCATTGGCTGATATTGTCAAACGCCGCCGCGGCATATACCATGTCGCGCGGTTCCGGCGTCAGCCGGGAGCGCGACCGGTATTTTTGTATAATAGCAACGCCGTCGCTATTATACCATGTCGCGCGGTTCCGGCGCATGCCGGGAGCGCGACCGGTATTTTTGTATAATAGCAACGCCGTTGCTATTATACCATGCTTCCGGCCACCCTTCAAGGAAACGCTTGAAAGAAAAGCGCGCGCATGCTATATTGTGACTATCCTATCCTATGCGGGAGGTCCGCCATGAAAAAGTCCCTTCGCTGCGCCGCCGCCCTCTTGTGCGCCGCGGTGCTCCTGTCCTTTTCCGCCGCCGCGTCCGCGTCCGATGGAGCGCCCTCCCTGTATGACGAGGGCCTTGCCATCGTCGATCTCATGACGGAGATGACCGGCTCGGAGGCATACGTCCAGATGCACTCCGCCAGCGATGATATCAGCGACGTGCTGGACGATATCGCCGCCGGCGATCACACCGCGCCCACGGCGGTATACATCCTGTCCGGGTTTGACCAGTATCTGGCCGCCATCGCGCCGCCGGGCGCGTTCGACGACGCCTCCGACGCGCTGCAAAAGGCCGTCCTGCACAAGGCCATGGCCTCCCTCATCACCCAGGTGAATGCCCGAAGCGGCGTCACCGATCTGGCTGCCGCCTCCATCTGCACCGCCGAAAAGACCTTTGCCGCCGCCGACGCCCAGGACGTGATCTACCTCTACGCCTATGAGGACGCCGTGCCCGCGGCCGTGATCTTCTGCGCGGGCGAGGATGGGGCCATGCACGCCACCGGCATGTTCCTGGTCAACAGCGACCTCTCCACGGACTCCGCCGAGAGCGTCGCGGAGTTCTTCGGGGATGCGGGGCTGACCGTCACGCAGGCCGCCCCCTGACCGCGGGCCCATTCCAAAAGAGAGCTTCGGAGAAATCCGAAGCTCTCTTTTTTCACTCTTCCGTGAAGCCGAAATTTCGCAGCAGCGCGTCGGAATCCCGCCAGTTCTCCTTCACCTTCACCCAGGTCTGCAAAAACACCTTGGTACCCATGAACGCCTCGATGTCGTGGCGGGCCAGCTCGCCGATATGCTTGAGCATGGCGCCCTTTTTGCCGATGATGATGCCCTTGTGGGACTGCTTTTCGCAGTAGATGGTCACGTCCAGGTCGATGATGTCGCTGCCGTC
>CANQIO010000010.1 GCA_947624065.1 uncultured Oscillospiraceae bacterium | reverse complement strand
CTGACCGAGGCGCTGGGCCGGCGGCTGGCGTGGACCTATCCCTGGGCGGCGGCGGTGGCCCTGCCCTCCAAGCTCACGGCCACGGCGGTCCGGGAGGCGGCGCCCGGCGGGGCCGACGCCGAGGCGGCGGAGCTGCCCCAGGCACCGGCGGTCACCGGCCGGCTGCGCAGGCCCGATTTCGGCCGGAGCTCCCGGCCTCTCTCGGGGACGGAGCGGGGCGTGGCGGCCCACCTGGTGATGCAGCACATCGATCTGACCAGGACCGGCTCGGCGGAGGAGATCTCCGCTGAGATCGGCCGGATGGAACGGATGGGCTTTCTGGACGAGCGCCAGGCCGCGGCAGTGGACCCCGGCGACATCCTGGCCTTTTTCCGCTCAGAGCTGGGGGCGCGGCTGCTGGCGGCGGACCGTGTGAGCCGGGAATTCCGGTTCTCCCTGCTGTGTCCGGCGGCGCTGTGGTATCCCCAGGCACCGGCGGGAGAGGAGATCCTGCTCCAGGGCGTGGTGGACTGCTGCATGGAGGAGGACGGCGCCCTCACGGTCATCGACTTCAAGACCGACGCTCAGGTGGAGCCGGAGCGGCATACCGCCCAGCTGCGGGCCTATGCCACCGCCATGGAGCGCATCTTCCAAAAGCCGGTGCGCCAGGCGGCGCTGTGGTATCTGCGGCGGCGGCAGGCGGCCCTGATCCCGCTGGGAGAGGAAAAATAACCGGTATCGGCGCAAAAAAACGTTGCGCTTTGCAAAAACATATGATAATATATCATCTGCGTCTTGTAACGGCGGGCGGGAGCCCGCACTCAAGACAGCTCGATATGAGGTGAACGACATGAAGGAAGGCATCCATCCCAAGTACTACAAGACCACCATCCGCTGTGCCTGCGGCAACGTGATCGAGACCGGCTCCACCCGTGAGAACATCACCGTTGAGATCTGCTCCAAGTGCCACCCGTTCTTCACTGGCAAGCAGAAGCTGGTGGACACCAGCGGCCGTGTGGACAAGTTCAACAAGAAGTACGGCCTGACCAAGTAAGATGCCGGCATTGGAAAAGCCCCGCTCGTCGAGCGGGGCTTTTGCCGTCTGCGTCGTTATTCATCCAGCTCTCCGTCGTACCAGCCGGAGACGCCGCCGCGCTTGCACATGATCCCCCGGCCGGTCCGGCGCACCACGGAGATCTCATCCCCCGCCCGGAGGGGCAGACGGTAGTCGGTCACGTCGTTGACCGTGGCCCGGTCCCCGTCCCGGGTGAGGATGTGGTCCGCGGGCACGTCCATCTCATAGCCCGTGCGCAGATGGCGGCAGCGGATGAACTCCGCGTCCTCCGAGAGGATCTTTACGGCGTTGTCGCCATAGCGGATGTACCAGTGGCGCGGGCTCGCCGCCTGGGCCGTTTTGACGCGCGCCACAGGGAAGCGGTCATAGCTCGTCCAGGTCATATCCGGCAGGAAAAAGGCGTTGAGCTGTCCGTCGTCTTTCAAAACGCACCCGCCGTCGATGCTGATGAGCTTCAGGTCCTCGTCCACGATGGGGCGGGCGTCCACCACGTCCTCGTGATAGAGCACCAGCGGCCAGTGGCCCACCACGGTCCACTTGGCATGGGGCCGGGCCACGGAGCGGTACCGGTCCAGCTTCATGCAGGCGAAGGCGCCCTTCTCCGGCACATAGCCCCCGTGGACGAAAATATAGTCCTCCGTCTCGAGGATATGGGGCAGGGCCCGGAGAAAGTCCAGCTCCGGCCCGTAGTTCTCCCGCACGGCGGCCTTGGCGGCGGCCAGGTCCATGTCCGGGGCGATGGCTACGCCCTGCTCATGGAGCATCTGGGCGATCAGCCCGTCGCCCCAGCCCCGGTTCCGGCCCACCAGGTACCGCAGATAGAACGCGTCCTGTTCCGGATCGTCCGGCAGGTCGCAGAAGTTCTGCCAGAAGTCGCAGTTGCCGCACACGGCGTGCACCTCCCGCCGCCGGCTCAGCTCCATCACATACCGCAGCGTGCCCAGGGAGTCGGGCCCCTTTTCCAGCAGGTCCCCCACGAACACGATCACGTCCTCTGGCCGGAGGGCGCACTTTTCCAGCAGGCCTTTTAAGTAGTCCAGCTCGCCGTGCACGTCCGAGATGGCGACGATGCGCCGGCCCGGACCGAGCTGCAGCCGCTCCACCGCGGACGGCGTCGTCATCAGCAGCGGCGCGGGCTTCACGGCAGGAACCACACCTTCTGGCGGATGTCCATCCCCATCAGATACTGGGGCCCGCCCACGCCCTGGGCCGTGTCCAGCACGCGGAAGCCCAGCGCATCATAAAACGCGAGGGCGTCGGCGTTGGTCTGGGACACATGCAGACGGATGGAGGTCCGGCCCAGGTGCCGGAAATAGCTCACCGCGTGGCCGATCAGCTGAGAGCCGAACCGGCGGCCGCGCATGTCCTTCTCCACCCAGATGAGGCTGATCCAGCCGGCGCCGTCCTCTGCGCCCCGCTCCGGGTCCAGCTCGATGATCCCCGCCAGGGCGTCGGCGTACAGCAGCTTCACCAGGCATTGGGGGTCCTCCTTTGCCCGCTGGACGGCGGAGGCCAGATAAAGCTGGGGGGCGAACCCCTTCAGGTTCCCGTGGCTGGCCAGCCATGTCTCGCTGTAGCAGCGGGTATAGAGCTCCCGTTCCTCCGGCATGGACATGGGCACGGGCCTGCCGTCTGCCTTTCGGGCCAGATGGTCGCCGGCCAGTCCCTGGCGGGCAAAGGTGCTCAGCGCCCCCAGATGGGACGCGTCGGCGTAGCTGGAGAGGGAGAGCGCGCCGTCCTCCGCCTCCAGGGTGGTGACGGCGGTGTTGTCCCCATAGGGGATGTCCGCAAAGTCCCTGCCCATCAGGTGGGCGGCCGCCGCGCGGATGGCGAAGGCGTGGCTCACCACTGCCACGGTCCTGCCGGGATAGGCGTCCGCCAGGGCCAGCAGCGCCCCCCGCACCCGCTGCCACACGGCCTCATAATCCTCGCTGCCGGGCACGTGCCATTTGGCCGGGTCGTGGGTGAACAGCCAGTGCTGCTCCGGGTACTGGACGCTGATCTCCGCCCAGGCACGGTCCTCCCAGCAGCCCACGTCCACCTCCCGCAGGGCGGGGTCCGTGTGCAGGGTCAGACCGGGGTGGTATTTCAAAAGGGCGCTGGCGGTGGACTGGGTGCGGATCAGGTCGCTGGCCCAAAGCGCGTCGAGATGTATGTCCCGGAACCGCTCTGCCAGGGCGGCCACCTGCCGCCGGCCCAGCAGGGTGATGTTGGCGTCGTACTGGCCCTGGGCGCGGCGGTACAGGTTGCCCTCCGCCTCGGCGTGGCGGATGAGATAGAGCTTGGTCATGGTATCCCCTCTTGTGATCGTTCTGGCCCCATTTTACACCCAACGCGCCCCTTTCACAAGAGGAAGAACATGCGCGCGCCGTCTTGTCCCGCGGGGAAAAACGCGCTATAATAAACATACATCATCGATTTTGCTATCTCCCCATCACGCGTCTTGATCCCCTGAGAGCTTTTTACAAGAGGAGCGCGCCATGAAAAACCTCTTCCGTCTGCCCTCCGACGCCCGGAAGGGCGTGGTCATATGCGGGGCCTATGGCATGTCCAACGCCGGCGACGACGCCATTTTGACCGCCGTCACGGCCTCGCTGCGCCGATTGGACCGGGAACTGCCCATCACGGTCGTCTGCCGCCATCCCAAGCAGGTGGCCCGCGCCTGCGGCGCGGCCGCCGTGGGGCGGATGAACGCCATCGGATGGCTGCGAGCCATGGGCCGGTCGAGGCTCTTCATCTTGGGCGGCGGCGGGCTTTTGCAGGACGTGACCAGCCGCAGGAGCCTGTGGTACTATCTGGCGCTGCTGCGCACGGCCAAGGCCATGGGCTGCGCCACCCAGCTTTACGGCGTCGGCGCGGGACCCATCCTCCATGACCGGGAGCAGATGTGGACGGCCAACATCCTCAACCGCTGCGCGGACGTGATCACCGTCCGGGACGGGGCCAGCCTGGCCGCGCTGAAGAGCTGGGGCGTGCGGGGGTCCAAGCGGCTGCTGGCCGCCGACCCGGTGCTGGGCGCCGAGGCGGCGCCGGCGGAGCGGGAGCGAAAGGCCGGGTTCATCCTCCGCCACTGGCCGGAGGTGTGGAGCCATGTGCCCGACTTCGCCCAGGCGGCGCGGTATGTCTGGGAGCGATACCATCTGCCGCCGGTGTTCCTCTGCCTGGCGCCGGAGGACCGCCGGGTGATCGGCGACGTGTGTGCGCTGCTGGACGGCGTGCCCTATACCGTGTCCGCCGACGCAAAACGGGCCGGGAGGATGAGCCTGGTGGTGTCCATGCGCCTGCATGGGCTGATCTTCGCCCTCACCGGCGGAGCCCCCGCCGCGGGGGTCAGCTATGACCCCAAGGTGGACGCCTTCTGTACGGAGGCGGGGCTGCCCATGATCGCGCTGGAGGATGTGACGGGGGACGATCTGCAGGAGCTGATCGACCTGGCCATGCATCTGGACGGGGAGCACCTGTCCGCCGCGGCCCGCACCCTCCGGGAGCGGGAACAGACGAATATCAACGCCGCCGCCCAGCTTCTGGCGGGGGAGTAAGAGAAAGAAAAGGAGCCGTACCGTATGAAAAAGATCGTGCCGGAAACGCTGTATGAGATGCGTTTCGTCAGCGCCCCGTCCATATCCCCGGACGGGACCATGACCGCCTTCGTGGTCTCCCGGGCGGACGAGGAGGCCAACGGCTACAAGGGGGATATCTGGCTGGCGCAGGAGGGAGCCGAGCCCCGGCCGCTCACCGCCGGCGGGGACGGACGGAGCTTCGTCTGGACGGAGAGGAACACCGTGCTCTTCCCCGCCCTGCGGGATGAGGCGGACAAAAAGCGCGCCGACGCCGGAGAGCCCCTGACCGTTTACTATGAGATCGACCCCCGCGGCGGCGAGGCCCGCCGGGCCTTTGCCATCCCGGAGACGGTGGGCGCCATCCGGGACATGGGCGGTGGGAAGTATCTTTGCCACTATACCCACGACGAGCGCATGGACGCGCTGGCTGCCCTGGAGGGCCCGGCGCGGGACAAGGCCCTGGCCGACGTCAGGGACCCGGCCTATTATGTGCTGGAGGACTATCCTTTCTGGTTCAACGGCCGGCACATCATCAGCGGCAAGCGGGACAGGCTGGGCCTGTTCGACGCGTCCGCCGGGATGCTCACGCCCATCACAGACGCGAAATTCAACTGCGACGGCTTTGACTGGGAGGGGGACCTGGTGGCCTTCACCGGCAGCCCGGTCTCCCACCGCAACGACGGCTATTCCGGCGTCTATGTCCACGATCTGGCCGGCGGCGGGACCCGGTGCCTGATGGAGCCGGGCGTCATGGGCGGGGACCTGCTGGGCTTCTGGGACGGAAAGCTGCTGCTGGCCATGACCGACGGGAAGCTGCCCGTGCCGGACGGCTCGGGCATGACCTATGAGGACGATCAGTATCCGGACTTTTACCTCATGGATCCGGCCACGGGCGAGCGGACGCTGCTGGCCCGTTACGAGGCGTCTGTGGGCTATGGCTCCGTGGGCTCCGACGCCCGGCTGGGCGGCGGCCGGGGCGCCAAGGCCGACGGGGACCGGTTCTATTTCCTCACCACGGTCGATGACAGCACCTTCCTGTGTACCATCGACCGGGACGGCCGCGTCTCCCCGCCGCTGACCCCGGCCGGGAGCTGCGACAGCTTCGACGTCCGGGAGGGGGAGCTGGTCTACTGCGGGCTCTATGGGAATGAGCTGTGCGAGCTCTATGCCGGGGACGGCCGGCGGCTGACCCATTTCTCCCGGACGGAGGACTATACATACGCCCCGCCCAGGATGCACACCTTCACAAACCGGGACGGCTATGTCATCCACGGCTGGGCCATGCGGCCGGCGGACTGGGAGCCCGGACGGCGCTATCCGGCCATCCTGCATATCCACGGCGGGCCCCGGACCGTGTTCGGGGACGTGTTCCACCACGAGATGCAGGTCTGGGCCAATGCGGGCTATTTCGTTTTTTACTGCAACCCCCGGGGCTCCGACGGCCGGGGCAACGAATTTGGCTTCATCTCCGGCAAGTACGGCTCCATCGACTATGAGGACATCATGGCGTTTTTGGACGAGATGCTCTCCCAGTATCCGGAGGTGGACCCGGCCAGGGTGGGCGTCACCGGCGGCAGCTACGGCGGGTTCATGACCAACTGGATCATCGGCCACACGGACCGGTTCGCCGCCGCGGCCAGCCAGCGGTCCATCGCCAACTGGACCACCTTTGAATATACCACCGACATCGGCCTGCGCTTTGCCAAAGGCCAGATGCGGGCCACCACCGACACCGACGCGGAGAAGCTCTGGTCCCACTCGCCCCTGCGATACGCCAAAAACTGCCATACGCCCACGCTGTTCATCCACTCGGACAACGATTTCCGCTGCTGGATGAGCGAGGGGCTGGCCATGTTCACGGCACTGAAAAAAGCGGGCGTGGAGACGAAGCTGTGCCTGTTCCGGGGGGAGAACCACGAACTCAGCCGTTCCGGCAAGCCAAAAAACCGCGTCTCCAGGATGAACGAGATCCTCTCCTGGATGGACAAGTACTGCAAGTGAAAGGAGCGCGCGTATGTTCCGTATCGGATGCCATATCTCCGCCAGCGGCGGCTATCTCGCCATGGGCAGACGCATCGACGCCCTGGGCGGCAATACCTTCGCGTTTTTTACCAGAAATCCCCGCGGCGGCGCGGCCAAGGACATCGATCCGGCCGACGTGGACGCCTTCCTGGCCTTCTGCCGGGAAAAGGACATCGACCGCATCGTGGCCCACGCGCCATATACCCTGAACCCCTGCGCGGAGAAGGAGAACGTGCGCGAATTTGCCCTGAACACCTTCGCCGATGACCTCCGGCGCATGGAGCATACCCCCGGACAGTATTATAACTTCCACCCCGGCAGCCACGTGGGCCAGGGGATAGAGGTGGGTATCGCCAAGATCGCGGAGGTATTGGACCAGGTGCTCTTCCCCGGGATGACCACCACGGTGCTGCTGGAGACCATGGCCGGCAAGGGCAGCGAGGTGGGCGGCCGCTTTGAGGAGCTGCGGGCCGTCATGGACCGGGTGACGCTCTCCGACAAGCTGGGCGTATGCCTGGACACCTGCCACGTCTGGGACGCGGGCTACGACATCGTGAACGATCTGGACGGGGTGCTGACGGCCTTCGACAAGGCCGTGGGCCTGGACCGGCTGAAGGCGGTGCATCTGAACAACACGAAAAACGACCTGGGCGCGGCCAAGGACCGGCATGAGAAGCTGCCGGACGGGAAGCTGCCCCTGGAGGCCATCCGCCGCATCGTCACCCATCCTGTGCTGGAAAAGCTGCCCTTCATCCTGGAGACCCCCAACGACGAGGCCGGCTATGCCGCCGAGATCGCTCTGGTGTGGCAGCTCCACGGCTGATACATACTTGCGCCCTTCGCCGGAAAGACTATAGCCGGTGATGAAACGATGAAGGACAATTTTGTGGACGGACCGGGCATCCCCATGGGCTTCGGCATGGCCCTGGCCCAGAACCCGGACGCCATGGACGTGTTCTCCGGCCTGAGCCCGGAGCAGCGGGAGCAGGTCCTGAAAAAGACCCACCGCATCCGGTCCCGGGCGGAGATGCGCTCCTACGTGGACTCCCTGGTGGGAATGGACCCCGGCCAGTTGCGCTGAGGACCTGCCCGCCAAAAAGTCCCCTCCTCCGGGAGGGGACTTTTCCTTTTCTCGGCCGCGCAAAGCCTTGCAAACAGCGGGATTCTACGATTCGGAGAGTGCCATTCTACGGGCTGGGAGACCGAGGGACGGAACAGGAGGTTGCGGTTTTTCCGCTCCCGGGGTATGCTGGAAGCATGAAAGCTCGCAGGAGGTATACCATGTATCAGATCTTTACGGACCTGGCCGCCAATCTGCCCCAGGAGCTGGTGGACCGGTATTCCATCGGCGTCGTCCCCATCCACTGCACCATAGACGGCGAGGTGCTGGACGTGTCCAAGGGCTTCGACGGTCCGGCCTTTTACGCCGCCATGCGGGCGGGTGCCAGGACCAGCACCTCCATGCCGTCCCCGACGGTGTTCATGGAGCTGTTCGAGCCGGTGATGGAGCGGGGCGAGGATCTGATCTATATCGGCATGTCCAGCGGCATCAGCGGCACGGTGGGCCTGGCCACCACCGTGGCGGCGGAGATGGAGGAGAAGTACCCCGGCCGGAGGGCCGTGGTGATCGATACCAGAGCCGCCTCCCTGGGCGAAGGGCTGGAGGTGCTGTACGCCGCTGACGTCCGGGAGAAGGGCGGTTCTTTCGACGAGGCCGTGGCCGCGGCGCGGGAGCGAAGCGACCATATGTACCAGATCTTCACCGTGGAGGACCTGGAGTACCTGCGCCGGGGCGGGCGGCTGCACAGCGCCGTGGCGGTGGTGGGCAACATGCTCAACGTCAAGCCGGTGCTCTTTGGCGACGTGGAGGGCCACATCGTGCTGCGGCACATGAACGTGGGCCGGCGGCGTTCCCTGGACACCCTGGCCGCGAAATACAAGGAGTTCTGCACGGACCTGTCCGCCCCGGTGGGCCTGGCCCACTGCGACAGCCCCAAGGATACGGCTCTGGTGGTGGAAAAGCTGCGGGCCGCCGGCTGCACCGGCCAGATCCTGACGGTGTGCTATGAGCCGGTCACCGGCTCCCACGTGGGACCCGGCACCGTGGCCCTGTTCTTCTACGGCCCCCAGCGGTAGATCAAATATGACGCGAAAAGCCCCGGAGACATGTTCTCCGGGGCTTTCTTTTGTCGTTATTTTCACGCCACCCGGCGGGCCGTATAGAACCGGGTATCGTAGTAGCTGCTGGACAGGGAAGAGATGACGACCCGTCCGGAGCCGGAGGAGGCGTGGATGAACTGGCCGTTGCCGATGTAGATACCGGCGTGGCCGATGGCGGTCTTTGCGCCGTTGAGGAAGATGATGATGTCGCCGGGGAGCATATTGGCCCGGGCTACCTTCACGCCGTCGTAGCTCTGGGAGGTGGCGGTGCGGGTAATGGAATAGCCGCACTGCTTGTAAACGTAATAGACGAAACCGGAGCAGTCAAAGCCGGAGGGGCTGGCGCCGCCGTAGACATAGCGCACGCCCTGGTACTTTTTGGCCTCGGCCACGATCTTTCCGCCCGCGGTGGAGGGCGCCAGGGACCGGCCGTCGTCGTCGCTGGAGGAGGTGGACAGGTAGTCCTGGTAGATGTAACCGGTGATGCCGCTGTAATCGACCCGGTACCACTGGCCGGACTTGCCGGTGATGGTGACATAGGTGCCGGCGGCCAGCAGCCGCTTGCTGGTATAGGCCGTGGAGGGGCCCTCCCGCAGGTTCACGCCGGTGGTGGTCAGGGCGGAAACGTCGTCCATATCCTCCACGTCGGCCGTGACACCGGACTGGCTGAGGTACTGCTTGTACACATAGCCCTGAAGGCCGTTGTAGCTGACGGCATACCAGTCGCCGGAGGAGCCGGTGATGGTCATCTTGGTGCCGCTGTTGTATGTACCCAGGATGGAGTAGCCGGTGCCGGGCCCGGAGCGCATGCGCACGTAATCGCCGGTGATGACCCCGGTGGTCCCGGAGGGGGACGGCGACGGGGCTTCGGGGGCGGTGCTGCCGCCGGTGATCCAGGAAACGGACATATAGTCGCTGAAAAGATAGGCGTCGGTGTCCTTATAGCGCACCTTGAACCAGCCGCCGGACACGCCGGTGACGGACATGGTGTCCCCCTCGCTGGCCGTGCCCACCGCGGAATAGGCGGTGCCGGGCCCGGAGCGCACGTTCACGCCATTGCCGGTGACGGTACCGGTGCCGAAGCTGCTGTCCGCCTGGAGCGCGAAGCTGATGTAGCTCTTGCTCACATAACCGGACTCGCCCTGATACCAGATCTTATACCACCCGTCCGTGTCCCCGGTGATGAGCACGACGGCGCCGCGGGGCAGGGTGGCCAGGATCGAACCGGAGGTGGAGGGTTCGCTGCGCAGATTCAAAGCCGACGCGGTCACGGTGCCGGCGCCCTCGCAGCTGTCCGCGCGGGCGGAGGTCCCACCCACGGCCACGGTCAGGCACAGCAGGATGACCAGGATCACGCTCCAGCGGAACAGCGCCGCGCTGCTTGGCCTGCGCATATCAACGGGTGGCGAGCGCCCGGTCCAGCCACACGCTGGCCACGTCCATGGCCGCGTAAAGGCTGTCCTTTTCGCTCTTCTTCACGACCCGATCCCGGCTCTTCAAGTCCGGATCGGTCAGCTGCAGCTGAACGGATACGCGGGTAGCCACATCCAGGTCCTTGATCTTCTTGGTGTCCAGGATCTGGAGCATGATGATGTATTTGTCCGCCATGCTGCCGAAATAGATGAGGTTGTCCTTCCGGCGCAGGGGGTGGCCCTTATACTGCAGGGCTGCGGTCTTCTTCTCTGCCATGGGTAACGCCTCCGTTGATATTGTAACTGAATTGTAACACGTTGTTTCCGGGTTGTCAACAGGCCCGTGAAGGTTTTTGGAAAAATATCCGCCCATCCTTCCCAAAGAACGGAAGGACGAGCGGATATCGCGATCTCTCTGTCAGCCAAAGGGGGGCGGCGCCTCCCCGCCGGCGGGCGGTTCGGTCGCCGGCACGACGGGCGGTTCCGTGATCACCGGCGCATCGGTCACCGGCACGACGGGCGGGTCGGTCGCCGGTACGACGGGCGGCTCGGTCACCGGTACGATGGGTTCGTCGGTCACCGGCACGACGGGCGGGTCGGTCATCGGCGCGATGGGATCGTCGGGGATCACCGGCGGCGTATCCATTACGCCGGGAGGCGGCTCGGGCGTCGCAGTGGGCTCGGGCGTCCCGGTGGGTTCGGGCGTGGGGGTCTCCTCCTCGCCGAAAATGTTGGTGGCCCAGCCCCTGGAGGGGATGGGGAAGTCCTTATAGGGCAGGCCCGCGTGGATGCGGCTCATGACCATCTGCCAGATCTGGGTGGCCGGGTTGATGTTGAAGTACATCCTCTCGTTGCGTTCATACCCGGTCCAGACGGCGGCCATATAGTAGGGGGTATAGCCGGTGAAATACCGGTCGCGGTTGCTGCTGGTGGTACCGGTCTTGCCGGCCACGGCCTGACCGGAGAAGTTGGCGGAATAGCCCGTACCGCCGTTGGCGGCGGCCCAGAGCATGTCGGTGATGTTCCAGGCGGTGTTGGCCTTGACGGCCACCTGGGAACGGACGGGATTGTCCAGCACCACGTTGCCCTCCCGGTCCGTCACCATGGAGTAGAGCCGGCCGAAGCTCATGACGCCGTCATTGTCGAAGGCGGTGAAGGCCTGGGCCATCTCCAGGGGGGTGACGCCGTAGCTGAGCTGTCCCAGAGCCAGAGCCGGATACACATAGTCCGACACGATCTGCTGGGACGCCTCATCCCACACGTCCCGGACCAGGCTCGTGAAGCCGAAGCGGTTGGTCAGGTAGTCCCAGGAGGCCTGCAGGCCCAGCTTATCCAGTACCTGGGCCGCCACGGTGTTCAGGGAGCGGGCCACGCCGATGCGGATGGTGGTCCAGCCGATATAGCCGCCGGAGTCGTTGCGGGGATACCAGTCAGGCTTACCGGCCAGGACGATATCGGGCGAGTCGTTGACCTTGGTGTCCTGGGTGATCAGGCCCAGGTCGAAAGCCGGGCCGTAGACGGCCACGGGCTTGAAGGAGGACCCGGGGGGCCGCCGGTATTCGGTGGCGTAGTTGCTGGTGAAGCTGCCGGTCTTTTGGCCCACGTTGCCGGCCAGCGCCAGCACGGCGCCGGTCTTGGGGTCCATGACCACGATGGCGGAGGCGAACTTGGCCCCCGCGGGGGGCGACTGCCAGGGCCGGGGAAGATTGCCGGTGTTCTGGTACACGTCGTCCACGATCTGCTGGATGCGCTGGTCGAGGCAGGTATAGATGTCGTAGCCGCCGTTGTAGACCAGGCTCTCGGCCAGGTCCCGGTTGATGCCGCGGGCGGCGGCAAAATCGTCTATGAGGTCGTACACCAGCGAGTCCACATAGTAGGTGTTGGGGGTGAAGGTCCTCTCCTCGCCCTCGGCGCGCTGGAAGTGGAGGGTCTCGTTCTTGGCGGAGA
Organism: uncultured Oscillospiraceae bacterium; assembly: GCA_947624065.1. Taxonomy (GTDB): domain Bacteria; phylum Bacillota; class Clostridia; order Oscillospirales; family Oscillospiraceae; genus CAJOIG01. Next base: position 34,817 of record CANQIO010000010.1, on the reverse strand, counting down.
CGTACTCGTCGTAGGTGATGTACCCCTGATCGTACATGTTCCAGAGGATGGTCTCCTGGCGGGCCTTGTTGCGGGCCTTGCTCTCCGGGCCGATGTAGGGGTCATAGAGGGAGGGGTTGTTGGTGATGCCGATCAGGCTGGCGCACTCGGCCAGGTCCAGGTCCCGGACCTCCTTGCCGAAATACACCCGGGAGGCGGTGCCCACGCCGTTGCAGCCCTCGCCCAGATAGATCTGGTTGAGGTATAGCTCTATGATCTCCTGCTTGGTGTATTTTTTTTCATACTCCAGGGCCTGGAAGATCTCCAGCAGCTTTCGCTGGACGGTGACCTCGTCCTGGCCGGTCAGGTTCTTGATCAGCTGCTGGGTGATGGTGGAGCCGCCGAAGTTGTCCCGCATGCTCACGAACATGTTGCCGAAGGCGGCCACGGTGCGCCACCAGTCCACGCCCTTGTGCTGATAAAAGCGCTTGTCCTCGATGGCCACGCAGGCGTGCTCCAGGTCGATGGGCATATCCTCATAGTCCACCCAGATGCGGTTGATCTTGGCATAGAGGGTGTCGATCTCCACCCATTGGCCGCTGCCGGGGCTGGTCTCGGCCAGCACGCGGCTGGACTCGCTGGTGGCGATCTCCTGGGGTGTCACGTCCAGCCGTTCGGACAGGCTGGTTTTCACGTACACCGCGAAGATGCAGGCCAGGATCATGCCGGTAGTGATGAACACCAGCAGGGCCGTGACGACGATCTTCACGCCCAGGCGCAGCGTGAAACCCACGCCGGCGGCGGCGGTGTCCGCCACGGACTCTACCGCCCGGCGGGCACGGCGCATCCTGCGGCTGTTGTGCCAGGCACGGAGCCGCCGGAAACTGTCTCTGATTCTGCGGAATATATTCACAAATGTTCCTCCGTCTCCCAGGGAACGCATGTTCTGCGCTGTCGGTACGTGTGCATAGATATAACTATTATAGCACCATTTGGCTCGATTGTATATCCCAATTATGAAGAAAAGATGAACTGTTCCCTAAATCGTGCATGACAGGTCCGGCGGCGGGGCATACTGTCCGGGAGGAGCTGAAGGGCTTTGAAATTTCGGATGAAGATCATTTTGACGCTGCTGCTGGCGGTGTTCGCGGCCATGAGCCTGCTGACGGTGCTGGCGGATCTGGGGGTGCTGTCCAGGGCGGAGCCCGCCTCAGCCATGGCGCAGAGCGGGTATATGCTGCGCGCCTGGGACGGCTTCATAGGGGTGTTCTGCCCGCCGGACGCGGCCGAGCCCGTCACCGTCACCGACATCCGCGTCAGGGACCTGCCCCTTTCCGACCGGATGGCCCTGAACGGCGGCGTGGCCGCGGAGGACTATGGCCGGGTGGTCCGGCTGCTGGAGGACTATGGCTCCTGAGGCGGGGGAAATTCCCCTTTTTCCCTCTTGCAATCTGCCCCCGGAGCATATACAATAGAGGCATCACCCAAGGAGGGGACGGCAATGGAAAGCGAATTTGGCGCGAGTTACATCACCATCGAGGACGACGACGGCAACGAATTCGAGCTGGAGCATCTGGGCACCCTGGAATTCGAGGGCGACGAGTACATGGTCTTTCTCCCCGCCGATATGGCCGAGGACGACCCTGATTACGGCTTCATCATCCTGCAGGTGGTGGAGGAGAACGGCGAGGAACAGTTCATCTCCGTGGACGACGAGGATAAGCTCCAGAGGGTCTATGACTACTACATGGAGCAGGTCTTTGCCGAAGAGGACGAGGCGCCCTCCGCCGAGTGAACCTGAGCGTATAAAACCTGCCCTGTTCGTGGTCTCAAGGGCCCGGTTGGACCCACATCTATTATAAGGGACGCCGTATATGGCGGCGGAGCGCAGGCCTCCCGGCTTGTGCCGGATGTTGGAAGCGCGGAAACCGACATGAGGCGACCCACCTGCCGAGTTGTGCAGGTTACAAATCTGGCCCCCACGGCAGGGCGGGCCTCGCCGGAGCAAAGGTGACTTTGCTCCGGCGATCGTTTGTTTATCCCCTCGGAACGGGCGTTTTGACAGGCGGGACAAGTCGTGCTATACTGGCAGCGTATCGGAACTTGCCGTTGACCCGAAAAGGAGACGTGACCATATGAAGAGACTCATGGGGCTGCTGCTGGCGCTGGGACTGCTCTTGGCGCTGGCCGCCTGCGGCCATTTCGTGCCCATCATGCCGGGGACCGACCCGGTGGTCGCCGGGACGGAGACCCCCGCGCCGGAAGACGCGGCGCCGACGGAGGACGTGTTCGAGACGCGGCCGCTGATGAGCTTTATCGGCTGGGACAGCTTTGCCTCGTCCTACTATGACGACACCCCCATCGCCCTGAGCATCTATACCCCCGAGCGGGGCTATGCCTCCCCCGTCTTTGACCGGGCGTCCATCATCGCCGCCTGCGACGCGCTGCGGTCCATGTCTGTCACCGGCCGGGCGGAGGGCGCCCCGATCGGCGGGGAGACCACCTTTATCTTCACCATGAAAAACGGCGTCACCTGGTCCGTCACCTTTGCCGGGACCGACCTGAAAATGCCCTCCACCAACTATACCGTCTCCGGCGGGGACAATCTCTGGGCCCTCACCTTCCCCGGTTACAGCGAGGGATACGACCTGTTCGACCTGTATTTCGACGCCGGCATCCGCGCCTTTGCCGATGATTACTACAATAACCGGCCGGTCTCCGTGGGCCGGCGGATGAACGGCGGTGCCACGCTGACCAGCCAGGACCCGGCCGTCGTGGACCAGGTGTTCCAGCTGCTGGCCAACGCCCGCATCAACCGGATCGAGACCAGCCCTGACCAGAACATCGACTTGACCCAGACCACCGATTATGTGTTCTCCCTGCCCGACGCGTCCTATTATACCTTCTCCTTTGCCGGGCCCTGCCTGGCAGTGACCGTGTCGGAGGATTACGGGACGGTGTACTACTGGCTGGACGGTCTGGAGCAGCTGCCCGAGACGGCGGTGCTGCCGGAGAGCCGGCTGCCCACCTTCTCCGGCGGCCAGCTGACCGCCCTGCGGGAGGACATCGCCCTGGCCCAGCAGGCGGCCTTCAATGAGCTGGGCGGCGTCACCGTCATCGGCGTGTTCGTCAGCTACACCATCAACGGCCAGGACGGCTATCTGACTCTCAGCGGGAGCACCGCGGCCCAGTTCGTCCAGCAGGTCACCACCATCACCGCCTCGGCGGAGCAGGTTGCCCCCCAGGGCGAGGAGATCACCGTCTCCGTCACCCTGTCCGACGAGTCCGGCCCCATCCTCTATTTCGTCGGCGACTCCATCCAGCAGGTGGTGGGCACCAACTATGCCTGCGACGCCAACGCCATGGCCAGCCTGCGCAGCTATATCCTCTCCCTGGCCCAGGACCCCAGCAACATCAGCGGCATCATCGGCGAGAGCACCGGCTGACGGCGCAGGGACAAATCACACAGGGGCATGACCGCCTGCCGGCGGCCATGCCCCGTTTTTTGCTTTCTCTCCCTCAGTGGCCGAAAAACGCCTCCAGCTCCTTCCGGTCAGCGGTGCTCCGGCCGGAGACCATCCGGGGCTGGCCGCCGCCCTTGGCCCCCAGGGCCGGGCCGTGCTCCTTGAGAAAGGCGCGCATGTCCGCCGTGCGGCTGGCCATGACGAACCGCCATGCCCTGTCCTCCCCGGCGAACACCGCGCACACGCCGGCGCATTTTTCCATCCCGGCGTTGGCCAGCAGGCGCAGCGCGTCCTCGTCCCCCTGGAAGAACAGCAGCAAATGCCCGTCCGTCTCCGGCAGGGCATCTGCCCGCGCCCGGGCCATCTCCCGGCGAAGCTCCGCCATCTCCCGCTTCAGACCGTCCCGCTGGGCCAGCAGCCGCTCCACCCCGGCGGCCACGTCCTCCTGGGGCGTGTTGAGCAGCCCGGACACTGCCACGGTGGCGGCATAGCGGCGGGCGTAGTCCTCCATGGCGTCGGGGCCGGCCTTCATCCAGAACCGGACGCCGCCCCGGTGGCGCATGAAATCCAAAATTTTGATAGCCCCGATCTGGCCCGTGCCGGACACATGGGGCGCGCAGCAGGCGCAGTCGTCCACCCCCTGGACCGTCACGATGCGCACGTCGTGGGTCAGCTCCAGCTTGCTGCGGTAGTGCAGGTCCTTCAGTTCCGGCACGGAGGGGAACCGGGCCGTCACCGGCACGTTTCGCCACACCACGGCGTTGGCCTGGCGCTCCAGCTGGTCCAGCTGCGCCCGGTCCAGCTCTCCGCTCAGATCCACCGTGCAGCAGTCCGCGCCCAAGTGGAAGCCCACGTTCTCATAGCCGTATTTGGCGTGGGCCAGGCCGGAGAGGATGTGCTCCGCCGTGTGGGTCTGCATCTTACGGAACCGCTCGGCCCAGTCCAGCGCGCACTCTACCTGCCGGCCCGGCTCGATCGGCCCGGCCAGGCGGTGGTATATGACCCCATCCCGCTCCTGCACGTCCGTCACGGCCGCGCCGTCCAGGGTGCCCGTGTCCGCCGTCTGGCCGCCCTCCTCCGGGAAGAAGGCCGTGGCGTCCAGCACCGCCTCCCAGCCGTCGCCGGCCCTCTCGCAGCTGAGCACCCGCGCCGTGAAGCGCTTGCAGTAGGCGTCCTCGTAATAGAGCTTTCTGGTCTGCATCGGTTGACCTCCCGGCAAAAAAAGGTTATACTGTGGCCATGGATATTTTCGTTGTGCTTTTGATCTATCTGGAGGCGGTGAATCTGCTCACCCTGGCCGTGTACGGCGTGGACAAGTACCTGGCGAGGGTCCACCGGGAGCGCATCCCGGAGGCCGCGCTGCTGGGCCTGGCCGCCGTGGGCGGGGCCGTGGGCGCGCTGGCGGGGATGCTGCTGTTCTGGCATAAGATCCGCAAGCGGAAATTCACCGTCGGCGTCCCGGCCATCCTGGTCCTGGAGATCGCCTTTTTTCTCAGCCTGTTTTTCGTCACCGCCAAGTGACGGGACCCAAGACCATTGTAAAGTTTTTCCGGAGGTGCGTCAAGCATGAATCAGTATCTGGACATAAAGCCGGAGGTGGCCGAGGCGCTGGCCGCCGGCAGGCCCGTGGTGGCGCTGGAGAGCACCATCATCTCCCACGGCATGCCCTGGCCCCAGAACGCGGAGACCGCGTTCGCCGTGGAGGACATGATCCGCGCCCACGGCGCCGTGCCCGCCACCATCGCCGTCATCGGCGGGCGGCTGAAGGCCGGGCTGGAAAAGGACGAGATCGAGTACCTGGCCAAGAAGGGCCAGGCCGTCACCAAGGCCAGCCGCCGGGATCTGCCGGTGCTGTGCGCCCGCCACGAGGATGGCGCCACCACCGTGGCCGCCACCATGATCGTGGCCGCCCTGGCCGGCATCGGCGTGTTCGCCACCGGTGGCATCGGCGGCGTGCACCGGGGCGCGGAGGTCACCATGGACATCTCCGCCGACCTGGAGGAGCTGGCCCGCACGCCGGTGCTGGTGGTGTGCGCCGGGGCCAAGTCCATTTTGGACCTGGGCCTGACTCTGGAGTATCTGGAGACCAAGGGCGTGGCCGTGTGCGGCTATCAGACCGACGAGCTGCCCGCCTTCTATACCCGCACCAGCGGCTTCGGCGTGGACTTCCGGGCCGAGAGCCCGGCGGAGCTGGCCGCGGCCTTTGCAGCCCAGCGGGCCCTGGGCTATCCCGGCGGCATGCTGTGCGCCAACCCCATCCCGGAGAAATATTCCATGGACCCGGCGGTCATCAACGCCGCCATCGACCAGGCCGTGGCCGAGAGCGTGGCCCAGGGCGTCAAGGGCAAGAAGGTGACCCCCTTCCTGCTGGCCCGGGTCAAGGAGCTCACCGGCGGCGACAGCCTGGAGTCCAACATCCAGCTGGTGCTCAACAACGCCGCCCTGGCCGCCGACACCGCCGCGGCGCTGTGCGCGCTGTAAAAACGCGCCGGTGCGCATGGTAAAAAATACCTGCAAAAAAGGTATTGACAAACGTTCATTCCCGCGCTATAATGCAGCCAAATTCAATACAGTAAACCGTTGATGAAGAGTAAGTAACCTTTCCAGTGCCTGTCCCAGAGAGCTGCGCGTTGCTGGGAGCGCGGTACAGGCGGGAATGTGCGAATGGACTTCGGAGGGCGATCGGAAGGCGGACTTGTCCGCCCTATGTGAGACGGAGAGAGGCGCTCCGTGAACAACGCCGCCGCGTGATGGCGCGGAGCAAAGCGGACGCTTTTTTGAGCGTCAAGCCGGGTGGCACCGCAGGAGTTTATAACATCCTGTCCCAGCAGAAATGCAGGGACAGGATTTTTATTTTCCAAGGGGAGGTACATGAAGATGTTCATATTGTCCAGACGATGGCGGGCGTAAGGACGACACCCACGAAACATGAACATGAACGAACCAAAAAAACTAAAATGAGAAAGCTTGAAAAGGAGAACAATACAATGAAAAAGATCGTTTGCATCGTGATGGCCCTTGTGCTGGCCCTGTCCATGAGCTCTGTCGCCTTCGCCGAGGGCGAGACCTATAAGATCGGCATCTGCAACTACGTGGACGACGCGTCCCTCAACCAGATCGTGGAGAACATCCAGAACCAGCTGACCGCCATCGGCGAGGAGAAGGGCGTCACCTTCGAGATCAGCTACGACAACTGCAACGGCGACGCCGCCGTCATGGACCAGATCATCCAGAACTTCATCGCCGACGGCGTGGACCTGATGGTGGGCGTGGCCACCCCCGTGGCCATGCAGATGCAGGCCGCTACCGAGGACAACCAGATCCCCGTCATCTTCTCCGCCGTCTCCGACCCCGAGGCCGCCGGCCTGGTGGAGAGCAATGAGGCCCCCGGCGCCAACATCACCGGCACCAGCGACTTCTTGGACACCACCGCTGTCATGAACCTGATCTTTGCCGCCGACCCCGAGGCGGACCTGATAGGCCTGCTGTATGACCTGGGCCAGGACTCCTCCGCCACCCCCATCGCCGCGGCCAAGGAATACCTGGACGAGAAGGGCATTGCGTATAAGGAGTACAATGGCACCACCATCCCCGAGGTCCGGCTGGCTGTGGACAGCATGATCGCCGACGGCGTGGACGCCGTGTTCACCCCCTCCGACAACACCATCATGACCGCCGAGCTCTCCATCTACGAGGCCCTGGCCGAGGCCGGCATCCCCCACTACACCGGCGCCGACTCCTTCGCCCTGAACGGCGCGTTCCTGGGCTACGGCGTGGACTACGCCAACCTGGGCGTGGAGACCGCCAACATGATCGCCCAGGTCCTGATCGACGGCGAGGACCCCGCTGAGCTGCCCGTCATGACCTTCGACAACGGCACCGCCACCATCAACACCGACGTGTGCGAGCAGATCACCGGCAAGACCTTCGACGAGCTGGCCGAGCTGTTCGCCGACCTGTGCACCGCCGTCAAGCCCATCGAGACCGCCGAGGAATTCGGCGAGGCGGCCGAATAAGCCAGAACTGAAAAATGACGCGGGGACAGGGGCGCGAGCCCCTGCCCCCTATATCATGACCCGGAGGAGAAACCATGTCACTATCCGCCATATGGGGGCTGGTGCAGACGGCGCTGGAGCTGGGCGTCACCTGCTCGCTGACCGTACTGGCCCTGTTTTTGAGCTACTCCATGCTGAACGTGTGCGATCTGAGCACCGACGGCTGCTTCACCCTGGGCGCGGCGGTGGGGGCCGTGGTGGCCATCGCCGGCCACCCCTATCTGAGCATCCCGGCCGCCATGGCCGCGGGGATGCTCTCCGGCTTCGTCACCGCCGTGCTCCAGACCCGCATGGGCATCGACAGCCTGCTGGCCGGCATCATCGTCAACACCGGCCTGTACTCCATCAACATCGCCGTCATGGGCAAGTCCTCTCTGCTGAACATGAACAAGACCGAGACCGTGTTCACCAAGGTCAAGGCCCTGCTGGCGGACACGCCCCTGGCCGGGTATCAGGAGCTGCTCATCGCCCTTGCGGCGGTGGCGCTGGTGATCGTGTTTTTGACGCTGTTCCTGCGCACCCGGCTGGGCCTGGCCATCCGGGCCACCGGCGACAACCCGGATATGGTCCGTTCCTCCTCCATCAACCCCGTGTTCACCACCACGGTGGGCCTGTGTGTGGCCAACGCCTTCACGGGCCTTTCCGGGTGCCTGCTGGCCCAGAGCCAGAAGTCGGTGAACATCGACATCGGCTCCGGCATGGTCACCATCGCCCTGGCCAGCCTGCTCATCGGCCAGACCTTCCTGGGCCGGGGCTCCATCGCCAAGCGGGCGGTGGGCATGGTCCTGGGATCGGTGATCTTCCGGCTGGTGTACACCATCGCCCTGCGGCTGAACATGCCCGCGTTCATGCTCAAGCTGGTCAGTTCGGTGATCGTCATCATCGCCATCGCGGGGCCCTATCTCAAGACCCAGCTGCCCATGCTCGAAAAGCGGCTGGCCGGGTCCAGGAAGGGAGGCGGCTGATATGCTCACCCTCCAAAACATCTCCAAGACCTTCAATCCCGGCACGGTCAACGAAAAGACAGCCCTTACGGACGTGAGCCTGCATCTGGAGAAGGGCGACTTCGTCACCATCATCGGCGCCAACGGCGCGGGGAAATCCACCCTTTTCAACGCCATCGCCGGCAGCTTTTTCCCCGATACCGGCCGCATCGAACTGGACGGCCAGGACGTGACCTTCCAGCCGGAGTTCAAGCGGGCCAAGGCCATCGGCCGGCTGTTCCAGGACCCCATGCGGGGCAGCGCCCCGGCCATGACCATCGAGGAGAACCTGGCCCTGGCGGCGGCCGGCGGCGGCTGGCTCAGCCACGTGTCCAAGGCGGAGAAGGCCGCCTTCCGGGATAAGCTGGCCCTGCTGGACATGGGCCTGGAGGACCGGATGCGCCAGCCGGTGGGGCTTCTCTCCGGCGGCCAGCGCCAGGCGCTGACCCTGCTCATGGCCACCATGGTGCCGCCCAAGCTGCTGCTGCTGGATGAGCACACCGCCGCCCTGGACCCCAGTACGGCGGAGAAGGTCCTGGCCCTGACCCAGGACATCGTCCGGGAGCACGGCCTCACCTGCCTGATGATCACCCACAACATGTCCTCGGCCCTGGAGCTGGGCAATCGGACGCTGATGATGGACTCCGGGCGCATCCTCCTGGATCTGAAGGGCGACGCGCGTCAGGGCCTCACGGTGAGCGATCTGCTGCGCATGTTCAAGGAGAACGTGGGCAAGGCCCTGGACAACGACCGAATGCTCCTGAGCTGAGAGTATAATTTAATGTATCGCGCCCCGGGACGGAACGTCCCGGGGCGCGGCGCATTCAGTTTTGTTTGAACTCCCGCAGGATCAGGCCCGGATTTTTTTCCTCCGCCCAGCGGATGGACCACTGGCCGCCGAACACCAGCAGATCGTTGCCCTTGAAATCCTGGACCCAGCGGCTGTCGGTGCCCAGGTTGAGCCGGCTCAGGTCCATGTCCTTGTTCTCCACCCAGCGGACGAACTGGTAGGGCAGGCCCCGCCGGCGCACGTCCACGCCGTATTCCGTCTTGAGCCGGTACTCCAGCACCTCCAGCTGCAGCACGCCCACCACGCCGACGATCACTTCCTCCAATCCGGCGCCCGGGGCGTGGAAGATCTGGATGGCGCCCTCCTGGGCGATCTCCGTCATGCCCTTTTCGAACTGCTTGCGCTTCATGGTGTCGATGCGCTCCACGGCGGCGAAGATCTCCGGGGCGAAGGTGGGGATGCCCTCGAAGGTGACGTGCCGCGCCTTGTCGCAGACCGTGTCGCCGATGGCGAACAGGCCAGGGTCGAAGATGCCGATGATGTCCCCGGCGTAGGCCTCGTCGATGATCTGCCGGTCCTGGGCCATCATCTGCTGGGGCTGGGCCAGGCGCAGGGCCTTGCCACCCTGGACATGGAAGTATTCCCTGTCCCGCTCGAACCGGCCGGAGACGACGCGCATGAAGGCGATCCGGTCCCGGTGGGCTTTGTTCATGTTGGCCTGGATCTTGAACACGAAGGCGGAGAACCGCTCGTCGAAGGGGTCCACGGTGCCCTCGGCGGCCTGCCGGGGCAGGGGCGGGGGCGTCAGCGCCAGAAAGCTCTTCAAAAAGGGCTCCACGCCGAAATTGGTGAGGGCGGAGCCGAAGAACACCGGGCTCAGCTCCCCCTTGCAGACCTTGTCCAGGTCGAACTCGTAGCCCGCCCCGTCCAGCAGCTCCACGTCCGCCTCCAGCGTCTGGCGCAGCGTGCGGCCCAGCAGCGCGTCCAGCGCCTCGCCCTCGTCCAGGCTGTGTTCCTCCGCCTGGATGCGGGCGGAGCCCCGGTGGGCGTCGCCGAAGGAGAGGATCTTGCCCGACTGGCGGTCATAGACGCCCTTAAAATCCTGGCCGCAGCCGATGGGCCAGTTCATGGGATAGGTGCCGATGCCGAACTCGTTCTCCAGCTGCTCCACCAGGTCATAGGGGCTGCGGGCCTCCCGGTCCAGCTTGTTGATGAAGGTGAAGATGGGGATGTGGCGCATGGCGCAGACCTTGAAGAGCTTTCGGGTCTGGGGCTCGATGCCCTTGGCCGCGTCGATGACCATCACGGCGCTGTCCGCGGCCATGAGGGTGCGGTAGGTGTCCTCGGAGAAGTCCTGGTGGCCGGGGGTGTCCAGGATGTTGATGCAATAGCCTGCGTATTCGAACTGCATCACCGACGAGGTGATGGAGATGCCCCGCTGCTTTTCCAGTTCCATCCAGTCGCTGACCGCGTGGCGGGCGCTGGCCTTGCCCTTCACCGCGCCGGCCAGCTGGATGGCGCCTCCGTAAAGGAGGAGCTTTTCCGTCAGCGTGGTCTTGCCGGCGTCCGGGTGGGAGATGATGGCGAAGGTGCGCCGCCGTTGGATCTCGTTTTTCAGATCAGCCATAAATCATTCCTGCCTGTCAAAGTTTCCGTCAAAAGCTAATATTACCATCCGCCGTGGAAAAAATCAATGCGCGGCCGCCCTTCCGCGGCCGCTTTTTTTCCGGCCGGGCCGGCCTTTCGGCTCCATTCGACAGCCCCTGTGCGCCATTCTATAAGAAAAGCGCGTAAGGAGGCGGTCATGATGCGCCGGTTCATATTTGCCCTGACGCTGGTGGCGCTGGGGGGTCTCATGGCGGCCCGGACCCGGGCGGAGCAGGCTCTGCAGGCCGCGCCGGTGATGGCCGTCGCGGCGGAATGGAGCGCGGAGCGATACAATGTCCTGGATCTGGCTCCCGCCTCGGACAAGCATACCGCGGGCAGCGCCGTGCTGGGGGAGCTGGACGCCTATTATCTGACCCGGACGCCCACGGCCAAGAGCCGCTACACCGGCCTGCTCGCCGGAAATAACCTGGTGCTCATCCTGGCGGAGGATTGGACCGAGCTCAAGCTCGACCAGACGGGCAGCCCGGCGCTGTACCGGCTCTGGACCGGGGGAGCCGGCTTTTTGGAGCACTATGCCCCGGAGTGGTACCAGGGCCGGGACGGCCGGGAGTTCGCCCTGCTCACGGGCGTGACCCCCACGGCGGTGGGGGAGGACACGGCGCTGGCCGCCGTGGGGGCGCGGTCCCTGTCGGTGCCGTTCGCGCTGGCTCGATGCCTGGGGGACGCGGGCTATGTGTGCCGGGCGTGGCCGGGCCGGGGGGATATGGACGCGGCTTATGAGGCGCTGGGCTTTGCCGCCGTGCGATCGGAGGGCGGGCCGGACTTTGCCATGCTGGGAGCGGAGGAGGCACCGTTTTTTGTCTACTGGGTCTGGCCCGACGCCGACGGGGAGGCGTCTCTGGCGGCCCTGTTCCAGGCGCTGGAGGAGCAGAACATGGCTGACGACACGGTGATATGCCTGCTGACGGGCCACACCCAGCCGCTGCGGGGGCACATGTTCCTGTGGAGCCAGCGGCTGGTGGGCACGTCGGTGACGGTGCCGTCCTCGGAGCTGGACGTGACAGCCACGCTGCTGGATCTGCTGGGCATGGACTATGACGCCCGGCTGCTGTCCGGCCGGGATCTGCTGGCCCCGCCGGAGGAAGGCCGCCCGCCGCTGGTGAGTCTGGGCGGCAGCGCCTACTGCGACTGGGTGACGGACGCCGGGTGCTTCATCGCCGGGGAGGAGAGCTTTTTCCCGGCGGACGACCGGTTCGCGGACGATCAGGAACAGGCGGAATACGTCGCCGATGTCTGCCGGCTGGTGTACGACCGGTACATATTCGACCGCCGGGCCATGGAGACCGACTATTTCCGGGCCCTGACAGGCCGATGAAGTTAAGAAGTTAAGGTGTTGCGTTTGGAAAAGAAACGCGCTATAATACAAACCACGGATGATCCCCGCGCGTCGGGACGGAGAAAGAGGACCCCATCTGCTTTGGAGAGAGATCGGAGGGAAAGGATATGAGAGTGCAGAGGATCTTGCTTCTTCTGCTGGTGCTGCTGTTGGTGGTCGGCCTGGAGGTAACGCTGATGAGCCGATGCTCCGATGAAGAGGTGGACGGCCCCGGAGGCCTCGTCAGCACGGTCACACCCAGCGCGCCGCCGACGGAGGACCCGACGGTCACGCCGACGGTGCCGCCCATCGTGGTGAACACGCCGCGGCCCGGCTTCACCAGCCCGCCGATCTCCACCGCGCCGCCCACCCGGCCGCCTACGCAGCCGCCTGCGCCTACTCCAAAGCCCACGCAGCCGCCTGCTCCCACCCAGGCGCCCGCTCCCACGAACCCGCCTCCTCCCACGCAGGCGCCGGCCAGCGTGACCGGCTCGGGCAGCTTCTCCTCGGATACCGGCGCGGGCGTCAATATGTCCGTCAGTTGGCAGGCCGTGGACTTGGGCAACGGCACCACCCGGCTGAAGATCACCGGAACGGTCAGCTCCTGGAGCCTGCAGGTCATGAGCCAGCCCATCTCGATCAGCTTCAGCGGCTATAGCAAGAGCCTGATGGGCAGCAGCATCAACTACACCGGCAACGGCCCGTCGGTGAACAATCTGTTCTCCACCGAGCTGGATGTGGCCAGCGGCACCTCTGGCACCATGTCCGTCGTCTGGAGCTACAACGGGACCTACGGCACCGGCGAGAACCAGGTCTCGCTGCCCACCATCACCGCTTCCGATTACGTGTACACCAACTGATAGAAACACAGCGCCCCCGGCCATCGGCCGGGGGCACGTTTTTTGTGTCCGGTTCAGCCTCGGGGGGCGGGCTCCCACGGAGCCGGGGCCAGCTGGACCAGGACCACCGACGAGAACACCAGCGCGCAGCCCAAAAGCTCCCACCGGCTCAGCGCCGATCCGGGCATGAGGGCATATCCCGCCAGCATGGAGAATACGCTTTCCAGACTGAGGATCAGACTGGCGACGGCCGGATGGACCTCCTTCTGGGCCACGATCTGCAGGGTATAGGCTACGCCGCTGCTCATGATGCCCGAGTACAGGATGGGCACGGCGCAGTCCAGGATGTCCCGCCACGCCGGCGTCTCGAACAGGAACATGCAGGGCACCCCCAGCAGCCCGCACACGAGAAACTGCACGCAGCTCAGGCGCACCCCGTCCGCCAGGGGGGAGAAATGGTCGATGACCAGGATGTGCACGGAAAAGCCCAGGGCGCTGAGCAGGATCAGCAGATCGCTCCGCCCCAGGTCCAGCCCCTTGCCGGCCATCAGCCCGTCCATCAGGCACAGAAAGAAGGACCCAACCACGGCCACGGCCACCCCCAGCCATACCAGCGGCGGGGATTTGCGCTTCAGCACCAGGCCCAGCACCGGCACGAAGGCGCAGTAGCAGGCGGAGATGAATCCCGCCTTGCCCACGTTGGTGGCCGGGTCCTGGAGGGCGATGCCGTACTGCTGGAGATTGGCGGCCACGAACAGCGCCAGCCCGCATGCGGCCCCGCCGGCCAGGATGTCCCGGCGGCTGCCCTTGTCGAGGGGCCCGCTCCGGCTGCGGAGCCGGTCCAGCGGGGGCAGCATGACCAGCAGGAACAGCCCGCCCACGAAGGAGCGCACGCAGTTATAGGTGAACGGGCCGATATACTTCATGCCGTCCTTCTGGGCCACGAAGGCCACGCCCCAAATGAGGGCGGTTAGCAGCAGCAGGGCGGAGTTTTTCAGAGAACGGAGCTTCATGAGGGACCTCTTTTCCAGCGGGATCGCCGTTTTCCGGCAGTATAGCCCAACAGGGGCGGGATGTCAATTCATACCATGAGAAGCGTTTAATGAAATCTTAAGAATTAAGCTGTTTACATTTGTTACAAATCGTAATATGATAGGGTGACACCGTTGCTGGTGTGAGGAAAACTGTTCGCATAAGGAGGACGACATGAAGCGAGTGATCGCAGTGATCCTGGTGGGGATCGTGCTGGCGGGCGCGGTGAGCGGGTGCTCTGAGGCCGCCGGCGGAGAGGCTGTGAGCGTAGAGCCGGTCTCCATGATCGTGGGCACGGGACCCGTGGGCCTGGCCGACCGGTACGCCGGGATGGTCGTGGCGGGGGAGACCGCCCAGGTGAAGCGGGATCAGGACAAGACGGTCCTGGAAATAAATGTGGAGGAAGGCGACCTGGTAAAGGCCGGGGACCTTCTTTTCAGCTATGATACCGAGGCCATGCAGCTGGATCTGGATAAGACCTATCTGGAGCGGGAACAGCTGGAGAACACCATCGCCTCCGCCCAGCAGGCCATCCAGGAGCTGACGAGCGAGCGGGACAAGGCCAAGGAGGGCGACAAGCTGCGCTATACCCTGCAGATCGACGCGAAGAATGTGGAGATCCGGGAGGCCAACTACAACATCTCCCTGAAGGACCGGGACATCGCCACCAAGGAGGCGGCTCTGGAGAACGCGGAGATCTACGCCCCCATCGCCGGCCGGGTCATGTCCGTGGACGAGGACGGCACCGGCGGCAGCAACGGCTATTATGACCCCTCCGGCAGCGGCGTGGGCACCGGCGTGGACTTCATCACCATCACCGATGTGACCCGCCTGCGCATCCAGGGCAACATCAGCGAGATGAACGCCTACGCTCTCACGGAGGGCATGCCCATGGTGGTCCGCTCGCGGCTCGACGACACCGTCACCTGGAACGGGACCCTGTCCATGATCGACTGGGAGAACCCGGTGCAGAACGACAACAACGACGGCATGGTATACGTGGGCAGCAGCGACGACGGCATGACCACCGCCAGCAAGTACCCGTTCTATATCGAGCTGGAGGACACCGAGGGGCTCATCCTGGGCCAGCATGTGTACATCGAGCCGGACAGCGGCGAAGAGGAAGAGGAAAAGCCCGAGGGGCCCATGCTGCCGGAGTACTATATCCAGTATGAAGAGGACGGAACCGCCTATGTGTGGGCCGCCGACGGCAGCAAGCTGGCCAAGCGGACCGTGGGTCTGGGCGTCTACGACGAGATGATGGGCGCCTATGAGATCACCGAGGGGCTGGACCTGTCCGACTACATAGCCTTCCCCGAGGAGGGCCTGGAGGAGGGCCGGCCGGTGGAGCGCTATGAGGAGCAGGCCGCCGGCGATACGGGCAGCGAGCCCAGGGTCGTTGGGTAAGGAGGCGGCCATGCTTCTTGAGATGAAGGATATCTGCAAGGACTATCCCCAGGGCAAGGAGATCGTCCACATCCTCAAGCACGTGGACCTGGCCATCGAGGAGGGGGATTATCTGGCCATCATGGGCCCCTCCGGCTCCGGCAAGACCACGCTCATGAATCTGATCGGGTGCCTGGATGTGCCCACCAGCGGGGAGTATCTGCTCAACGGCGAGAACGTGGCCCACGCCTCGGACAATCACCTGGCCGACGTGCGCAACACCACGCTGGGATTCGTGTTCCAGAGCTTTTATCTGCTGCCGAAGCTGTCCGCCCGGGAGAACGTGGCGCTGCCGCTGCTGTACGCGGGGGTGAAAAAGCGCGCCCGCAACCGCCGGGCGGAGGAGGCCCTGCAAATGGTGGGGCTGGGAGACCGGATGGATTTCATGCCCAACCAGCTTTCCGGCGGCCAGCAGCAGCGCGTCGCCATCGCCCGGGCTATGATCAACAAGCCGAAGCTGCTGCTGGCCGACGAGCCCACCGGCGCGCTGGACAGCACCTCCGGCCATCAGGTGATGGACCTGTTCGACGAGCTGAATGCCAAGGGCACCACCATCGTGCTCATCACCCATGAGCCGGCGGTGGGCGCCCGGGCCAAGCATCTGCGCCGCATCCTGGACGGCGAGCTGCTGGCGGAAGGGGAAGGAGGCGTCGGGGATGCCTGGTAAACACAGCGGCCAGAAGCCCGGCCGGGGCAAGGCCAAGAAGGTCGTCTCTATCGTGCTGGTGTGCGTGATCCTGCTGGGCGCGGCCGGCGGCGGGGGGTACTATTATCTCAAAAACCGCGGCGGCAGCACGGTGAACGTCTACCCGATCAGCAGCGGCATCGGCTACGCGGACAGCTATGCCTCCCGCGCGGAGACAGAGGGACCCGTCACCGCCGACAAGATGCAGTCGGTGTTTTTGACCAGCACCCAGACCGTCACGGAGATCTATGTCCAGGAGGGCCAGCAGGTCAACGTGGGCGACCCGATCCTGGCCTTTGATACCACCCTGGACGAGGTGGAACTGGAGAAAAAGCAGATCGAGATCGACCAATATAAGCTGGACCTGAGCGACGCCCAGGCCAAGCTGCAGGAGATCGGCACCTATCATGTGGGCTATGGCGGCGGGGGATATGCGCCCCCCATGCCCACCCGCGCGCCTCTGGTATCGATGAGCGTGCCCTATTTCCAGGGCGGCAGCGGCACCAGAGAGGACCCCTATGTGTTCATGTGGAGCGAGCAGCTGCCCATCTTTGACGCCATGGTGGATTACCTGATCGCTGTGGCGCGGGGCGAGCCGGCGGAGATGCCGCCGATCCCGGAGATGCCGGACATCCCGGCCACCGCGGAGCCGGAGGAGTCTCCCACCCCAAGCCCGGAGCCCTCTCCCACGCCCTCGGCGGAGCCCAGTCCCACCCCGGACGGGACACCTACGGCCACGCCGGAGCCCAGCGGTGAGCCCGACGCCACGCCGGAGCCCGGCACAGAGCCCGACGCCACGCCAGAGCCCGGCACGGAGCCCGACGCCACGCCAGAGCCCGGCACGGAGCCCGACGCCACGCCGGAGCCCGGCACGGAGCCCGACGCCACGCCGGAGCCCGGCGCAGAACCCGACGCCACGCCAGAGCCCGGCGCAGAGCCCACCGATACACCGTCGGCCACAGAGACGCCGGCGGAGCCGACCGCCACGGACGTACCGACGACGGAGGCTACCTCTGTGCCCGTGGCCGAGGCCACCGAGGTGCCGGCCACGGAGGCGACCGCCGTGCCCGCGGCGGAGGCCGCCGACGAGCCCGGTGGAGCCTATGTGGTGCCGTCCGTTTTCCGGGCGCGGCACACTGACACGCGCATCCTGCGGGCCGAGGGCGAGACGCCCTCTGACCCCGGCGCGGGGGACGCGCCCTCTGACCCCGGTACGGGCGATACGCCCACCGATCCGGACGTCCCCGGCCAGCCGGGGGAGACCCCTGTCCCCACCATCACCCCTGTGCCGGGGGACGGGAACATCTATATCGTGTTCGAGATCCGGGAGGCCAACGCCCTCAACGGCATGGTCTATGAGGCTTTCGAATTCGCCTTCCGGCAGCTCTGGGGCGGCGAGGACGCCGCCGGCGAGCCCGTCACCGGGTGGATCTATCGGATCATGCCCGCGGCGTACTCCCCCTACATGGAGGACACCGGCGAGAGCGACTGGGGCGGCGGCTACTTCTACAGCGGCCCCACCTACACCCTGGAAGAGATCAACCAGATGAAGATCGAGACACAGCAGCAGATCGCCGACAGCACCCTGGCGCTGCGGATGGCGGAGCAGGAACTGAAGGCGTTGGAATTCGAGCTGTCCAACGGCGAGGTGCTGTGCACCACGGCGGGCGTGGTAAAGACCGTTCTGGACCCCCAGGAGGCTCTGGAGCAGAACCAGCCGGTGGTGCTCGTCTCCGGCGGCGGCGGATATTACATCACCGGCGTCATGAGCGAGTTCGACCTGGGCATCCTGCATGTGGGCGACACGGTCACGGTCCAGGACTGGATGACCGGCACGACGCTGGACGGCGAGATCGTGGAGATCAGCGAGTACCCGGTGGACGAGAGCAAGAACTATTTCTATTACTGGAGCCCCCAGTCCAACGAGAACGCCTCCAAGTACCCCTTCACCGTCCGGGTGGACGAGGACGCGGGCCTGCGGGAGGGCTACTATGTGAATCTGAGCTACTCTCTGTCCGGCAGCGAGACCCCCGAGGAGGGCGTGTTCGTCATGGACAACGCGTTCCTGCGCACCGAGGGGGCCAGGACCTATGTGTACGCCGCCGGAGAGAACGACCGGCTGGAAAAGCGCTATGTCTCCACAGGCCGGAGCTATTACGGTTCCTCCACGGAGATCACCGGCGGGCTGGACATGGAGACGGATTATGTGGCCTTCCCCTACGGCCGCGCGGTGAAGGAGGGCGCGAAGGTCGAATACAAGGAGGACCTTCAGAGCCTCTATGGCAGCTACTATTGATGAGGAGGCGGGAAACACATGTTTGAGAACATAGCGCTGGCATTCCAGGGCATCTGGGGCCACAAGATGCGCTCTTTCCTGACCATGCTGGGCATCATCATCGGCATCGCCTCCATCATCACCATCGTGTCCACCATCAAGGGCACCAACGACCAGATCAAGGAGAGCCTCATCGGCTCCGGCACCAACGCCGTGACGGTGCAGCTGTACCAGGACGACTACCCCTATACCTTCTCCCAGTGGAACCCGATGCCCGACAACGTGCTGCCCATCACCGAGGAGACCCGCCAGCAGCTGGCGGAGATCGAGAACGTGGAGGCTGTGAGCCTGTTCTCCTCCCGGCAGTATGACTACGATATCTATTACGGCAACACCTCCTTCTCCGGCGAGCTGTATGGCGTGGATCGGGATTACTTCACCGCCACCGGCTACAAGCTCAGCTACGGCCGGGGCTTCACCGACGACGACCGGGCCGCTTTCCGGAAGGTCGCCATGCTGGACACCGGCGCGGAGGCGGTGCTGTTCGGCGACGTGAGCGCCGTGGGAAAGGTGCTGGAGATCGGCGGCGAGCCCTTCACCATCGTCGGTGTAGTGGCAAAGACCCGCTCCAGCGACTTTGCCATCGAGACCATCCGGGACTATCAGATGTATGCCGACACTTCCGGCGGCAAGGTGTTCATCCCCCTGGAGGCGTGGCCCATCGTGTACCGGTTCGACGAGCCCCAGAGCGTGGTGCTGAAGGCCCGGAGCACCGACGATATGACCGCCATCGGCCAGCAGGCCGAGGACCTGCTCACCGCCAATCAGATATCCGGCACCAGCGACCAGGGGACCTTTTCCTATCGCAGCGACGATCTGATGAACCAGGCCGCCCAGATCCAGGAGATGAGCAACGCCACCAACAACCAGCTGCTCTGGATCGCGGGCATCTCCCTGCTGGTGGGCGGCATCGGCGTGATGAACATCATGCTGGTGACCGTTACCGAGCGGACGAGGGAGATCGGTCTGAAAAAGGCCATCGGCGCGAAAAAGCGCCGGGTGCTGGGCCAGTTTTTGACCGAGGCCGCCGCTCTGACCAGCATCGGCGGCATCATCGGCGTGGCGGCCGGCATCGCGCTGAGCCGGCTGATCTCCTCCGTCATGGGCACGCCCACGGCCATCAGCTATCCGGCCATCGGCGTGGCGGTGGTGTTCTCCATGATCATCGGTGTGATCTTCGGCATGATCCCCGCGGTGAAGGCCGCGAATCTGAACCCCATCGACGCCCTGCGCCGGGAATAAGAGACAGCTCCATCCTCCCGCGCGGCCCATGGGAAGCGCGCAGCATCCATAGACAAAGTCCGTACTCTTTTCAAAGAGTACGGACTTTTGTCGTTTTGAAAAGGCGCTGGACAGCGGTTTTGCGCGGAGCTATTTCATGTCCTCCGTCCTGGCCAGATACCGCCACAGGGTGGAGCGGCTGATGCCCAGCTGACGCGCCGCGGCGGTCCGGTTGCCGCCGTGGGCGGCGATGGCCTGCAGGATCGCGTCAGTGGTGATCTGCTCCAGGGTCCGGCCCTCAACGGCCAGAGCCGCCGGGGCGGTGTTCTCCAGCAGGCCCCGCTCTCTCTGCAGGGCATCGGCCACCGCGGCGCCATGGATGTACTGGCCGGTGGTGTGCAGGACCAGGTCCCGCAGCACCCGGTCCAGCTGGGCGTAATTCTGCGGCCAGCGGTAGGAGCGCAGCCGCTCCATGGCCCGGTCGTCGAAACCGGAGATCTGCTTGCCCGTCTCCAGGTTCAGGCTGGCCAGATACAGGCTGGCCAGGGAGGTGATCTCGTCGGACCGGTCCCGCAGGGCTGGCAGCCGGAAGGTGATGCAGCCCAGGGAGGACACCAGCTCGTGGCACTGGGGCGGCAGGGCCCGCCCCTCCGGGCAGGTGATGGCGAACAGCAGCCGGACCCGTCTGGCCAGGCCCGTCTCCCATATGGCGGCCAGCAGCTCCCGCCACCGGGCGTCAGAGAGGGCCTCCATGTGGCGGAAGCTGATAGTGTTTCCGGAGCCGTTCAGGGGGGAGCTGTAGTGGTCCAGCAGGAAGTTCCAGCTCTTGTCGTTCATGGCGGCGCAGTCCAGCACCACGAAGGGCTTGTCCCGCAGAGGGCCGCGCAGATAGAGGATGCGGGCCAGCTGGTCCTTGCCGGTGCCGGGCTCGCCGATGATCATCACCGGCTGTCGGGTGGCCGCAGCCGTATCCACGGCCGCTTCCTGCTCGCCCAAAAGGCCCCGCAGACCGTAGATCCCGCCCTGGAGCAGATGGATGCACTCGCTCTTGTTATAAGAGCGGATGCCGTTGCGTCCGGACCGGAGAGGGATCTTTTCCTCCACATAGCGGAACTGGTAATATTTCCGCTGGCCGATGGTGACGGCCTGGGCGGAGACGCCGTAAAGCGTGCCCTGTTCATTGTGGTAAAACCGCTGGGCGGAGCCCTCCTGCAGGGCGGGCAGCCGCTGGCGCAGCACCTTCAGAGCCTCGGCGGCGGGCTCGGTGGGGGCGGAGAAATAGAGCGCGCCCTGCCCGTCCAGCACGACGGTCTTTTCCGTCTCCTGGAGGGCGCCGCGCAGAAAGAGGTTCTCCTCCCGCAGCCGGCGGAAGCCGGCGCTCACCGTCAGAGCCTGTTCCAGGGCCTCGCGCAGGCTCTCCTCCCCGGAGGTGATGAGGAAGGCGTCCAGCCCCATCTGCCGGGCGGCGGTGTGGGTGGCCATGTCGCAGACCACCATCCGGTAGCCGCCCTGGACCAGGCGGGACAGGGTAGAGGCGACCTCCCGGGCGTCGTGGACGGTGAGGATGTCCACGTTGGACCGCAGCAGGTCGCACAGGATGTGGGCCGTTCCGGTGATGTTGGGGAAGCCCACGATGGCGTACAGGTCGGTGTAGTTCTCCGCCAGCTTGATGGCGCGCAACACGTCATAGACCGACAGTGGGATCTCCACCACCGGCACGTCGGTGATCCGGCGGATGAGCTGGGCGGTGCCGCCCCGGGAGATGATGCAGTCGAAGTTGTCCGGTCCGGCGCTGCGGACCGCCTCCACGCCCTCCTCCAGGTCTCCGGTATACACCTCCAGACGGATCTCGGGATAGGCCTCCGCCACCCTCTCCATGGCGGCTTTCATGCTCTCATACGGGGCGACGGCCAGGATGTTGATATCGGAACGGGGCATTGGCCTTCCTCCTTTGCGATGGGTCCTCTATACCGGCTGCCGGAGCAGACCAAGCAGTCGGCTCCGGCAGGGATCAGGTTTTCGTGTTTGCTTACAGGGTGAACTGGATGACGCAGAACGCCGCGTAGATGGCCAGC
Source organism: uncultured Oscillospiraceae bacterium (assembly GCA_947624065.1). Lineage (GTDB taxonomy): Bacteria > Bacillota > Clostridia > Oscillospirales > Oscillospiraceae > CAJOIG01. Next base: position 12,930 of record CANQIO010000010.1, on the reverse strand, counting down.
AGCACGATGCCCTGCAGACGGCTGAGCTTGCCCTTCAGGAGGGCCGGCACAGTCAGCAGCAGCATGACCGCGAACATCACGGGCAGATCCATCACCAGGGAGGCGTTGTGGCCCGCGATGGTGGCCGCCTCGGGGATGGGGAACGGCGCCAGCGTCACGGCCACGCCGCTGACCAGCACCAGGTTGAACAGGTTCGCGCCGATCACGTTGCCCAGGCTCAGGGCGCCGTGGCCCTTGGCCAGAGAGGTGATGGCGGTGACCAGCTCGGGCAGGGAGGTGCCCAAGGCCACGAAGGTCAGAGCGATGACGGTCTCGGGCACGCCCAGAGCGCGGGCGATGAGAGTGCCGTTGTCCACCAGCAGGTCGGCGCCCACGGCGATCACCGCCGCGCCCAGTACCAGCAGGATGATGCTCTTGCTCAGCGGCATGTCCTCCTGCTCCTCAGCGTCCTCGCCTTCCGGCTGGGGGGCGCCCTTCATCTGCCGCACGGTGACGACCATGTACACGATGAACATCGCCATCATGATGAGGCCGATGGGACGGGTGAAGTTACCGGTGGTGTAGGCCACGACGGCGTAGATCACCGCCGCGGTGAAGAAGAACAGCACGGGGGTCTTCAGCGCCTTCTTATCCACCGGGCCGGGCCGCACGGCGATGGTGATGGCGGCGATGAGCGAGGTGTTGCAGATGACGGAGCCGATGGCGTTGCCGTAGGCGATGGAGCCGATGCCCTTCAGGGCGGAGGTGGTGGACACCATGACCTCCGGCAGGGTAGTGCCGATGGAGACCACTGTGGCGCCGATGAGCAGCTCTGGCAGGTGGAACCGGCGGGCGATGCCCACCGCGCCGTCCACGAACCAGTCGCCGCCCTTGATCAGGCACAGCAGACCCACGATAAACAGTAATACAGGTACGAGCATGATGTTCGACTCCCTTGCGATTATTTCTCGATTGCCAGCTTGATGACCGCCTTCCGGAAGGGACCGGGCTCGGTCAGGCAGCGGCACGCCTTGTGGGCGTCGTGGGGCCAGCAGACATAGCACATGCCCGGATCGATCCGGACCGGGACGCCGGCGCCCGCCAGCATGATCTTGTCCTTGGCGGCGTCATAGGACCCGGTCGGGGTCAGCGCGTCGATGTCGGCCCAGATGACGGTCTCGCCGCCGCCCAGGACCACCTGCACGTCCAGATAGGCCCGGTGGGCCTCATAGTCGCCATCGTCCACAGGGCGGGTGGTGCCCTCCTGGAGCATCATATAGCCGCCGCTGAATTCATAGCGGGCAGGCGCGGGGTCGTCCCGATGGGCGGCCAGGCAGGCCAGCCCATCGGCCAGATGGGGAATGTGCGGCGCGTATAGCCCCAGCTTTTCCAGTGACTCAACGATCATACCACATTCTCCTTTTCTTAGCAACCGCCGCTTAGAGCGGGAACACGAGCACGGCGCCCAGGCTCAAGAAGATGATACGTACGAAGTACATGGGAACGGAGAACTTCCAGAACTCGGTGAGCTTGTAGTTGCCCATGCCCATGATCATGGCAGGCATGCCGTCGACGGGCATATAGCCGCCGTTCCAGGAGGAGATGACGACCGCGGTGGCAGCGGCGGTGGGGTTGTAGCCCAGAGCCATGCAGGCCGCCACGGCGATGGGCGCGAACACCATCGCGGTGCCCAGGTTGGAGCCGGTGAAGGTGGCCAGGGTGGAGGCCAGCAGGGAGAAGGCCAGCACGATGATGAAGGGGCTCACGTTGGCCAGCAGAACGGCCATCTTCTCGCCGATCATGGCGGTGAAGCCGGTGCCGGCAAGGGCGTCGGCCACGCCCACGACGCCGGCCATCATCAGCACCACGGGGGCGCCGATGTTGTGCATGGCCTCGCCGAAGGTGAGCACGCGGCAGGTCACCAGCACGGCCACGCACAGGGCGGGGATCACATAACCGGCGTTGCCGATCTTGCTCTGGAACACCATGCCCAGAACGCCGACCACGAAGCAGACGTAGATCAGGTTCTCCTGCCACTTGGGCAGCTTCTCGGCCTCAGCGGTGTTGTTGGAGGCCTCGGCGGCGGCGATCTCATGGTCGGGCAGCAGCTTGAAGCCGATCAGGCACCAGGCCAGGAACGCCACGTTCATGATCACGTTCACCAGGGAGAACTGGATGGTGGGGATGCCGGCGCCCATGTCCCAGCCGGCGGTCTCCAGCACCTGGACGGTGATGCCCAGATGCAGGGCCACGTTGATGGGGACCAGGGGCTGGTTGGTGGCGAAGCCCATGGGCATCATCAGCTTGGAGGGAGGCAGCTGCTTGTTGTAGGGGATGGTGGACACCAGGCTCAGCACCAGCACGTAGCAGGCGGTGGCGCCGGCGCCGAACACGGAGCCGGCCAGCATGGCGATGACGACCAGCAGTACGTAGCTCTTATAGCCGCCCTTCATGGCCAGGTTCAGCATCACCTGCTTGACCTTGGTGATGAGGCTGGTCTTTTGCAGGGCCGCCATGATGCCCATAAAGCCGGCGATCATGACCACGCTGTTGTTCACGAAGCCGGCGAAGGCCTCCTGGACCGTGGAGATGCCAAAGAGCACCAGCAGCACGCAGCAGATCAGGGGAGGCGCGCCAAAGGCGAATTTGTCGGACATGATCATCACGATCATCAGGATCGTGATGCCCAGTGCGATGATCATTGGGGTAGTCATTTGTTGTTCCTTCCTTCCTTGAAATAAGTGGTTTGGGTTTGCTGGATCGGTTTGTTTATCTGCGCGTCCGCCCTGCCACAGGGGCGGACGACGATCCACATGGGGTCTTTTTTACAGCCGCTCCGTCAGAAAACGGTAGGCGAACTGGTCCAGCTCCGGTCCCAGGGAGGGGCCGTGGCCGCCGTAGGAATAAGAGAGATAGGTGGCGTCCGCCCCCGCCGCCACCAGGGCGCGGTACAGGATCTCGCTCTGCTGGATGTCCACGATGGGGTCGCGCCCGCCGTGGAAGATGGCGATGGGAGGACAGTCAGCGCTGGCGTAGGTGACAGGGCTGCAAAGCCGGGTCAGCTCGATGAAGGGCCAGTCCGGATCGGACCGGTCGCCCCGCTGGGCCACCTGGGCCAGCTTTTGGATGGTCCGGCCGGGGCCCGTGTAGCCTACGATCAGGGCGGGAATGATGTCCGCCTTGTCGTTGCCCACGTTCTCGATCTCCGTGCCGGTCAGGTCTTTGGCCTGGCTCTGGGCGGCGTTGGTCAGCAGCGCCTGCTCCAGGTCCGCCGGGCAGTAGAAAAGACACGCCGCCTTCACCGCGCTGGACTGGTCCAGGTTGCCGCCCACGTCGCCCTCGATCTCGGGATGGCCGGCGCTCATGGCCACCATGGCGGCCAGGTGGCCGCCGGCGGAGTTGCCCAGCACGCCGATCCGCTCCGGGTCGATGTTGAACCGGGCGGCGTTGGCCTTCAGAAACCGGATCACGCCCTTGCAGTCGTGGATGCAGGCGGGGAAGATGGCCTGGCTTGCCAGCCGGTAGTCGGGGCACACCACGGTGAAGCCCTGGTCGGTCAGACGTACCAGGTCCCGGCAGTAGACGGCTTTCTGAGTCTTTTGCTTATACTCGCCCCACATCCAGCCGCCGCCGAAAAAGTACACGATGCAGGGGCCGGGCCGGCTCTGGGCCGGGTCCTGATAGATGTCCAGCCGCAGGGTATAAGGCGAGCCGTCGTCCAGCGTCACTTGGGCATAGGGCACGTCCTCGAACCGGGGCGGCTTCTCCGGCGGGCACAGGGGCTTCACCTTGGGGGGAATGTACATAGGCGCCTCCTTCGGCTATACAGCCTACGCGTTTTTGTCCTGAGGTATCACCGCGATCTCGCGGCTTCCCGCCGGGCGGCGGTACCGCCGCAGCAGCTCCCATGCGGAGCGGCTCTCGTCCGGGATGGCGCCGTGGGGCATGTCGCGCATCACGGTCATGGCCACCCGGGGCGTGCCCGCGGCATCCAGCCAGACCTGGCTGGTCATGCGCTCTCCCTGGCGGTAGCCCCGGTCGGGGGCGTACCGGTCTTTGTCGGTCCAGACCGCGTCCGGGCTTTGCCGGTCTGCGCAGCCGTTCAGCCGCAGCATCCGCTCCAGCAGCTCCTCCCGGTCGGGCGGCGCGACGCCGTCACGATCCCCGGCATAGGCGAAATAGGGCATCTGCCAGCCTTCTTCTTCCAGCCGGGCCAGATCCTCCTGCCAGCCGTCGGCGCCGGGCAGCGCCTCGCTGGACGGCCCGTTCCAGGCTGAGAGGCCCGCGAAGAGGGAGGCGTACCGGGTCCCGGCCTGACGGGTCATCATGGCCCCGTTGGAAAAGCCGGTCAGGTATACCCGCTCCCGGTCGACGCCGTATCCCGCCGCCAGCAGCTCCACCATGGCGCCGAGGGCGCCGCCGTCCCGGTCCAAAAACCAGATGTTCTCCGGCGAGTCGGGCACGGCCAGAAGGAACGCTCCCGTCTCGTCGGCCAGCTCTTCCCAGCCGTTTTTCTGGCAGAACATCCAGGCGGGCTCGCCCCGGCCGTGGAGGCTGATGAGAAGGGGCAGACCCCGCTGGCCTTCCCGTCCCCTGGGGACGTGGACGAGGATGTCATATTCGCGCCCGCCGGAGCGGACCGTGTGCCGGGCGAACCGGCCGGAGCGGATCAGCTCCTCCCGGCCTGCCAAGTCTGCCAGCGCCCCGTCGGGGCCGCATTTCCAGCGGATGGTCTTTGCGAACAGTTCCCGGTAGATGAGGGAGGACAGCGCCGGCTCGGGACCGAAGGTCCCAGTGGACAGGCGGACCCGGTCGCCGTAAAGCGCGGCGGGAACGCCGTCGAAGCATCCTGTCCCGGCCGGCCGCTCCGCGCCGGAAAAGTACCGGGCCGCGGCCTGGCCCTGTTCCGGGCGGTCCAGGAACATCCACAGGCGGACGGGGACATCACGGTTCTTTTTGTCATAGCCGGCGCTGACGCCGGCGGTCATGAAATGGGCGGAGGGGGCGTCGGCGGCGGAGAAGTCCTCCGGCGCGCCGCCCACCAGCGCCGCGGCGGTGAACCGTCCGGGGGCGGCGGCCAGAGCGTTTCCGGCATAGACCGCGCCCTCGCCGTAGCCCGCCAGGCAGATCAGCGTCTCCCAGCACCAGAGCTTTCCGCCCCGGCCGTAGAGCCCCTCTCCCTGGGGGACGGGGAACTTTCCCTGGGTCTCGGCGTACAGCTCCGGCAGCAGCGCAACGCTCTCGCTGCCCCAGCCGTTTTTGGCCAGGGGCAGGACCAGCACCGCGCCGTCCGCCTCGGCGATGTCCCGCCAGCCGGAGGAAGCGGCGAAGCGCTCCAGCGACGCCATGTCGGCGGCGTCCCGGTCCGGGGCGCACACATAGATGGTCCGCGCCGGGTCATAGCAGGCCCGCGTCGATATGTAGCAGTAAAAGGGGTGCTTTTCGGAAACTGGCGCTTGCACGCTGCCGCCTCCTCTCCGCCGGTGGGATGGGATGATCCGCGGGCGGGGGACGGAAGGCCGTTCCGCCCGCGGGTCAGGATCAAAGTGTCTCAGTTCTTGCTCTTGGCGTTGGCCATGCGGATGCCGTAGTCCATGGCGTTGACCAGACTCAGGGCGTTGGCGGTGCCGCTGCCGGCGTGGCCGAAGCCGGTGCCGTGGTCCACGCTGGCCCGGATGATGGGCAGGCCCAGCGTCACGTTGACGCCGGCCACCGCGTCCCAGTGGCCCTCGGCCTTGTTGTACACGAAGCCCTTCACCTTCAGGGGGATGTGGCCCTGGTCGTGATACATGCACACCACGATGTCATACCAGCCGCCCAGCGCCTTGGAGAACACGGAGTCGGGGGGCGTGGGCTTGCCGTCGGGGATGAGGATGCCCTCGGCCATGGCCTGGTCGATGGCGGGCTGGATCTCCTCGATCTCCTCCCGGCCGAACATGCCGTTCTCCCCGCAGTGGGGGTTCAGACCCGCCACGGCGATCTTGGGCTGGGCGATGCCGATGGCCTTGCAGCCCTCGTTGGCGATGCGGATCACGTCCAGCACCCGCTGCTTCTTCACCCGGTCGCAGGCCTCCCGCAGGGACACGTGGGTGGATACATGCACCACCCGCAGCTCCTCGTGGGCCAGCATCATGGTGTACTTGTCGGTACCGGTGTAGTGGGCGTAGATCTCGGTGTGGCCGGAGAAGTGGTGCCCGGCCATGTTGATGGCTTCCTTGCTCAAAGCGTTGGTGACGGTGGCGTCCACCTCGCCCGCCATGGCCAGCTCGATGACCTTCTTCACATACTGGAAGGCCGCCTCGCCGCCCAGAGCGGTGGCGCCCAGCTTGAAGGGCTTGGGCGCGGCGGGGTCGCCGGGGATGTCCTCGGGCTTGACCAGGCCCAGGTCCAGCACGTCGATGGTGCCGGGCTGGAAGCTGGCCTCGCTCACTGCGTGGATGGGATGGATGGCCACGTCGATGCCGTGGACCGCCTTGGCGGCCTTGGCGGCGTACTCCATGGAGCTGGCGTCGCCCACGATCAGGGGCCGGCAGCGGTCATAGACCGCCGGGTCCGCCAACGCCTGAACGGAGATCTCCGGGCCGTTGCCGAAGGGGTCGCCCATGGTGACGCCAAGAATGGGTTTGTCTGCCATTGTGTAAAAACCTCCTGAATGCCGCTCTCAGCAAACGCCGGCGGCCTTCGCCTCAGCCAGGACCTTCTTCAGCTCCTCCATGCCCTCGTCGCACAGATAGTTGAAGGGCTTGCGGCAGTCGCCCACAGGATAGCCCAGCAGGGCGGTGCCCTTCTTGATGATGGTGTTGGGGTTGCCGAACTTGAACACCCGCCCCAAGGGGGTGATGGACTCTTGGGCCTTCTCCGCCTCCTCCAGCTCGCCGGCCACGAAGTGGTCGTAGATGGAGGCGATGGTCTTGGGCCACAGGTTGGCTCGGCCCGCCACGCCGCCGGCGCCGCCGGCCTTCAGGCACTTGAGGATGTTGCCGTCGTTGCCGGCCAGGACGGCGAAGTCCTTGCCGATGTCACGGGTCACCTGGATATAGGCCATCAGGTTGTCCAGATCGCCGCTGGAGTCCTTGGCGCCCACGATCACGTCCACGTCCTTGGCCAGCTTTGCCACCGTCTCGGGCAGCAGCTTGTTGCCGGTGCGGGCGGGGATGTTGTAGAGGATGATGGGGATGTCCACATGCTTGGCCACCTCCACATAGTGGTCATACAGCTCCTTCTGGCTGGCGGCGGCGAAGCTGGGGGTGATGATGCTCAGCGCGTCGGCGCCCAGCTGCTGGGCCCGCTTGCTCAGATACACAGTGTCCCGGGTGGAGATGCAGCCGGTGCCCGCGTAGACGGGGATGCGGCCCTTGACCTGGTCCACGGTGGCCTCCAGGATCTGCTCCTTCTCCTCCATGCTGAGGATATAGGCCTCGCCGTTGGTGCCGAAGGGGAAGATGCCGTGCACGCCGGCGGCGATCTGCCGCTCCACCTGGTTGCGCAGCTCGGGGATATTGACGGACTCATCCACCGGGTCCATGGGGGTGACGATCGGCGGGATGATGCCCTTGATCTCTAAGTTCTTCATAGCCTGTACCTCTTTTCAGAAAAGTTGTGAGAAAGGCTCGGGTTCACATGATCTCGCGATAGATGGCCCGGGCGTCGTCGGCGGTCACCTCGCGCATGTTGTTGACCAGCAGCCGGGTCACCTCCATGCCGGAGGCCACCAGGCTCTCCAGATCCTCCTCGGGGACGTTGAACTCCTTGAGGCTGGTGGGGATGTCCAGCTCCCTGACGATCTTCTCCAGCCAGGCGATGATGTAGGCGCTCTTCTCCTCCACGGTATGGCAGGTCTTTTCCCCGTGGACGCAGCGGTCATAGACCTGGGCGAACTTCTCCCGGCAGACCGGCTCGTTGAAGCGCATCACTGGGGCCAGCAGGATGGCGTTGGACACGCCGTGGGCGATGTGGTACTTGCCGCCCAGAGGATAGCTCAGCGCGTGCACGGCGGTGGTGCCGGAGGCGGTGATGGCCAGGCCGCCGTAATAGGCCGCGATCTGCATGCGGTTCTTGGCCTCCATGGCCTCGGTGTCGTTGACGGCGTCCATGATGTTGTTGAGGATCAGATCCAGGCCCTCCAGGGCGTACAGGTCGCTGAAGGGGTTGGCCTTGTTGCTGGTGAAGCACTCGATGCAGTGGGCCAGCGCGTCCACGCCGGTGGCGGCGGCCACCTTCCGGGGCAGGTTCTTGATCATCCGGGCGTCCAGGATCACGTAGTCGGCGATCATGTTCTCGTTGACGATGCCCACCTTCAGCTCACGCTCGGGCACGGCCACGATGGCGTTGGGGGTGACCTCGGCGCCGGTGCCGGCGGTGGTGGGGATCAGGATGATGGGCACGCACTTCTGGGCCCGGCCGGGATCGTCCAGCAGCTCCTTGACGCCGTACTCGTCGGTGACCAGCACGCTGGCCAGCTTGGCCGCGTCCAGCACGCTGCCGCCGCCGCAGGCCACGATCATGTCCGCGCCGCTCTGCTTGAACTGGTCGACCACCTTCTGCACGGCGGTGTAAGCCGGCTCGGGGGGCAGATCGTCCAGCACGTAATAGTCCGCGCCGGCGGCCTTCACGGCCTCCTCGGGCAGGGCGAACAGGCCGGTGCTCTCGATGACCTTATCGGTGAACATGGCCACCCGCTTGACCTTCTTGGTCTGGAGGATGGTGGTGATGTTTGCCATGGCATTTTCCCCGCCGTAGATGGCGTGGGGCGTTTTCAGATTATAGGAAGTAAGCATGGGGATGTCCTCCTAGGAAAGATTCTCAGCGGCTCTGGGCGGCGGTGGGGTTGTACAGGCCCACGCGCTCGCGCTTGGCGCCCATCACGTCCTCTTCGGTGAAGCTGACGTACTTGATGGCCTTGCGGGTGAAGGCGGCGTAGGTCAGGTGGATGCGGCCGTCGGCGCTCTGCATGATGTGGGGATACTCATACTGCTTGTTGTTGGTCTTGTTCTCGTCGCCGACGAAGCCCTCGCCCCGCTCCATCCAGCGGATCATGGGGAAGGTCAGACCGCCGTCCTCGCTGAGGGCCACTGCCACCGGGCAGCGCAGTCCGGGCCAAGCGGCCTTGCCGGGGGTGGGCTCGGGGGTGCAGGTGGGGTTGTGAGCGATGGCGATGCGGCCGCTCTGGAGCTTGATGGCGCTGATGGAGGAGTTGTTGTTGGGCAGGGGAGTGGGCTTGGGCTCGGTCCAGGAGTCGCCCCAGTCAAAGGACTCGCTGCGGTAGATGTTGGCCGCCTCGCGGTCCCGCATGAAGGCCACCAGATGGCCGTTCTCCAGCTCCACCACGTTGGCGTGCACGCGGCCGTTGGACTTGGGCATATCCACCTGGCGCCAGGTCTTGCCCTGGTCGTCGGAGATCTGGAAGGCGGTGGGGTCGCCGGACAGGCCGTCCACAGAGTCGGTGCAGATCCAGTTGCCGAAGATCCACCGGCCGTTGGACAGCACCTGGATGGCCTGGCGGCAGAAGGTGCCCTCCCGGGGGAACATGGTCTCATAGGGGCCCCAGGTCAGGCCGCCGTCGAAGCTCTTCTGCACGCGGACCTGGGAGGTGAACTGCATATTGTCCTTGCCGGCCTCCCGGTCCTTCTGGGCGGTGTACATGGCCCACACGGCGCCGTCCGGGCCGTAGAACAGGGAGGGGTTCTGCTCGCTGCGGGTGGGATCGCCGGAGATGTCCACCGGCTCGCTCCACTTGGTCTCGCCCTTGGGCAGACGGGCGCAGACGATGTGCACGTCGGCGCTGCCCTCATAGGTGCCGGCGAACCAGCAGCACAGCAGGTCGCCGTTGGGCAGCTCCAGGGTGGCGGGAGAGTGGCAGGTGGGGTGGATCCCGGGAGGGATGACGGCCTCCACGGTGCCCATTTCCTCGTTGCGGTACAGCTGGCCGTCGTAAGTCAGGCCGGGGAGCGTGGGATAAGTCATTGCGGTTACCTCCATATAATATAATTAATTATTTTTTCGTCTCAGTTGGTCTGCTGGGAGCCGAGCCGGCCGGCCAGTCCGACCAGCAGGTCCTCGCCGCCAAAGCCGCCGGACTTGGAGATCACGTACCGGGTGCACCGGCGGTAGGTGAACCGGGACAGCACCACGCCGGAGTCCAGCTCGCACACTGGCTCCATCTGGCTGACGCCCATGGCCTGCATGCACTGCAGGAGCGTGTCGCCGCCGGTGATGAACAGCGTACCCAGGGCGGGATCGGTGAACAGCTCTCCCACGATCCGGCCGAAGCTCTTGGCCACCCGCACCCGCACGTCCTGGGTGGTCAGGCCAAGGGAGGCGGCATATCCGGCGGTCAGGCTGTTGCCGTCGGGCTCGTTGGTGTCGATGATGAGCCGGGGGCTCTGGCGCAGCTGGCGGCGGATGTCGTCCATGGCCTGGGCGCCGTCCGGCGTGTCCCAATAGTCAGGTTCCAGCTTCTGTTGGGGGGTGGGCTGGATGCGCTGGAAGCCGTGCGCCTCGGCGTAACGGATCTGCGCGGCGGTGATGGGGTTCACGCTGCCGCAGACCACCAGCATGCGGGGGTCCAGAGCGGGCCCCTCCGCCGCGCCGGCGGTGCCGAAGCCCAGCAGCCGGGGCAGCACCGCGGCAAAGCCGGCGCATCCAGCCGCCACCCGGAGCATGCCCGCGGCCAGCAGCCGCTCTCCGGTGGATACCAGGTCCTCCGCCCGCTCGCCGTCGAATACCAGGATGCCCTCCTGATCGGGGACCTGGTCGCGGGGACCCAGAGCCGGAAAGCTGTGGGCCGGCACGTCGCTCTGCTCGCCGATGAGCTCCGTCACGGAGGAGTGGCGCACCGGCTCGAAGGGATCGCGGCCGAACACGCTCTCGGCCACCGGCGTGCCATTGCTGCGGTGGATGCCGTCGACGGTGGTGCGTCCCACCTGCGGAAAGGCAGGCAGGAAGGGGAGCTGCCGGGCGCCGCTGGCCTTCAGAAGCGCCGTCAGTTCCGCGCCCACGTTGCCCCGCAGGGCGGAATCGGTCTTTTTATATATGTAGGGGATACCGGCGGCGATGGCGCCGGCGGTCAGCGTCCCGATGATCTCATAGGCCCGCTCCGGGGCCAGGTGGCGCGTCTCGGCGTCCACCACCAGCACCTCCGCGTCGGGGGAGAAGGTGGCCGGCATGCCGACGACCACCAGAGTCCTGGCACCGTGCGCGGCAAACTTGACGCCGCTGTCCAGTGCGCCGGTGAAATCATCCGCAACGATCATTAGGCGAACCATCTGCAAAACTCCCATATATGGAATAGACTTCAGATTTCTTTTTGTACATTTTATCCGCGATGGCCCCCAGTCACAACCAAGGATACAGGAGAAAATGTGCTAATTTGAAACGATTTGAATTTCTTTTTCCGGAAAGGGAGAAAGAACTGTATTAATATGAAACAAATAGGAAATTAATGGTATTTTTTCGATGGATACCGACAAAAGGCGGGGAACACGGAAGGGCCGGTTTTGTGAACTTATGTCAATCCCTCCCGGCCGCGGGAGGCACCAAAAAAGAGGCCGCGCCCGCCGGTCCGGAGACCGGTGAGCGCGGTTGCTCGTATGCTGGACCCCTGCGGCGGCGTGTCATGCCGCGGCGGGCTGATCCTTTTTGTGGACGAAGGTCTGGAACAGGAAGATGCCCACCACCACGGCCAGGCCCACCAGGTCGCTGACGGTGCCCGGATAGACCAGGAACAGGCCCGCGGCCAGGGCCACGATGCGCAGCGGCCAGGGCACGCTGCCCTTCAGATATCCCTGCAGGCCGATGCCCAGGGCCACGATGCCCAGCACGGAGGTGACGGCCACCTGGACCACCTCGAAGGCGGTGGTGTCCACCAGCACCATGGCCGGGTTCAGGGCGAGGATATAGGGCACCACGAAGGCGGCGATGGCCAGCTTGGTGGCGTTGAAGGCGGTCTTCATGGGCGGGGCCTTGGCGATGGCGGAGCCGGCGTAAGCCGCCAGGGCCACCGGCGGGGTGATGTCCGCCACGATGCCGAAGTAGAACACGAAGAAGTGAGCCGCCATTTTGTCGATGCCCATCTGGATCAGGATGGGGGCGCAGGTGGAGGCCATGATGCAGTAGTTGGCGGTGGTGGGCACGCCCATGCCCAGCACGATGCAGCACAGCATGGTCAAAAACAGCGCCACGATCAGGTGCCCGCCGGAGATGGACACGATGGCGGTGATCAGCTTGGAGGCCAGGCCCGTCATGTTGATGCACCCGGAGATGACGCCGGCCATGCCGCAGGCGGCGGCCACGGTGATGCAGCTCTTGGCGCCGGCTGCCAGGGCGTCGAAGATGGCCAGCGGCGTCATGCGGTGGGCCTTGTCGAACAGGCTCACTATGATGGCCGCCACGATGGACACGGCCGCGGAGAAGGCCATGGTGCGGGTGCCGCTGGACACCAGGTACACCAGCAGCACCAGCGGCAGCAGCAGATAGATCTTGGGCAGCAGGTCCATGAACTTGGGCAGCTCCGAGCGGGGGATGCCCCGCAGGCCCAGCTTCCTGGCCTCCAGGTGCACACAGATGAAGATGCCCAGGAAATACAGCACCGCCGGCAGGATGGCCCGGACGATGATGTTGGAGTAGGGCACGCCCACGTACTCGGCCATGAGGAAGGCCGCCGCGCCCATGATGGGGGGCATGATCTGCCCGCCGGTGGAGGCAGCCGCCTCCACGGCCCCGGCGAACTCGCCCTTGTAGCCGGTCTTTTTCATCATGGGGATGGTGACCGAGCCGGTGGTCACGGTGTTGCCCACGGAGGAGCCGGACACCATGCCGCACAGGGCGGAGGAGATGACGGCCACCTTGGCAGGTCCGCCGGAGGAGGCGCCCGCCGCGCAGTTGGCCAGGTTGATGAAGAAATCGCTGATGCCGGTGCGCTCCAGAAACGCGCCGAAGATGATGAACACCACG
>CANQIO010000009.1 GCA_947624065.1 uncultured Oscillospiraceae bacterium | reverse complement strand
AGCTTCTGGGCGGCGGAGAGGGTGTTCAGGGTGGTGATGGACAGCACCTGGGTCTGGCCGCGGGTGAACAGCGCGGAACCGTGGACCCCGGGGATCACGTCCACCTGGCTGTCCAGGGGCCGGATCTCGTTCATGGCACGGCCGTCCACGCGCTTGCCGGCCAGCAGCCACTTCTTCACGACCTTCTTCTGCAGCTTATAGAGGATCTCGTCCATATACTGCATCATGTCGGGGTGGTCCTCGCCGTATTTGGCCTGCATGGCGGTGACCCACTCGTTGACGCGGGCCTCCCGGACGTTCTTGTCGTCGGTGTCCATGCAGTGCTCCATGCCCTCGAACTCGTTGGCCACCAGCGTCTCGAAGAGCTCGTCGTCGAAGGCGGCGTGCTCATACTCGAACTTCGGCTTGCCCACCTCGGCCACCATCTGGTCGATCAGGTCCAGCACGGGCTGGAGCTTTTCATGGGCCTGGACGATGCCCTCGTACATCACGTCGTCGGGGATCTCCTTGGCCTCGGCCTCGATCATGACGATCTTCTTGTGGGTGGCGGCCACGGTGACGGTCATCTGGTTGACTTCCTTCTCGGCGTGGGTGGGGTTGAAGAGGTACTTCTCCCCGTCCCAGCCCAGCACGATGCCGGCGATGGGGCCGTTGAAGGGGATGTCGGAGATGGACACGGCGGCGGCCGCGCCGATCATGGCGGTGATCTCGGGAGAGCAGTCCCGGTCCACGTTCATGACCTCGCAGGCGATGACCACGTCGTTGCGCAGGTCGGAGGGGAACAGCGGGCGCATGGGCCGGTCGATCAGGCGGCTGGCCAGCACCGCGGGCAGCGAGGGGCGGCCCTCACGGCGCATGAAGGAGCCGGGGATGCGGCCCACGGCGTAGAGCTTCTCGTTGAAGTCCACGGAGAGGGGGAAATAGTCGATGCCGTCCTTGGGACGGGGGGAGGCGGTCACGGTGCACAGCACCGTGGTGTCGCCGTACTGGACCAGCACCGCGGCGTTGCACAGCTCCGCCATCCGGCCCACCTCCATCTTGAGGGGCCGGCCGCAGAAGTCCATCTCCCAGCGGTGCAGGTTGTCGAATGTTTTGTGCTTGATGATCATTTGTACTTTTCCTTTCATTCCATACCTAATTCTATCCAGAAAACCCGCGGCCGCGGGTAAACTTCACAGGAAAAAATGAGTGGGACAGTATGAACTTGTCCCACTCAAAAAACCTTCATACCCCTCAGTGTAAGCGAAAACTCACTTACGGATGCCAAGCTTGGCGATGATGGCACGGTAGCGCTCGATGTCGTTCTTGGCCACGTAGTCCAGCAGACGGCGGCGCTTGCCAATCATCTTGAACAGGCCCATGCGGCTGTGATTGTCCTTCTTGTGCACCTTCAAGTGCTCGGTGAGCTGATTGATGCGCTCGGTGAGGATGGCGATCTGGACCTCCGGAGAACCGGTGTCGCCCTCGTGTGTCTTGTTGGCTTCGATGATAGCGGTCTTTTGATCCTTGGTGATCATGGTGTTATGCCCTTCCTTTCGGTTTTACTAATCCCGGCGGCTGAGTGAGGGGGCCTTGCCCCTGACCAAGTCCGCGGGTCGATCCAAGCGCTGGTACTATACCATAGAATGCCCCGTTTGTCAAAATAATTTTGGATATCTTTCGCGGCGGCCGCCATTCACTTTTCGCTGCGGTGGTCGTCCAGTTTTATGACCGCGTTATCTTCCCCTGCCCGGATGTATAGCTCTTCACATTCCTTCTGTGCCTCGACCAGGATGCGGATGGCCTTTTCCGTCGCTCTCGCCATCCGCAGATACAGCTCCGCATAGTCCACATTCCCGTCCATAATAAAACCCTCGTTTGCTCTTATATAAGTGCAATTATAGCACGCTTTTTCCATAGAATCAACACATGGTGCACCAATATAAGTGCGAAAGGTGTTGAGGATATGGACTCTTCGTATGACAAGGCGATGGGACAGAACATCCGGCGTCTGCGGATGGAGCGGGGCATGTCTCAGGAGCAGTTAGCCGCTCGGCTTCAGGTGCGGGGATGCGACATCACGAGAAGCGGCCTGGCAAAGATGGAAGTAGGACAGCGGCATATATACGCCGATGAGATCCGGTTTTTGCGGGAGATCCTGTCTGTAAGCTACGACGATCTGTTCGTATAAGCCAAACGCCCCGGGGTCATCCCCGGGGCGTGATCCTTCCACAATGTCCGCCGCCCTCAGTTGTTGAGGGCGGCGGAGTTATATTTATTTCCGGAACTGGCTCTTCATGCGTTTTTCGTGGTTCAAAATGGCCTTGCGCAGGCGCAGATGCTCGGGCGTGACCTCCAAAAGCTCGTCGTCGGCCATGAACTCCATGCACTGCTCCAGACTCATCTGCCGGGGCGGGACAAGGCGCAGCGCCTCGTCGGAGCCGGAGGCGCGGGTGTTGGTCAGGTGCTTGGACCGGCACACGTTCACCACCACGTCCTCTTTCTTGGGGCACTCGCCCACCACCATGCCGGCGTATACCGCCGTGCCCGGCGTGATGAACATCGCCCCCCGGTCCTGGGCGTTCCAAAGGCCGTAGGCCACCGCCTCGCCGGTCTCGAAGGCGATCAGAGAGCCGGTATTGCGCCGCTTGACCTCGCCTTTCACGGGGGCGTAGGAGTCGAACACGCTGGCCATGATGCCCTCGCCGCGGGTGTCGGTGAGAAATTCGCTCCGGTAGCCGAACAGGCCCCGGGTGGGCACCAAAAACTCCAGCTTCATCCGCGTGCCCACGGGGGTCATCTGGATGAACTCGCCCTTGCGCTGGCCCAGCTTCTCCATCACAGGCCCCACGCACTCGCCGGGCACGTCCAGCACTACCCGCTCCATGGGCTCGCACTTCTTCCCGTCGATGTCCCGGTACAACACCCGGGCCGGGGACACCTGGAACTCATAGCCCTCACGGCGCATGGTCTCGATGAGGATGGAAAGGTGCATCTCTCCCCGCCCGGCCACGTTGAACGCGTCGGTGGAGTCGGTCTCCGTCACCCGCAGGGACACGTCCTTCAAGGTCTCCTGCTCCAGCCGCTGGCGGATGTTCCGGCTGGTGACCCAGCGTCCCTCCCGCCCGGCGAAGGGGCTGTCGTTGACGGAGAAGGTCATCTCGATGGTGGGTGCGGAGATCTTCACGAAG
Source organism: uncultured Oscillospiraceae bacterium (assembly GCA_947624065.1). Taxonomy (GTDB): domain Bacteria; phylum Bacillota; class Clostridia; order Oscillospirales; family Oscillospiraceae; genus CAJOIG01. The sequence continues at coordinate 44,064 of CANQIO010000009.1, read as the reverse complement.
GGCAGCGGCTCCACCACCTCAGGGGCGCAGATGGTGTCCCCGATGGTCACGTCGCCGATGCCGCTCATGGCGATGATGCTCCCCGCCTGCGCCTCCGTCACCGGGGCCCGGCCCAGGGGCTCGTATTCATACATGCTCACGGCCTTGGCATGGCGCACCGGCCGGTCGTTGTGGTAGTCGCACACCGCGATCTCCTGGTTCTGGAGCACCCGGCCCCGCTCGATGCGGCCGATGGCGATGCGGCCCACATATTCGTTGTAGTCGATGGAGCTGACCAGCATCTGGAAGGGGGCGTCCAGCTTCCGCTCCGGCGCGGGGATATAGTTGACGATGGCGTCGAACAGGGGCGTCAGGTCCGTGCCCGGCTGGTCCGGGCTGACGGAGCAGGTGCCCTGGCGGGCGGAGGCGAAGAGCATGGGGCTGTCCAGCTGCTCGTCGGTGCAGCCCAGGTCCATGAGCAGCTCCAGCACCTCGTCGATGACCTCATAGACCCGCTGGTCGGGCCGGTCGATCTTGTTGACCACCACGATCACCTTGTGGCCCAGCTGCAGCGCGTGCTCCAGCACGAACCGGGTCTGGGGCATGGGCCCCTCGGCGGCGTCCACCAGCAGCAGCACGCCGTTGACCATCTTCAGGATACGCTCCACCTCGCCGCCGAAGTCGGCGTGGCCCGGGGTGTCCACGATGTTGATCTTCACGTCCTTATAGTGGATGGCGGTGTTCTTGGCCAGGATGGTGATGCCCCGCTCCCGCTCCAGGTCGCCGGAGTCCATGATCCGCTCCTGGACCTGCTGGTTCTGGCGGAAGGCGCCGGACTGGCGGAGCATGGCGTCCACCAGAGTGGTCTTGCCGTGGTCCACGTGGGCGATGATGGCGATGTTTCTCAGTTCCTGCATAGTAAAAGCTCACTTCTTATCATCTAGTCTTTGACACGATTTGGTATTGTATCACGCGCCGCGCCCGATTGCAACAAGGCAGAAGCAGAATTATCGCATTCCTATTGGATTTGCACCAATACGCCTAAAATGGTATAGTGTATCTATAACAACTTTGGGTGGGAATACTGTAATGCAAAACGACTGGAGAAATATAAACGTGCAGTTCGGGGACATCCTGCGTCGACTTCGCGAAGCGCGCGGGCAGACACAGGAGCAATTCGCCGCTCTGTGCGGTATCAGCCGTGCCTATTATGGACGGATTGAACGTGGAGAACACAGCACTACGCTAGACCAGTGCCAGCGGATTTCGGACGCCACAGGCGTTTCCCTGGCGGAATTATTTGAAGATATTGTGTAAAAACGTCATATATAGCGTCGACATGCTGATTTATTCCTGTTACAATAGGCCCATGGATGGCGGCGGCCGCGTATCCAAATACAATCTCTTGAAGGAGATAAAAACATGAATGAAACCACCTCTAAAACTATGACTTTTAAGGTCCAGTCCTTTCGGCGTATTCCCAATCCCCACCTGAAAACAGCCGACGGCGAACGCTCTGCCGAGATGTATGTTGCCGTCTGTGATGTGAAGGACATTCCTGATGACATCCCCATGGAAACGAACCCTCGAGAACAAAAGATGACCACCGGTGTGGCGAAGAAAATCAAGGCTTCCCTGCTGGACACGGCCGAGACCGACTTTTTTCTTCTCAACCGTGGTATCCTCCTGTCAGCCAAAAGCGTGGCCTATAACAATTATTCCAATGAAATAACCATCGTGTTTGAAATCCCTGATGTCCACGGCAATGTGGATGGAGGGCATACTTATCGGACGATTCTTGAGAATCGAGAGGAACTGGACTACGGCAAGCAGTTTGTCAAGCTGGAAATACTGACTGGTATCGAGGGAATATTTCAGAGTCTGGCCGCAGCCCGCAATACCTCTGTCCAGGTGCAGGACAAGTCTATCGCCGAGCTGGAGAACCGGTTTGACATTTTAAAAAACACGCTCAGCAACGAACCATACATGCAGAGCAGCCGCGTTTTTTTCAAGGAAAACGACACCGGTGACATCGACGTCACCGATTTGCTGGCCCTGCTGAACCTGTTTAACATCGATCGTTACAGTGGCATGGCATCCTTCCCCATCGCCTCTTACAGTTTCAAGAAAAAGTGCATCGATTATTATATTGAGGACCACAAGAAATACGGCGCTTCCCAGGAAAACCCATATGTTAAGATGCACGACATTATGCCGGATATCTTTCGGCTTTACGATGCCATCGAAGTCAACATCGGTCGCTATTACATGCTTAAGAATCCCGGCGGGCGTTATGGCGCCACCAAGGGCGTTCAAAAACCGAAAGATGGGCAGGAATTTCGCTCCAAATTTTTTCAGAACAGAATGGATTACGCCTCCCCAAACGGCTTCATCTATCCCATTCTAGGCGCTTTCCGCGCTCTGGTAGAAAGCCAGGATGACAGATACTGCTGGAAAGCAGATCCATTTGACATTCTGGAAAAGGTCGGCCCCGATTTGGTAGAATCTACAGTTTCCATGAGCCGCTCGCTGGGTAACAATCCTCAGTCCGTAGGCAAAGAAGCAAATATATGGAAGACCCTCTACATGACTGTTGCTTTCAGCATCATGTCCTGATATCCACAAAAGTGCACCAGCGCTCCGCCGGTTATTCTGACCGGCGGGGCATTAGTATTGCACAGATCAAATTGGCACATAAGAAACGTCGGAGCACCTGCCCCTAATATGTCAGAGGCAGGCGCTCATCATCGGCGGCCGAGAAAACGAAGCGCCTCCCTCACGCCGGCCTCTCCCGCCACTTTTTGTCCCAGCCGGAAAAGCGGTAGCACAGGCTGATCACCACGCCGCAGATGACCCAGCCCAGGGGATAGGCGAAGGCCACCGCCCGCAGATTCCCCGGCAGCAGGCGGCTGATCACAAACAAAAACGCCTGGCGGAAGAACACGTGGGTGCACAGGGTGACGATCATGGGGATGCGGCTGCTGCCGGCGCCCCGCATGGCCCCGGAGAACACCTGGTTGAGAGAGCACAGCGTGGCGAAGGGCACGCACAGCCGGATGAACAGCGTGCCGAAACGGATGGTGTCGCCGTCGTCGATGAACAGCCGCACCAGCGGCGTGGGCACGGCGCAGATGCCCACCGCCGCCAGGGCCGACACGCCGAAGGACATCCCCAGCGCCGCCCAAACGCCCTTTTTCGCCCGGTCCGGCTGCCCGGCCCCCAGGTTCTGGGCCACGAAGGTGGAGGCGGCCTGGCCCATGCTCTGCATGGGCAGCATCAGGTACTGGTCCAGCTTCCGATAGCAGGCCCAGCCGGCGATGGCGGCGGTGTCGAAGGCGTTGATGTACGCCTGGATGAACACGTTGGAGAAGGCCACGATGGCTTTCTGCACCGCCACAGGCAGGCCGATGTTCACGATGCGCCCGGCCAGGGTCCGGTCCACCGTCACCTCCCGCCACACATAGGCGCAGCCCGGCTCGGGCAGGCGGGTCAGCACCACGAGCACCAGCACGGCGGACACCGCCTGGGCCAGGATGGTGGCCGCCGCCACCCCCGCGATGCCCCAGTGGAAGGCGATCACGAATATCAGGTCCAGCGCCACGTTGAGGCCGCTGGAGACCAGCAGAAAGAGGGTGGGCCGGCGGGTATCCCCCAGGGCCCGGAGGATGGCGCTGCCCATATTATAAATGAGCAGCCCCGGCAGGCCGGCGAAGTAGATGTGCAGATAGAGGCTGGCCTCGGAGAACACGTCCGGCGGGGTGTCCGTCTGCTCCAGAAGCCAGTCGCAGCCCAGCACGCCCACCGCCGTGAGCACGGCGCAGGCGGCGAAGGTGAGCACCATGGTGGTCTGGATGGCCCGGTGGAGCCGTTGGGTGTCGTGGGCGCCGAAGCACTGGCTGATGACGGCGCTGGCCCCCATAGAAAAGCCGGAGAAGAAGTTCACCAGCAGCTTGCAGATGTGGCCCGTGCTGCCCACCGCCGCCAGGGCAGACAGCCCCACGAACTGGCCCACCACGATGCTGTCCACGGTGTTGTACAAAAGCTGGAACAGATCCCCCAGCAGCAGGGGGATGGAGAAGGACACCAGCACCGGCCAGATGGCCCCCTGGGTCATGTCCATGGTCCTGCCCCGCAGGCCAGCCCGCGCCATGGCCGCCGCCTCCTTCCCGTCGCATGATGCTCCATTGTATCACAAACAGCATATCGGGAAAAGGGTCAAACCACAAAATAAAAGCGGACACCGCCGTGTCCGCTTTTATCTCATTTTTCTCTGTCATTCCGGCAGCTCGATGACCAGCTCCGCCGCCTTGTCCGCCAGGGACTGGGCCGCCGTGCGGGACACCAGGTAGTACTCCCGCCAATCTACCACGCACAGATAATGGGTGCTGTCATAGCTGCGGAACTCCACCCGTACCTGGGGCCAGCGCTCGCTGTCCATCGAGAACAGGAAGGTGAACAGCTCCCCCCGCCCCTCCGTCGGCGCGACCAGGCTGTCCATGGGCAGCTCCTCCGCCTGTCGCAGCCACCGGGCCGCCGCGTCCGGGTCCAGGCTCCGCTCGTCGCACACGAAGATGTCCTCCGGGTCCTCCCCCTCGCCCATGGGCGTGGTGACAGAGCGGGTCACGGTGTAGCTGCCCTGGGGCAGCTCCATGGCCACGCTCTTCAGCCGCGTCCAGTCCAGGGCCAGGGGCGTCATGGGCGCCATGGCGTCAAAGTCCGGGTACATGAGCCCGTCCAGCGTCTTGCCGTCCACCCGGAACACCATCTCCGAGCCGCTCAGGCGCACATAGACGTCCCCGTCGGCATAGCTGCCGAACTCCAGGCCGAAGGACGCCTGCCGCTGCTCGTCGTCGGTATAGTCCACCCGCACCCGGCACTGGGGCTCGTCCAGGCCATACTCCGCCGGGTCCTCCGCCCGCCAGGTCTGGCAGTCATAGAGGATGAGGTCCGTGGCCAGCTTGTAGAGCTCCTCCACCTGGTCCGTGGCCAGCGGCCGGACCGGCGCGCCGTCCGCGTCCGTCAAAAACCAGGGGAACGCGTCGGTATACCAGGCATCCCCCGGGTCCTCCAGATACCGCAGCACATAGTCCCCTCCGCCGGAGGTGACCGCCAGGGCCGTCACCACGGCGATGTCCTGGGGCACGGCGTCCCGCTCCAGCACGTCGTCCAGGCCGATCTGGAAGTGCTCCGCCAGAGTGCCGGTCTCCAGATAGACCGTATCCTCCCCGTCCAGGCGCACATACCAGCTGCCGTCCGCAGCGCTGCTGCCCACATAGTAGGTGCGGATGGTGTCCCCGGCGGCGGCCATGACCACGAAGGCCGGGTCCGCCAGGCCGTATTGGTCAAAGTCCGCCACGTCCTCCACCGCGCCGCCGGCCGTCAGGGACCCCACCGCCTGGGCCAGGGCCTCGGCCTGGTCCTGGTCGATGGGGCAGTCCGGATCATCGGCGTTGACCCACGCCGCCGCGGCATCGTCATACCGCAGGCTCACCGCGTCGCCGAAATAGTCCCAGGACACGGCGGTCACTTCCTCCGCCGGCCCCACGGAGATGTCCAGGGGCTGCTCATGGGCCTGGTCCGCCAGCGTCTGCTGCCGCCGGCCGGTGACGGACTCGGCCAGCAGCCACGCCCCCACCAGCACCAGCAGCGCCGCCGCCAGCACGCCCAGCTTCGCTCCGCGCTTCATCAGCGCCGCCTCCTTCGAATGAATATCCCCAGGCCCGCCGCCAAAAACAGCAGCGGCATCCCCACCGTCAGCGCCAGCTGCAGCACACGGGCCGCGCCGTCGTCAAAGGTCAGGTAGTCCCCGGTGAGGAGCTTGGGATGGATGGACACCCCGCCCTCTACCCGGCACAGCCAGTTGACCGCGTTCAAAAACAGGTCCAGGTTCGCCCCGGACACCATGTCGCTGAAATCCGCCTCCATGAACCGGGTGGAGCCGAACACCGTCAGCCGCCCGCCGGTGTCCGCGTTCTCCGCCGCCGCCGCCAGCATGAAGGAGCCCTCCCGGTCGTCCGTCGTCTGGTCATAGCTGTCCAGCCCCTCCACCGACTGCTTGATATAGCTGGTCAGGGAGCTCTCCAGCAGCGGCGTCACGGTCACGCCCGCCCGCTCGGGGCCCAGCTCCAGGGCCTGGGCGTCGGGCATGACGACGGTATAGCCCCCCTCCCGCAGGGGATCGGAGATGGCATGGGCGCCGATGGAGGGCAGCACCAGGTCGATATAGCCGTAGCTGTAATACCGGCTGTCGGACTCCATGACATACCCGCCGGTGAGCTGCAGGCCAAAGTCCTCCAGCAGGGACTCCAGGTTCTCCAGGGGCTCCGCCGTATACGCGGTGGTCAGCAGCATCTGCCCGCCGGCGGCCAGATAGTCCTCCACCATCTCCCGCTCCCGGACGGTCAGGTCGCTGACCGGCCCGAACATCGCCAGCAGCGCGCAGTCCTCGGGCACGGCCTGCTCCGTCAGCAGGTTCAGGCTCTCCGCACGGATGTTCTCCAGGGCGATGGCGTCCAGCACGCTGTCGGACACCCCGGTCTCCCCGTGGCCGGTGAGGTAGTACATCACCGGCAGCGAGTCGCTGGTCACATACCGGATGGCGCCGGTGATCTTCCCCTCCCCGGCGAACACGTCCAGGTACTCCGTCTCATAATAGGTCATGTAGTAGGCGTAGGTGTCGTAGTCCGAATAGGTCCACATGTCCCCATAGGGGATGTACATGCTCCGCTCGCCGCAGACCACCAGCACGCTGTTCTCCGTGACGGTCTCGTCCGTGTACCCGGCGGCAAAGCCGGGATAGCGCACCGGGTCCACCTGGGTGACGGTCACCCGGTCGAACTCGGCGTATCGCATCAGCACCTGCTCCATGGTGGGGTTTTCCCGCCCCTCCGGCACCAGCCAGTATATCTCCACATCCCTGTCCAGGGCCGCCAGGGCCTGCTCCGTGCCCTGGGAGATGGAATAGAGCCGGTTGCGGGTCATGTCCAGTTGGGTGGCCGACGCCGGCAGGGCCGACACGGCCAGGTTGGCAACCACCGCCATGGCGACGACCAGCACCGCCGCGAACACGCTGTAGCCGCCCGCCCGCCAGGCCCGCGTGGTGAACGCGGCCCGCAGCTTCCCGCCGAAACGCTTCACTGGGCCCACCTCCTGCGCTCCATGACCTGGACCGTGAGGAACAGGAACACCGCCGCCACGGACAGAAAATACACCGCCGCCCGCAGGTCGAATATATCATAGGCGAAGTTGTCGAACCTGTCGAAAACGGCCAGCTGTCCCGCCACCTTGGCAAAAAGGCCCCGGAAGCTGTCCGGCCAGGCCAGATAACACCCGCCCAGGGCCCCCTCCAGCGCCAGGGTGACCACGCCGGCAAAGGGCCCGTTTTTCGTCAGCCGCCACAGGATGAGCCCGAACAGCCCCGCCGTCACGGCCAGCGCCGCCAGGGACGCCCCCGCCGTCTCGGGCATATACTCCGTCAGCGGGCCCATGAAATAGATGAGCAGCATCAGGATGAAGCAGGCGCCCGCCGCCAGGGCCGCGCTCTCCATCAGGCTGGAGACGAACAGGCCGATGGCCGTCAGGGCCAGCCCCAGCAGGATGTAGCCCGCGATGGCCCCGTAGGCGCTCTTGAAGGACATGCTCCCGGCGGTGGCCAGGGCGTTCAGCACCAGCGGATAGAGGGCCATCAGCAGGATGGGCATGACCATCACCGTCACCAGGGCCAGATACTTACCCAGCACGATCTTCGTCATGCTCAGGGGCAGGCTGTAGAGGAGCTGGTCCGTTTTCTGGTGGCGCTCCTCGGCGATGGCGCGCATGGTCAGCAGGGGGATGGCGATCAGGTAGATGAAGGTCATGCTGTACATGACCGAGGTGAAATCCGGGGACCCGGACAGGTTGTAGACCATCACATAGATGCCCGCGAACAGCAGCATCAGTGCCCCGTATACATAGCCGGTCAGGCCGTTGAGCTGGCTGTCCAGCTCTCTCTCATAGATGGCGGTCATGTCCGGTCCCTCCTTCCCCGCCGGCGGGGCTTTTCCTCCGCCGGCGCCGCTTCGGGGGCGTCCTGGGCCAGCGCCAGGAACACATCCTCCAGGCTGGCCTGCTCCCGCTCCAGCCGCAGCACGGGGATGTGCCGGTCGCTGAGGGCGAAGGAGAGCCGCTCGTCCATGTCCGCGCCGGTCTCCGAGGCGGTCACCGTGAGCTCCGTGCGCCCGCCCTCTCCGGCCGCGGCGTCGACGTCCACGATGCCCTTCACCGGCCCCAGGGCCGCCCGTGCTTTTTCAGGCAGCGCCTTCACGGTCACACGGTAGGTCACCTTCCCGGCACACTGTCTCTCCAGCTCGGCGGGGATGCCGCTGGCCACCAGGCGGCCCCGGTGGATCATCAGCACCCGGTCGCACACCGCCTGGACCTCGCTGAGGATATGGCTGGAGAGGATCACGGTCCGCTCCCGGCCCAGGTCCCGGATCAGCTGGCGGATCTCCACGATCTGCAGCGGGTCCAGCCCCACGGTGGGCTCGTCCAGGATGATGATCTCCGGCTCCCCCAGCAGCGCCTGGGCGATGCCCACCCGCTGGCGGTAGCCCTTGGACAGGTTCCGGATCAGCCGCGCGGCCACATCCTTCACGCCGGTGACCGCCATGACGTCCGCCAGCTGCCGGTCCAGCTCCCGCACGGGCACGCCCTTGGCCCTGGCCACGAAGGACAGGTATTCCAGCACGGTCATCCCCCCATAGAGGGGCGGCTGCTCAGGAAGATAGCCCACCAGGCGCTTGGCCTTGATGGGCTCCTCGAAGATGTCGTATCCCCCTACGGTGACCTGTCCCTCCGTGGCGGCCAGGCAGCCCGTGAGGATGTTCATGGTGGTGCTCTTTCCGGCCCCGTTGGGGCCCAAAAAGCCGTATACGTATCCCTTCTCCACGGTGAAGGTCAGGTCCTCCACCGCCGTGTGGGCGCCGTATCGCTTTGTCAGATGGTTCACTTCGATCAAGGCCCTTGCCTCCTTTTGCCGGTCCTATTCTACACCACAACAGGCCGGGGTTTGTGACTGAATGATGAAGTTTTTATAATTATTTCATCTCTTGCGCCGGGACGCCGGACATGGTATCATGTCTACGGTACGAATACACGACCGGAAAGGACGGCGCGGCCATGAAGGACATCCTGCTCATCGGCACCGGCGGCACCATCGCCTCGGAGATCACGGAGGCGGGGCTCTCCCCGGAGCTGACCACCGAACAGCTGCTCAGCCGGGTGCCGGCCATCTGCAGGATCTGCCGGGTCAGCTGCCTGCAGCTGATGAATCTGGACAGCACCAACATCACCCCCGCCCACTGGCTGGCCATCGCCCGGTGCGTCCGGGACAATTACGACGCCTTCGACGGCTTCGTGATCACCCACGGCACCGACACCATGGCCTATACCGCCGCGGCCCTCAGCTACCTCATCCAGGGCTCCCCCAAGCCCATCATCCTCACCGGCGCCCAGCAGCCCATCGGCTTTGAGTCCACCGACTCCAAGATCAACCTGACCGACGCGTTCACCTGCGCGGCCCAGGGCCTGCCGGGGGTATCGGTGGTGTTCGACCACCGCGTCATCCTGGGCACCCGGGCCAAAAAGACCCACTCCAAGAGCTTCAACGCCTTCACCAGCATCAACTATCCCTATCTGGGCGTGCTGCGGGACGGGGCCCTGACGCGCTACATCACGCCGGACTGCGGTCCCGCGCCGGTGTTCTTCGACGCGCTGGACAGCGACGTGGCGCTGGTGAAGCTGGTGCCGGGGATGAAGAGCGAGTATCTGGACTTCCTCTTCGAGCGCAACGACGCGCTGATCATCGAGAGCTTCGGCGTGGGGGGCGTGCCGGAGGACGGGGACTACTATCCCTGCATTGAGCGGTGGATGGCCCGGGGCAGATTCGTGGTGCTCACCACCCAGGTGGAGAACGAGGGCAGCGACCTGGGCATTTACCACGTGGGGCACCGCCTGAAAAAGGATCTGGGCGTGCTGGAGGCCTACGACATGTCCACCGAGGCGGTGCTGGCCAAGATCATGTGGATATTGGCCAGGACCAAGCAGCCCCAGGAAGTGGTGCGGCTGTTCTATACCCCCGTGGCCCGGGACATCCTCCGGGCCGCCGGGAACTGAAAACGGCATAAAAAAGAGCGGTCCCGCGCGGACCGCTCTTTTCTTGTCCCTCCGGCTCAGTTCTGGGTGATGTCCCCGCCGAAGTACTTCACGGACAGCTCCGTCAGCGTGCCGTCGGCACGCATGGCGGCGATGGCCTCGTTCACCGCCTGCCGCATGGAGGCGGTCTCCTCGCCCTTGCGCATGGGGATGGCGATCTGGTTGGCGTCGGGGGTATAGGCCACGATCTTCAGCTCCGCCTCGGGGTGCTCGTTGAAGTAGTCCAGGATGGACTCCTCGGCGTTCAGCGTGGCGTCGACCCGGCCGGACTCCACCATCTGCATGGTCTCGCCCAGGGAGTCCACGCCCTCGCAGGTGGCGCCGTACTGCTCGGCCAGCTCCATATAGGTGCTGCCCACGCTGTTGGAGGTGGTGCGGCCTTTCAGATCCTCGAAGGAGGTGATGTCCTCGTTGTCGGAGCGGACCACCAGGGCCGTGCGGATGTAGGCATAGGCGTCGGAGAAGTCATACTTCTCGCTGCGGTCCTCGGTCACATCCACGCCGTTGATGACCAGGTCATACCGCTTGGAGTCCATGCCCGCGAACAGCCCCTCCCAGGGGATCTCCACGAACTCCGCCTCCACGCCGATATGATCGGCGATGTAGCGGCCCACCTCCACGTCGAAGCCCACCAGCTCGTTGGTGGTCTCGTCGTGGTAGGTCCAGGGAGACCATGTGCCCTCCATAGCGATGGTGATCTTGCCGTTCTTCTTCACCTGTTCCAGCAGGTCGCTGCCGGAGCCGCCGCATCCGGCCAGCAGTCCCAGGCACAGCACAGCGGCCAAGGCAAGGGCAATGATTCTTTTCATGTCACGCATCCTTTCTATTAAATAAAAATTATTCCTTCCTGTCCAGGGAGCGGAAAAAGCTCTGGATCCGTTCCAGCTTCTGCTCCTCAAAAAACGTCTTGGTGGGGGCGAAGGCCAGGGCCCGGCCGTCCTCCATGAACAGCACCTTGCCGGACACGTTCCGGGCAAAATGCACCTCATGGGTCACCACGATCATGGTCATGCCGTCCTCCGCCAGGTCCTGGATCACATCCAGCACCCCGCCGATGAGCTCCGGGTCCAGGGCGCTGGTGGGCTCGTCAAAGAAGATCACGTCCGGCTCCCCGGCCACGGCACGGGCGATGGCCACCCGCTGCTGCTGGCCGCCGGACAGCTGGGAGGGATAGGCGTCCCGCTTGTCCGCCAGGCCCACCCGCTCCAGGGCCCCCATGGCCCGCTCCTCCGCCTCGGACTTTGCCATTTTCCGGGCCACGATCAGCCCCTCGGTGACGTTTTGCAGGGCGGTCTTATTGGAAAAGAGGTTGAAGCTCTGGAACACGAACGCGGTATGCCGCCGGTATTCGGCGATCTCCCGCCGGCTGACGGCGGGCATATCCATCTCTCTTCCCAGGAACGTCATGGTCCCGGCGTCGGCCCGCTCCAAATAGTTCAGGCACCGCAGCAGCGTGGTCTTGCCGCCGCCGGAGGGACCCAGCACCGCCAGCACGTCGCCCTTTTCGATGGACAAGTCCACGCCCCGGAGGATCTCATTGCCGCCGATGGATTTGCGCAGACCTTTTATCTCAAGCACGGATCACGTTCCCCCCGTTCATGGCGTTGAGTTTGCGTTCTCCCATCCGCTGCAGCCGGGTGATGACCGTGCAGAACAGCAGGTATATGACCGCCACCTCGCTGTACAGCGCCAGGGCCTCATAGGTCCGGCCCACCACCCGCTGGGTGGTCATGAACATCTCCGTGACGGTGATGTTGGCGGCCAGGGAGGTGTCCTTCACCATGCTGATGAGGGAGTTGGAAAGGGGCGGGAAGGCCGTGCGGAAGGCCTGGGGCAGCACAACTCTGCGCATGATCTGGGTGTAGCTCATGCCCACGCAGTAGCCCGCCTCCATCTGGCCGTGGGGCACCGCCTCGATGGCCGCCCGGACGGTCTCGGCGCAATAGGCGCCCTCGTTCAGGGCGAACACCGCCACCGCGCATGGAAACGCCGGCAGCATGATCCCCAGGTCCGGCAGGCCGAAATAGACAAGATACAGCTGGACCATCAGGGGCGTGCCCCGGATGACCCAGATATAGAACCGCACCAGCTGCTTCAGGCCCTTGACGTCGGCGATCTGGATCATGGCGCAGATCACCGCGATCACCAGCGCCAGGGAAAAGGAGATGACGGTCAGCGGGATGGTGACCAGCAGCCCCTGCCCCAGGATGCGGGGGAAAGATGTGAGAAGTATGTTGACGACGCGCTCGCTCAAATGCGGGTCCTCCTACGCCATGGTATCAGAAGGTCATGTAGAGTAAGAGTATTATATGTCCTTCTTACAGAAATTGCAATTGTTTATATTGAATCAAAATCGTCTGCCGCCGGCCCGGTCATTTTCTGTGGTCCTCCAGGATGGCGCCGGCGCGATACGCCTCCAGCAGCAGCTGCAGATCGTCGATCTCCGCCTGGAGATCCCGGCCCGCGTCCGTGTCCCGCACCATCATGCGCCGGTCCAGGTTCTCCACCACCGTGGCGGTGGAGGATATGTCAAAGTTCTCCTTCACCGCCTTGTCCTTGCCGGCGAAGGGCTGGTGGGCAATGATGCGCAGGCAGTTGGAGTTGAAGGTGAGGGTATAGCCGGCGATGCCGCTGGTGGCCTGGTACGCCTTGCAGAAGCCGCCGTCGATGACGATCAGCTTGCCGCCGCACTTGATGGGGCTCTCCCCCCTGCCGGCCTTGACGGGCACGTGGCCGTTGATGATGTGGCAGCCCGGCCCCTCCAGGCCGAATTCCCGCAAAATGGCCTCGCACACCGCCGGATCGTTATAGAGGGAATAGTAGGGGTTTTTCGGCTCGGCCCAGGCGCTCTCGTCGGCGATGAGCCGCCGCTCGAAGGTGGTCATCCGGTCCCGGCCAAAGATGGGGCTGTTGCGCCCGGCCCACAAAAACCACAGAAAATCCATCCCCAGCTGCCGCTCCTTGCTGCCCAGGGGCAGATAATAGGCCCGGCGGGCGGCGGCGTCCGCGTAGTCCAAAAAGGCCTTGCCGCCGCGCTCCTTCCCGCCGATGGAAAAGGTCATGAAGGAGCCGTCCTCGTTCAGGGGGATGCAGCCGTGGTACAACAGGTTGCCGTTATAGAGCTTATAGAGGCTGCCCTTGGAATACAAAAACCGCACATGGCGCTGGAGCTTCTCGCTGTGCAGGAACGAATCGGTCAGCTGGTCGATGACCGCGTCCTCTTCCTCCGTGAGCTTATAGGGGTCCGCCGGGTCCACCGTGGGGAAGTCGCAGTCCTCCAGACGGTACTTCTTCCCGCCGATGGTGACGGACCGGTCGGCGTAGTCGATCTTGTCCAGCAGCAGCCGGTCGGCCATGCCATAGGAGGGATGGCGCATGATCTTCTGCCCCTCCAGCTTGAAGAGGATAATGGTGATGGCCTTGTGCATCCGGGCGGAGAGGAGCTTGTCCTTCTCCGTATATTTGGCCGCGTCCTCCCCGGTGAGCTTCACGGCGAACCGGGACACATCGCAGTCCTTGTAGACCTCGTTGGCGAACACGCTCAGCGGCCGCAGAGAGATGCCGTAGCCGGTCTCCACCACCGCCAGGTTGTTGTAGTGGATGGAGTTGGAGAGCACCGTGGCCACCAGCGTCCGGGACCCGGAGGCGGCGCCCATCCACAGCACGTCGTGGTTGCCCCACTGGATGTCCACGCTGTGGTGGGTGAGCAGCGAGTCCATGATGATGTCCGCCCGGGGCCCCCGGTCGAAGATGTCCCCCACCAGGTGCAGCCGCTGGACCGCCAGGCGCTTGATGACGGCGCTGATGGCCTCGATGAAACCGTCCGCCTGGCCGGTGTCGATGACGGCGTGGATGATGCTCTCAAAATACTCCTTTTTGTCGGGCTCGGACCGGTCGGTGTGGATCAGCTCCTCGATCATGTAGGCGTAATCCGCCGGCAGGGCCTCCCGGACCGTGGCGCGGGTATAGCGGCCGGCCGTCTGCCGGCACAGCTCCACCAGCCGGTGGATAGCGATGGCGCACCACTCGTCCATGTCCTCCACCCGCTCGCGCACGTCCGCCAGCTTCTCCTCCGGATAATAGATGAGCGTGGCCAGCTCCTCCAGCTCCGCCCGGGTCATGGCGGTGCCGAACAGGTCCCGCAGCTTCTCCTTCACCACCCCGGAGCAGGAATTGAGCACATGCAAAAACGCCTCATATTCCCCGTGCACATCGGAGATGAAGTGCTCGCAGCCCTTGGGCAGGCTCATCAGCGCCTGCAGGTGGATGATCTGGCGGCTGGCGTCCTGGACGGTGGGGAACTGCCGGGACAGCAGCGTGAGGTAGCGCAGCTCTTCGCTGGTAAAGGTACGGTCGGTCTGCATATCGGTCCCCTCGCTTTCTTTTTTTATCATACCACACTCCCGCACCTTTGGCAAAGAGTTCCTGCGGCTGCCGGGCGCGGTCCCCGGCGGCAAAAATCTGAACAATTCTTAAATTTCCTTGCAATCTGCCCCCAGGGGGCGCAAAATGAAAAAGCAGTTGACTTGAGAGGGGGACGCCGCCATGGAGCCGGATCGCCGGAGCCTGATCCTTCTGGTGGACGACGACGAGGAGATCCGCCAGATCGCGCGGGTGCTGCTCCAAAGCGAGGGCTACCAGGTGCTGGAGGCCGCCGACGGCCAGCAGGCCCTGGACGTGTTCTCCGACGACGTGGACCTGGTGATCCTGGACGTGCTGATGCCGGGCATGGACGGCTACCAGGTGTGCATCCGCCTGCGGCAGCGGTCCAACGTGCCCATCCTGTTCCTGACCGCCAAGAGCCAGGACGCGGATCTGACCTACGGCTTCGCCTCCGGCGGGGACGACTACCTGTCCAAGCCCTTTTCCTATGCCGAGCTCATCGCCCGGGTGAAGGGGCTGCTGCGCCGGTATAAGGTCTACAAGGGCGACGCGCGGGATACGGACGACCGCTTCGTCGAGTGGCGGGACATCCGCCTGGACCGGGAGCAGAACAGCGTCCGGGTCCGGGGCAAAGAGGTCGGCCTGACGGAGACCGCCTACCAGATCCTGCGGCTGCTCATGCTCCACCACGGCCAGACCATCTCCGCCCAGGCCATATACGAGAGCGTGTGGGAGGCGCCCTATTTCGCCTCCACCAGCAACACCGTCATGGTCCATATCCGCCGCCTGCGGGAGAAGATCGAGGTGGACCCGCAGAATCCCAGGATCTTGAAAACCGTCTGGGGAAAGGGGTATCGCATTGAATAGGCCCCGCATCGTCCCCCGCCTGGGGCTGAAATTCACGCTGGTGGCCGTGGCGGCCCTGGCGCTGGCCCTGGGGGTATACATCTTTCTGACGGACGTGGTGGTGGACCAGCTGCTCCACTCCGAGCGGGCCGCCGGCTTTTGGAGCGTCCGGGAGCAGGCCGCCTTGGACAGCTTCCAGGACTACGTGACCGCCCACCGGCTGTCCACCCGCCAGGCCATGGAATACGAATACTGGACCAGCGGCGGCCGGGCCATGAACATGGTCCTGATCCTGGAGGAATCCGATCCGGACGCGGCCGACGGCGGCCGGACCATCGCGTGCGCCGACGGGCAGTTGTCTGCCTACATCTTCCCCGCCGAGGGCCATTACCGCCGGCTGGGCACCGGCATCGCCCTCATCTCGGCGGTGGTCTGCTTTCTGCTGATCCTGATCCCTTATATATACAAGCTCATCCACCGCATCACCCACCTGAGCCGGGAGATGGAGATCCTGGCCGGCGGCGACCTGGCCTATGAGATCGCCTCCCCCGGCCGGGACGAGCTGGCCGATCTGGGCCGGGACATCGAGGGCATGCGCCGGTCCGTGCTGGAGCAGATCTCGCGGGAGAACGAGGCCGTGCTGGCCAACAGCCGGCTCATCACCTCCCTGTCCCACGATCTGCGCACGCCCCTGACGAAGCTGACCGGCTATCTGGAGATCCTGCGGCTGGGAAAATACACCGACCAGGCCGAGCATGACGCCTATTTGGAGCGGGCCATGGACAACGCCCGCCAGATGCACACCCTCTCCGACGAGATGTTCCGCCATTTCCAGGTGCAGCCGGAGGAACCCGTCGCCCATCCCGACGGCCAGCCGGTCAGCGCCCAGCGGCTGGAACAGATGCTGGCAGACCAGTGCCGGGACCTGCGGGCGGCGGGCTTCGACGCCGTGGCGGAGACGGCCGCGGACATCGGCCCCGTGGCCATCGGCGAGCGGGACCTGCAGCGGGTGCTGGACAACCTCTTCTCCAACATCACCAAATACGCGGACCCGGCCCAGCCGGTGCAGATGCGGCTGGACGCCGGCAGCGGCGCGCCGGCTCTGACCGTGACCAACCGCGTCCTGCCCGGCGCCGACGCCCCCAGCAGCGGCATCGGCCTGCCCACGGTCCGCAAGCTTCTTTCCCGCAGCGGCGCGGCGCTGGAGGTGCGGGAAGCGGAGGACATGTTCCGGGCGGAGATCCGCTTCCGGCCGGCCCTGTGAAATGGGCATAAAAATGACTTGACTAAAACCAAATATATGCTATGATAGCCCGGCGGCGCCCTGTGCGCCGCCGGGCATCATATAAGGAGGCGTACCCATGCAGACCGTCCAGCGCAACGAGATCACAGAGGGCGTGATCTGGAAGCAGCTTCTCGTCTTTTTCTTCCCCATCCTGATCGGCTCCTTCTTCCAGCAGCTGTACAACACCGTGGACACCATCATCGTGGGCCAGTACGTGGGCAAGGAGGCCCTGGCGGGCGTGGGTGCCACCGGCAACGTGGTCAACCTCTGGCTGGGATTTTTCATCGGCCTGGCCGGCGGCGCGTCGGTGATCATCTCCCACTTCTACGGGGCCCGGGACGCGGAGGATCTGTCCAAGGCGGTGCACACCTCCATCGCCCTGAGCCTGGCCGGCGGCGTGGTCATCATGGTCATCGGCCTGCTGACGGCGCGCGTCTCCCTGCAGATCCTGGACGTGGCGGAGGAGGTCATGGACGAGGCCATGACCTACATAGAAGTATTCTACTGCGGCATGGTGGCCACCGTGATCTACAACGTGGGCACCGGCATCCTGCGGGCCATCGGCGACTCCAGGCGGCCGCTGTACATCCTCATCGCCTGCTGCGTGGTCAACATCGTGCTGGACCTGCTGTTCGTGGTGGTGTTCCACTGGGACGTGTTCGGCGTGGCCCTGGCCACGGTGCTGTCCCAGGTGGTGAGCGCCGTGCTGATCATGGTGCGGCTCATGTCCACCACCGACAGCTACCGGGTGGAGCTGCGGAAGATCCGCTTCCACGGGGCCATGCTCCGGCGCGTCATGCGCCTGGGCCTGCCCTCGGGCATGCAGTCGGTGCTGTACACCGTCTCTAACCTGGTGATCCAGGCCGCCGTCAACTCCTTCGGCACCGACGCCATGGCCAGCTGGTCCGCCATCAGCCGCATCGACGGCTTCGTGTGGATGATCATGGGCGCCTTCGGCATCTCCGTGACCACCTTCGTGGGCCAGAACTACGGCGCGGCCCGGTATGACCGGGTGCTGCGGGGCACGCGGGTGTGCCTGGCCATGACGGCGGGGACCATCCTGGTGCTGAGCGCGGCGGAGATCGCTTTTGCCGGGCCTATCCTGCATATCTTCACCGGCGACGACGCCGTGGTGGCCCTGGGCACCACCTTCGTGCGGGTGTGGGCCCCGGCCTACATCGCCTATGTGTTCATCGAGATCTTCTCCGGCGCGGCCCGCGGCGTGGGCGAGGCCATGACTCCCATGATCATCACCATCTTCGGCGTGTGCGTGCTGCGGCTGGTCTGGATCTGGGTGGTGCTGCCCTTCTACCGCACCCCAGCCATGGTGGCAGCCAGCTACCCCGTCACCTGGGGCATCACCGGCGTGGTGTTCATCATCTACCATCTGCGCATGAACTGGCTCCGCCGCCACATCACTCCCGAGGCCTGGGACGCCCTGAAGGTGCGCTGAACCCTTCGTACAGCAAAAAGCTCCCCCTTTTCGGGGGAGCTTTTTCGCGTCTTTTCGGGGAGGCCGCGGTGCTCAGTCCGCGTCCTCAGCCGTGTCAGAACTGTCGGCAGCATCGGCGTTCAGCTCCATGAGGATATCGCTGTAGGCCTGGAAGAAGGCGAGGGTATCAAAGTCCGCCAGCGTGTCGCTCACCGTCACGTCGGCACCGTCGATCCGCTCCTGGAGCAGCTCGTAAACATGCTGCTCGGCAATGGCGCTCTTTTGATCCGGGTCCGCCTCCAGCCCCTCCTGCAGATCCTTGCGCAGGATGATGTGGTAGCCATACTGAGACTCCACGATGTCGCTGAACTGTCCCGGTTCCAGCGCGGCCGCCGCCGTCTCGAAGGGCTCCACCATGGTGCCGGGGGTATAGACATAGCCCTGGTGCTCCGCCCGGCCGGGGTCCTGGCCGTACATCCCCGCCAGCTGGCTGAACAGCACCGTCACGTCGTCCGTGGCGGCCTGGAGCATGGCCAGGATATCCTGCGCCTGGGCATACAGCTCGGCCTTCTTTTCCTCGTCGTATTCCTCGCCGGTCTCCTGGTCGCTGGTGGACAGCAGGATATGGTCGGCGTACACGGCCTGATCGTCCCACGCCTCCGGCGGCATATACAGGGGACTGCCCTCCTCCGTCACCAGCTCGCACATCCGCTCGAACAGATACAGCGTGGCGTTGATCCGGTCGAAGTTCTCCCGGCTCAGCCCCATCTGATACATCGCGTCCAGGAAGGCGTCCTCGCCCCCGGCCTGTTCCACGCCGGCCGCATAATCCCCCTCAATGGAGGCGAGGTCCTCCTCCGTCAGACTCACGTCCAGCTCCTTGGCCATATTCTCCACAGAGAAATAGAATTTCACTGTGGACAGGATCTGTTCCTCCACATAGTCCCGGACCGTCACGCCCTCGGCCAGCTCCCCGTCCCAGAGCATGGAGCCGTCCTCGGCGAACAGATCGCTATACAGTCCGTAATAGGCGTTGTATGTGGCCAGCTGCTGCTGCGTGACGCTGTAGTTGTAGTTGACCCAGTAGAAATAGAGCTCCGCCGGGACCGGCGTGCCGTCGACCTCCATGACCGCCGCGTCCGGAGCGATGTCCGTGATCTGCTCATAAATGGCGGGCTGCTCCTCCGCGGCCAGGGCGGGGACCCCCGCGCCGGCGCACAGGACCGCCGCCAGCATCAGCGCCGTAAGCGCGCAAAAACGTTTCTTCATCACAGCCGTTCCTTTCTCTCCGTTCTCTCCCGCGCCGTACGCGGTAAGTGCTGGTCCCATCATAGCACGGAACGGACGCGCGCACAATCCATTTTTTCTCCGCCGGACCGCCCCGCCCCCGATCTTCCGGATATTTTCCGAAAAAGTACCGATTATAAAATTTTCCTATATCACCATCCGGGCTTGCTTTTCTTTTCTATCTGTGGTATATTGCATATTGGTAATATTCGACAAGAAAAATAACATTTTAGCGAAGTAGTTTGCCAAAATAACAATATGTCTTATAGTAAACATAAAATTCCTGATGATTTGCTTTCTTTTTGATTAATGAAGTGTTTCGCCGGCGCGGCGGCCGCAGGAGGGAATCGGTCCGGGCGCAGGGGACACCTTTATTAATAGCCGGGAGCGCCGCGTTGCCATGGCGGATCTTCCGGAGCGTTTTGTCCAACGATGTGTACATGGCAGCCTACGCCCGGTACATACCGGAACAAAAATCTTGAGGAGGAAACAAATGAAACACCTGAAGAAGCTCGTCACCGTGCTCGTTGTCGTGGCGCTGGTGGTCTCTCTGGGCGGCAGCGCCCTGGCTTGCACCACTGTCGCGGTCGGCAAGGACGCCTCCGCCGATGGCTCCGTTCTGGTCGCTCACACCTGCGACGGCTGGTACGACCACCGCATCCAGATCGTAGAGGGCGGCACTCATGAAGATGGCGAGATGGTCGACATCTATCGTGACCCCTGCACCGATACCAAGAGCACTCCCGAACTGGTGGGCCAGATCCCTCAGGCCCCCGAGACCTACACCTACTTCAACATCGCGTATCCCTTCATGAACGAGAAGGGCGTCGTCATCAGTGAGTTCACCTGGAGCGGCACTGGCGACGTTTACTGCCCCAACGGCCTGATGGTCATCGCGAACCTGGAGCAGATCGGCCTGGCCCGCGCCGCCACCGCTAAGGAGTGCGTGCAGGTCATGGGCGAGATCGCCGAGCAGTATGGCTACTGCGACGGCGGCGAGTGCCTGCTGGTCGCCGACAACAACGAAGTGTGGATCTTCGAGGTCTGCGGCGGCGGCCCGCTGTGGACTCCCGACAGCGGCGCTCCCGGCGCCCACTGGGCTGCCCGGCGTGTGCCCGACGACAAGGTCTTTGTGGGCTCCAACCGTTCCCGCATCGGCGTGATCGACTTTGACGATCCCGACAACTTCATGTGGTCCACCGACATCACCGCCCTGCCTGAGCAGCTCGGCTGGTGGAGCGAGGGCGAGGAGTTCAACTACACCAAGATCTTCAACCCCACCCCCTATGGCTATGAGTTCTATGCCAGCCGCCGTGAGTGGCGCGCGTTCAGCCTGCTGGCTCCCTCCCAGAACTTCGAGGTCATCGGCCGTCAGGATCACTATGACTTCGCCATCACTCCCGACGAGCCTGTGACCGTCCAGAACATCATGGACATCTACAGCGACCACCTGGAAGGCACCGAGTATGATATGACCCAGGGTCTGGCCGCCGGCCCGTTCCACAACCCCACCCGCTGGCAGGGCGGCACCAAGCCCGAAGATGCGGCCAAGGAGGATTGGGAGCGCGAGATCGCTCAGTTCCGCTGCAGCTACAGCTTCGTCGCTGAGCTCCGTCCCGACCTGCCGGGCGAGATCGGCAGTCTGATGTGGTTCGGTGAGGACTCCCCCGACACCACCGTCTATGTGCCTCTGTACGCCGGCACCACCGAGGTGCCCGTGGAGTGGTCTACCGGTGACCGTTACAACTTCGATCCCAACTGCGCCTGGTGGGCTTTCAACTTCGTGAACAACTGGGCCAACATCCGCTGGGACGCCATCTATGCTGACATCCGCGCCGAGAAGGCCATCTATGAGGACGAGTTCTTCGCCAGCCACGGCGACGTGGAGGCCGAGGCTCTCGAGCTCTACAACGCCGGCGACATCGACGGCGCCAAGGCTGTCCTGACCAAGTATGTCAACGACAACATGAACAAGGTCAACGAGGGCTGGTGGGACTTCGCCTGGACGCTGGTCGGCCGTTATCAGGACGGCATGCTGGTCAAGGACGGCACTTCCAGCAACCCCGGCTATCCCACTGAGTGGATGGAAGAGGTCGGCTATGGCCAGACCAGCCTCGCCGACAAGGCCGCGCTCGGCATCGAGTAAGCCAAACATCACCCCAGCAAACCGCATTTAAGACCGGCGCCTTGGCGTCAGCCAAGGCGCCTTGACTTAAGGAAAGGGAGATTCGCATTATGAAATCCGTAAAAATGCTGATCGCTGCGCTTCTGATCTTCTCCATGCTCCTGCTCCCCGCCTGCGGCGGGACCAAGGCCCCCGAGCCCACTGCGGAGCCCGAGGTCGAGGCCACTGCGGAGCCCGAAGCGGAACCCACCGCGGAGCCCGAACCCGAGCCCACTGAGGCGCCCGAGGAAGAGCCGGAGACTGAGCCGGAGACTGAGCCGGAGACCGAGCCGGAGACTGAGCCGGAGGATGAGCCCGAGGCCGCTGCGTCTGCCGACGGCGAGCTGAAGATCGAAGGCCCCATGATCGTCACCACCTGCGGCCAGAGCCCCGGCGCCACCATGATGAAGATGATCGCCACCACCGCCGGCGTCACTGCTGATGCTGACAACGCCCTGTCTGCCGACACCTTCGAGGCCGGCGACTACAAGACCCTGGTCGTCACCACCGGCACCAGCGGCAAGGGCATGGGCGCCGCCGGCACCGACGTGGACGACGAGATCGAGCGCTGCACCGCTCTGATCGAGAAGGCCCGCGAGGCCGGTCTGACCATCGTCTGCGCCCACATCGAGGGCATGGCCCGCCGGACCGATAACTCCGACCAGGCCTCCATCGACGCCATCATCGCCCAGGCCGATATGATCGTGGCCATCGAGGACAGCGACAGCGACGGTCTGTTCACCAACTATGCTGCTGAGCATAACATCCCCATCATCATCGCGCCCCAGGCGCTGGATCTGAGCGCTTACATCGCCTGATCCGTCAAATCATTGCACAAAACGAGCTATGCGGTGGACTCCCGCCGCATAGCTCATCTTAAGAGGAGGTGCTCTTTGTGACAATGTTTCACCATGCCCTGGCAGTGCTTGCTGTGATCGTGGTGGTTTTTGCCATCGCCAAGAAATGCAAGGTCTCCACGGAGCTGTCACTGCTGCTGGGTTCCATTGGTGCGATTATTGCTCATCTGCTTGTCCCCATGGGGGTGGACCCCCGTTCTCCCCTGCCCTTTACCGAGATCATTCGGCACTTTGTAGAGGGTACCTTTACTTATTTTGACGTGTGCCTGACCTTCCTGACCGCCACGTTCTTCATGACCCTCTATAAAGAGGCCGGCGGCGTCAGCTATATGGTCCGGCTGATCGTCAGCAAGTTCTACAAGCACCGCTTCGTGTGCCTGCTGCTGCTGATGATCGTGATGCTGATCCCCGGCGCCGTCACCGGCTCCGGCGCCACCACGGTGCTGACCGTGGGCGGCCTGGTGGGCGCGGTGCTGACCGCCATGGGGATGAAGGAGGACCGGCGCGTGGCGCTGATCTTCCTGCTGGCCGCCATGTCCGCGGCCTGCCCGCCCATCAACCTGTGGGCCATGATGGCCGCCGCCGGCGCCAACATGCCCTATGTGGGCTTCACGTACCCGCTGGCCATCCTGTCCATCGCGGGCGCGCTGTTCGCCACCTTCTATCTGACCCGCGGGCTGAAAAACGACCGGCCCATGGAGGAGGTCCTCCAGACCCTTCCCGAGGCCCCCGAGGGCTGGAACATGCTCCGGGCCCTGGTCCCGTTCATCGTCATGATCGTGCTGATCGTCGGCGCCCGCATCTTCCCCAAGGTCTGGCCCGTGGTCGGCCTGCCCATGATCTTCATCTTCTCCGCCATAGCGGTGCTCATCTGCAGCCCCAAGAAGGTCAAGATCTTCCAGGTCGCCTGCACCGTGGTGGTCAACCTGAAGGAGCTGGTCGGCATCATGATGGTGGTCGGCATCCTGAACCAGATCATGACCCTGACCGGCGCCCGCGGCCTGCTGTCTCTGGCCGTGGTGGTGCTGCCCATCTGGCTGCTGTTCGCGGCCCTGTGGCTGATCCTGCCCGTGTCTGAGGGCGTGCTGCAGTATGCTGTGGCCCCGCTGTTCGGCGTGCCGCTGATCATGCTGTTCAACATGCTGGGCTACAACCCGGTCATCGCCCTGTCCACCTGGGCCGTCATGTGGCCCGTGGGCGACTGCCTGCCCCCCACTGCCGTGGTCGGCCGCGCCGCCGTCCTGGAGCTGGACTACAAGGGAGACTACTATAAGGGCTTCGTGAAGAACGCGCTGATCCCGATGCTGTTCGTGCTGGCTATCTGCACCATCGCCATGATCTTCAATAAGCCGTTCGGCAACTTCCTGGGGGTGTAAGACATGAATATTCTGGTACTTATCAATACGTTCATCACGATCTGCACCTACGCCGTCACGCTGTTCTTCCTGGTGGCTATCGTGCGCACCTTCATCAAGACCAAGAACATTCAGGACGCGCTGGTGTACTGCGTGATCATGATCCCGTTCGTGCTGCGCCTGTTGCGCCTGAAGTAAGGAGGAGCACATGGACAAAAAAACTGTTTGCATCAAGATCATCGCCGTCATCTTGGTCGTGGCCTGCATGGCGACAGCCGGATACCTGTTCTGGGAGCACCGGAATTATAAAGAGCCCGTGGTCCTGGGCGACGGCGTCACCGAGGTCAAGAAGCTCAGCGAATACAGCGATGTGGTCAAGGGCACCATCAACGACTGCAACGTCTACATCATGGACAGCGGTGTTGAGGGCGGCACCATGCTGGTGTTCGCCCGGACCCACCCCGAGGAGCCTACCGGTCCCATGGTCACCAACCTGATGATCGAGAACATGAAGGTCACCAAGGGCAAGGTCATCATCATCAACTCCCTGAACACCAGCGGCACCACCTATACCCGCAACGGCGAGGCCTATCCCCGCTATTTCACCTATGAGACCGACTGGGGCGTCAAGAAGTGGCGCTACGGCGACCGTACCGCCAGTCCTCTGGACTCCTGGCCCGATCCCGAGGTGTACCTGCACTATCCCAGCGGCCAGAGCCTGGCCTACATGGACATCCGCAACGCCAACCGTAACTGGCCCGGCAAAGAGGGCGGCCTGCTGACCGAGCGCACCGCTTACGCGGTGATGCAGCTGATCGAGCAGGAGGGCGTGGACCTGTCCCTGGACCTGCACGAGGCGGAGCTGGAGTACGCCGTGGAAAACACCATCGTCGCCCACCAGAGAGGCAGCGACGTGGCCGCCATGGCGTCCATGACCCTGACCGCCTACACCTTTGATGTGCCCGTGACCAGCGAGATTTCCCCCACCGCGCTGCATGGCCTGTGCCACCGCGAAGTGGGCGACTTCTCCGACTGCATCCCCTTCCTGGTGGAGGTGGCGGAGCCCATGCTGGACCGTATTCGCGGCATCACCGATGAGCAGCTGCTGATGAGCGGCAAGGACGTGTTCGTCATCGAGGCCGGCAAGCATGGCCTGCTGTACGCCCCCATCGACGAGAATGGCTGGCCCATCGAGAAGCGCGTGGCCCGGCACCTGTCCGTGACCACCTCTCTGATGGACTTCTTCGGCCAGCTCCATCCCGAGTCCGTCATCACCGTTGAAGGGCTCCCCGCCTACGAGGACCTGCTGCAGGGCCTGGGCAGCTACTATCACGACCCGTCCACCGTCGATCCCAGCCGTATCGCTTACGACTGATCGGACGAGCCTGACCCCATAAACGCGAGAGCCCCTGGACGCCCCGGTTTTCCGGAGGCCTCCGGGGGCTTTTCCCCGAGAAAGGAGGCGCGCCATGCTGATCTTCGCCCTGGTCCTCGCGGCGGGCTATATCCTGTACCTGGTCTGGGAAAAATGGGCCAACGACCGGTATCTGGCCGGCTTCCGCCACGTGATCCATGTCAACGGCATCCGCGGCAAGACCGGCGTGTGCCGCCTCATCGACGCCACCCTCCGGGGCGCCGGGTATAAGGTGTTCACCAAGACCACCGGCTCCACCCCGCTCATCATCGACACCGCCGGCCAGGAGCGTCCGCTGCGCCGCTGGGGCCCGCCCAACATCCATGAGCAGCTGCGCGTGATCCGCCAGGCTCACCGGGAGGGCGCCGAGATCCTGATCCTGGAGTGCATGGCCGTGGCGCCGGAGCTGCAAAAGGCCGCCCAGGAGCGCATCATCCGGGGCGACGTGAACGTGATTACCAATGTGCGCTACGACCACGTCTACGCCATGGGCGGGACGCTGGACGAGATCGCCGAGAGCCTGGCCGGCACCATCCCCAAAAATGGCGTGCTCTTCACCGCCGACGAGGCCTATTTCGACTTCTTCTCCCGCCGGTGCCAGGCCCTGGGCAGCCAGGCGGTGCTGTGCCGGACCGAAGCGCCGGCCCGGGACGAGAACGAGGCCATCGCCCTGGCGGTGGGGCTGCATCTGGGCGCGAGGGCGGAGGATTTCCGCCGGAGCCTGGAGGGCTACCAGGAGGACTTCGGCGCCAGCAAGCGCTATACCGTCCACGGGCGGCCGTTTTTGAATCTGTTCTCCGCCAACGACCCCCAGTCCACCCGCCTGCTGCTTGACCGCTGCGGCGGCAGCGGCGAGGACACCACCATCGTCTACAACAACCGCATGGACCGGCCAGATCGGGTGGAGCTGTTCGCCAAGTACTTCTTCCCCGGCCTCAATTACCGCCGGGTGGTGGTCATCGGCGAGAGCCGGGCGCTGGCATGCCGGCTGCTGCGCAAGGGCGGCGTGGCCAATGTGGAGGCCGTCCGCCGCTGGGACGACGTCTTTCGCCCCGGCGAGACCGGCCCGGTGGTGGGCGTGGGCAACATCAAGGGCGAGGTATACGACATTCTGCTGAAGCTGGAGGAGGAAAAGCGCGATGAATGAACTGGCCATCATCTCCCTGCTGTTCAGCCTGCTGTTCGTGGAGCTGACGGGCATCGCCCCCGGCGGCATCATCGTGCCCTTCTACTTCGTGCTGTACCTGGACGAGCCCATGAAAATGGCGGCTACGGTGCTGGCGGCAGCCCTCTCGGTGGGCATCGTGCGGCTGCTGTCCAACGTGACGATCCTCTATGGCCGGCGGCGCTTTGCCCTGTATATCGTGGTGGGCATCCTTCTGAAGGTGCTGTTCACCTACCTGTACACCGGCCCGTCCTACATGTTCTTCGACCTGTCCATGACCATCGGCCACCTGGTGCCGGGCATCCTGGGCAGCACCATGGAGCGGCAGGGCGTGGTCAAGACCACCCTCGCCCTGGCGGCCGTGACGCTGATGGTCCGGCTGCTGCAGGTATTGCTGATGGGGTGAGCGGGCGATGAAGAGCGAACGGAAAACCCAATGGGCGGGGCTCTGGTGGCTGGCGGCGGCGCTGTGCTGCCTGCTGGCCGGCTGGCTGGCGACGGAGGCCGGCCGCGTCTCCGTGCCCACGGAGGACTGCGCGCTGAAGCTGGAGGCCGCGGAACGGGCCCAGCGGTGCTACGACGCCATCCGCCAGCTGCGGCTGGACCGGGGCGAGACCATCGACCTGGCCAGCGATGTCAACGGCACCGGCCTCATCGGCCCGGAATACTCCTTCATCACCACCACCCTGGGCCCCCTGGAGGCCAAGCGGACCAGCACCAACCCCAACATGGCGGCCATGCTGGTGGACATGATGACCGAACTGGGCCTGCAGCCGGGGGACACGGTGGCGGCCAACTTCTCCGGCTCCTTCCCGGCGCTGAACATCGCCGCCGTCTGCGCCATGGAGACCCTGGGGCTGGAACCGGTGCTGATGAGCTCCTTCGGCGCCTCCACCCACGGGGCCAACGACCCGGCCCTGACCTATCAGGACATGGAGGCCTACCTCTATGACCAGGGCCTCATCTCCACCCGCAGCCGGTATTTCTCCATCGGCGGCAACCGGGACATCGGCACCGAGATGGACCCCGGCACCCGGGACTCCGTGGTGGAGCGGCTCACCGGCCTGGGCTACGAGCTGTGGTACGATGAGGACATCGTCCACAACGTCCGGGCACGACACGATTTCTACCGCTCCCAGGGGGACATCCGCTGCTTCATCAACGTGGGCGGCAACGACGTCTCCTTCGGCGACAGCAGTTCCATGGTCCACACCGACGGGGGCATCCTGACGGAGCTGGCGGTGAATGACCACACCGTGGGCCTCATCCAGCTGTTCCTGGCCGACAAGGTCCCGGTGATCCACCTGCTGAACGTGAAGCTGCTGGCGGCGGACTACGGCCTGCCCATCGACCCGGTCCCGCTCCCGCCCGTGGGCGACGGGGGCGTATACCGGGACGACCAGTATCCCAAGCTGCCGGGGCTCCTGGCCCTGGCCGCCGCGCTGCCCCTGGTGGCCATCGGGGGGCGGAAGCTGAAAAAGGACCCCCGGTCCAAAAAGCCCATATAAAAAGCACCTGCCGGATCGGCCCTCGGGCCGGTCCGGCAGGTTTCTGTTCTCATTTTCCGCCCCATGGCGGCAGCGCCGCGCTGACGGGCTGGCGGAGAAGCTCCATGAAGTCCATGCGCCACTGTACGTCCCTGGGCGTCTCGAACCGCAGCGAGGAGCATGCCGCGTGCAGCCGCTCTCCCCCGCCCGACCCCAGGGCCGTGATGCCGTCCGCCCCGCCGATGACCGCCATCACCACGCTGTTCTCCGCCTGGGGCCTCAGGGACCCGGGCTTTCGCCGGGGCGGGTCGCTCCCGTCGCAGTCCGTCACCTGAAAGCGGTCCTCTGCCAGCTCCGGCGAGAGGGTATACGTCATCGCCAGATACCGGTCGGGGTACTCGTCGCCGCCGGCCTCCACCGGCCGGTCCAGCGTCCCCGGCTCCACATCTTGAACGGTCAGCGTATAGGTCTGCCCGGTCAGGGGATGGGTCAGCGCCACGCTCTGCCCCGGCGCCGGCGTCCGGAACCGGGGACCGGGGATCGTGGCCCGCTCCGGCCGGAGGGTCAGCGTCATGGGGCCCGGCCTGGGCGGCCGGGCGGTGGCCCAGGGGATATGTACCCGCCGGATGCTCCAGGCCGACGCCGGGTCCAGGCCGTAGTGCTCCAGCACCCACCGGGCCGGCAGTCCCTCCGACAGCTCCGGCACGTCCGGCACATAGGTCAGCCCATAGGCGGACCGCTCCGTCAGATGCCGCCCCCGCAGCTCCAGCTCCGTCTGAAAGTCCGGGGCCAGCGGGCTCTCCAGCTCCGCGCGCATACGCTGCTCGCGGGTCAGGCGCTCCCCCGCCTCGTCCTGTACCAGCCGCCACTTATCCATCCACGCCCGGACCCGGACCGGGTCCAGCCGGACGCACAGGTCCACCGTGATCCCCTTGGCGCTCACATAATAGGCCGGCACGGACCAGGGCTCCCCCGCCCAAGTGAAGCGGACGTCCGCGGCCGCCTCCCGGCCGGGGCGCTCCCGGCCCCCGCTGAAAAAGCCCCGGCCAAAGCGCACCTCCCAGGCCGGCGCCGTGGGCACGGCCGGCTCCGCCGGGGCCCACTCCGTGTAGTCCCTGCCGAACCGCAGCGCCCGGTAGTTAAATCCCGCCTGGAGCGCGCGGATATAGCGGTAGGGCGCCTCCATGGGCGAGAGGGCAAAGCGCTCCGCCAGCCGCGCCATGGCGGCCCGGCGCTCTTCATCCGGGGCGTTCTCTTTCAGATAGGCGTCGAACCGCGCCTCGCCCCAGCCGTGGGCCTGCTCGATGGCGGCGGTGCCGCCGCAGGCCAGGATCAGCCGCAAAAAGTCCTCAAGGGACGCCGCCACCGGGTGCACATAGTCCCCCGGCCCGTTGGCGGGGCTCACCGCGAACACCGTCCCGCCCAGGCCCCGGACCGTGCAGAAGTGGACGCCGTCCGCCTCCGCCCAGCCGATCACATGGGCCCCCACCGGCGCGCAGAAATAGCTGCTGCGGGCGGGGCCCCGGGCCAGTCCCAGGCAGCGCAGGTCCAGCTTTGACCGCTCATACTGTGCCAGCAGGTCCATGGTGCGCCTCTTATCCGATGGTCAGGCCGTATGCCTCCAGGATGGCGGGGTCGGTCCCTTCCTCCGCCACGGCGTGGGAGATGGTCACCTTATCGCCCACGTTCAGCACGATCACGTTCTGGTCCTGGGCGGCGGAGACGGCGTAGAACACGTCCTCGTCCTCCAGCCGGATATAGTACCAGCTGGTGCCGGAGAGCACTGCCGTGCGGATCTCTGCGATGGCACCGCTGCTCTCATCCTGCACGTCGGGCGCGCCCGCCCCCTGGACCACGCCCCGCTCGGACAGCAGGTTGATATAGCTGCGCTCGCAGGCCGACACGGTGGAGCCGGTGGCCACGATCTGGTACTGGGCCACGTTCACCATGGCGTAGCTCTTGACCAGGTTGGTGGCGTCCATCAGGGGGATGAAGTAGCTGGGCTCGCCGGAGATGTTCAGCAGCAACGGGAACGTGGACCGGTAGCCCAGGTCCTGCACCACGCCCTCGGCGGAGAGCCGGGCCGCGGCCTCGGTGGCGCCGGGCGCCACATAATATTTCGTCTCCTTGGTGCGCATGTTGCACAGCAAAAAGCCCAGGTTGGACTGGTCCGCGTTGGCGGAAGTCACGCCGGTATAGACGTACACATCGTCGTTCATGGCGATGTAGTTATACCCGTCCGTGGTCATGGTCACGTCCCGCTGGCCCAGGATAGAGTTGATGAAGCCCCGGATCAGGGTGCCGTGGTAGTCGTACTGCTCCATGATCAGCTGGGGGGTATAGAGGGTGTCCACCCAGGTGGGCACGGTCTCATAGTACTCACTCTCGCCGGTCACCGCGTCCAGCAGCACCGCGCCCCGGATGTCCCGGCCGCCGAAGAGGCCGATGGTCTTGACCAGCCGCGGCGCGATCCACCAGGGGTGGCCGTCCTCGTCGATCTCGAACTCCGGCGTGGAGAACATCATGGTGGGGTACTGGAACCGGAGCTGGCGCATCACGTTCCGGTTCAGGGGCTCAGAGAAGGAGTATTTCATCCCCTGCCCCTCGGGCAGGCGCACCACGTTGGCCTCCTGGGTCACCATGTCCACCACCACATAGGCCGGCAAGCCGTCCCGCCGGTTGGTGAACCACTTGAAAAGGTCCGCGTACCCGATGGGCGCCACCCGCACGGGCCGGCCCTGGTAGTTGATCTGAGTGGAGTCGTTGGAGTACTCGAACTGGCTGACCATGTCGCTGAGGGTGCCCATCTGCCGGTCCCCCAGATAGTTGGCGCTGGTCTTGTCCAGGGTGGGGATCTCGTTGAAGGAGATCTGGGCCACGTCCTGGGCGAAGTCCCCGGTCTGCACGTCCAGCAGCTCCCGGTATGCCCCGGCCCGGAAGATGGGCAGGGAGACGAGCTTGCCGATCACGGCCGCCAGCAGCACCAGCGCCAGCAGCAGGCCCACCGGCAGACAGCGATGGCGCACAAAAGAGAGGATATCCCGGACCTTTTGCTGGGGCGTGCCGGCCTGGTGCAGCGTGTCCCTGGCCATGGTCAGCAGCGCGCACAGGATATACACCACGCACAGGAAGATCAGGAAGCTGTAAAACTCCCCGTCCTGGAAGTTGAGCGCCGGCAGAGAGAAATAGAAATACACCCCGCCCAGCAGCACCGTGACGATCAGGCTGAACAGGACCTTTCCCACCTTGCCCGCGGGCATGTGGATCTTCCGCTTTTTCTTTTCCATAGGAACCTCCCCATTATGTCTATATGGATATCATACCATCTTCCCGCGGCCTTTACAACAGCGTCTGTCAGGAGGCCGTCATTGCCTCCCACAGCCGGTCGCTCGCCTCCGGATGATCGCAGGTCTTGTCCGTCCAAAAGCCTCTCCGCGCCAGATAGATGCCCGCCAGCCGCTGCTGGCTGTCCCCGGAGATCTCCTCGCCCAGCACCTTCTCGCTGTAGCTCCCCAGCGGCAGGGCCGTCAGCACCGGGCAGTCCGTCCAGGCCAGCACGCAGTCCTCATAGGGGGCGCATCCCCCCTCCGGGAGGGGCCCCTCCAGGGGGCGCAGGACCTGGCACTGCTCCTGGAACCCCGCCGGGTCCTCCAGCAGGAAGATGCTGCTGTCCCCCTCGGAGATGTCCGCCGTCAGCGTGATGGCGGTGGAATAGGCCGCGGGGCCCTCCGCCGCGCCCACATACTGGCGGATCAGCACCGTGACGGCGCCGTCGCCGTTGCAGTCCTCCCCCAGCGCGCTCAGCGCCTCGCTCATGGCGTTGGCCGTATCCTCCGGCAGCTTCTCGACGCCCACATAGGCGATCTGATAGTCCGGCTCCACCAGGCCGATGCCCAGCACATGCCAGAAAATGTCCCCCAGGACCAGCGCCGCCGCCAGCGCCGCCAGCACATGCCACTTGTGGTAATGCCACCAGTTGGCCCGCTTCTCCCGGGGCGTCAGCTCCCGGGTCTGCCAGGGCTGCACGTCCTTATATTTCTGTTTCAGATATTCGCTCGCCATACGTTCACTCCCGATCCGGCGCGGGCTTGCTGATCTGGCTGTGCTCCAGCCGGCCCACATTGTTGGCAAAATCCCGGTTCACATAGGCTGTGTAGAGGATGTCGATCACGTTCAGCTGCGCGATGCGCGAGCCCATGGCGCCGGAGCGGAACGGCGCCTCCGAATCCGCCACATACAGGCACTGGGCCGCCAGCTGCTCCAGGGGCGAATGCTGGAACCGGGTCACGGCGATGATCGGCGTGCCCTGGGCATGCAGCTCCCCCGCGCAGCGGATCATCTCCTCGGTGCAGCCGGAGTAGCTGACGATGACGGCCGCGTCGGTCGGCCTGGCGTTCCGGGCCAGCAGATACTGGGAGTGGATGTCCTCGCAGCAGCTGCAACTCTTCCCGATCCGCAGGAACTTCAAATAGGCGTCCTGCGCCACCAGATAGGACGCCCCCAGCCCGAACAGCAGGATCGCGTCGCTCCCGGCCAGCAGGTCCACGCACCGCTCCACCGTCTCCCCGTCCAGCAGCTGCATGGACTGCTCCAGGGAGGAGATGTTGCCATAGGTGGTCCGCTGGATCACGTCCTCCGGGCGGTCGGACCGCTCCAGGCCGTCGGCGTTCTCCTGGGTGTTCTTGCGGCGCACCGCCAGCTCGCACAGCAGGTCCCGCCGCAGGTCGCGGTAGCCCTCGAAGCCCAGCTTCCGGCACATGCGCACGATGGTGGACGGGGAACAGTAGCTGAGCCGGGACAGCTCGTGGATGTTGCACTCGGCGGTGGCCTCCGGGTTCGCCAGGATGAACTCCAGCACCCCCCGCTCCGCCACGCTGGCCGAGGGCAGATGGTGCTGCAGACGGATCAGAACGCTCTTCATCGTGATGCCTCCCCTCCGGCGCGGGCATGAAATTTTGTTGCAACAATTATACCGCGTTCCCCGGTAAAAAAGCAATTAACTTTCACGCCGCGAAGCCGCCCTTTCACGGCACACCCAGCTGTCAGGTTGTCGTAATTCGCCAAAAAATACCACAGGACCCGCCATAATCCCCAACAAAAAGTCAATCAGCGAAACAAAATACCATAAAACTGCAAAATTATTGAAATCTTTTTATGGAAGTTATACAATTGAACCGGTTTTGAAACAAACTGCCACAAGCCACTACTACAAACAAGGAGGAACGACGATGAAAAAGCTTCTGGCTATGCTTCTGGCGCTGACGATGGTCCTGTCCATGAGCGTTTTCGCTCTGGCCGATGGGGAAGTCATCAGCGACGTGGAGGACACCATCACCATCCTGGCGCCCCCGATCATCACCGACTACACCACCCACCTGCAGGGCTGGATCGAGGAGTTCAACAAGATGTACCCCAATCTGCACATCGAGGTGACCCCCTCCTCCTGGGATGACAACGTCTCCCGCCTGAGCACCCTGTGCCTGTCCGGCGACGCGCCCGACATCGCCAACATCGAGTGCCAGACCCTTGGCACCTATGTGGACATGGGCGTGGCCATCGACATCACCGACTACATGCCCGAGGGCCGCCTGGAGGACTATGACGAGTCCGTGCTGGGCTACATGACCCTGGACGACACGCTCTATGGCCTGCCCCTGTACGTGAGCATCCAGGCCATGGGCGGCAACAAGGCCATGCTGGAGGCCGCCGGCGTGGACGTGGAGAAGGTGCAGACCGAGGGCTGGACCTATGAGGAATTCCTGGAGGCCATCGAGAAGGGCACCACCGACGACTGCTTTGGCTTCGTGTTCGCCAACGCGGGCATCACCACCACCGACTTCGTGCACATCTTCGGCTCCGTGGCGGGTCTGAGCAACGACTTCACCGCCGATCTGAAGTATGCCTACACCTCCGAGAACATGCTGAACCTGCTCAAGGCCATCGAGGAGATCATCTCCAGCGGCTACATGCCCAACTACGGCGTGGAGGCCGGCACCCGTCTGGTGATGCTGGAGACCGGCGAGTGCATGATCACCGGCAAGGCCATGCCTCTGTTTGAGAGCAACGTGAACACCAACAACGCCGGCATCGCCGACGGCACCGCCGTGGAAGGCTCCGTGGAAGTGGAATACGTGTTCCTGCCCTGCCCCATCATGGAGGGCGCCACCGAGACCTGCTACGGCATGGCCAACGCCTTCCTGCCCCTGCGCAACAAGAACACCACCGATGAGCACCTGAAGAACGTGATGCTCTTCCTGGATTACATCTGCTCCGGTGAGCCCGCCGCCAAGACCGCCGGCGACTGCTACCTCTCCGCCGTCTGCGAGAGCGGCCGCGAGGCCCAGGCCAGCATGACCCTTGACCAGAGCGAGGGCAACGCCGCGGCCGCGGCCCGTGCCGTCAGCCTGGTGGTGGCGCCTCCCTCCGGCGTCACCGGCGAGCAGTCCGGCATCGCCAACACCATCATGGACGAGATCATCGTGCCCAAGATGCAGGCCCTGATCGCCGGCGAGACCACCGCCCAGGAGATGTATGACACCATCTGCGAGGAGGCCTTCGCCCAGTTCGGCGAGGAGAACTGCGAGACCGGCTTCATCAGCTGATCCCACTCCTTTCCAGACCTTTGAAAGCGGCCCGCCCCCGCGGGCGGGCCGCCCTTCGTTTCAGCCGGAAAGCCTGGCTTTCCGGCTGAAAACCCTATCCGGCGCGTCCGCCGGTATGCGAGAGGAGTGCAATCATGGAACAGCAGAGGACGATCCGAAAAAGAGGCAAGCTGCGCATCCGGGAGGATCATATCAGCGGCTATCTGTTCATCGCCGTGGCCATGGTCGTGTTTTTGCTCTTCACGATCTATCCCCTCATCAGCGCGGTCATCACCAGTTTCCAAAACTATAAGCCCTTCGGCTCCACCTGGGTGAAGCTCGACAACTACGAGACGGCCCTCAGCAACAAGCTCTTTTGGAAGGCCTGCCGGAACACCCTCGTCTACACGGCGCTGACCGTGCCTCTGTCGCTGGTCATCGCCTTCATCGTGGCGCTGATGATCCTTCCCTTCCGGCGGGGCACCCAATCGTTTTTCAAGTCCCTGTACTATATCCCGGCCGTGGCCTCGGCCGTGGTGACCAGCATGGTGTGGCTGTGGATCTACGACTCCTCAGACGCGGGGCTCTTCAACCAGCTGCTGACCTTCTTCCACCTGCCCACCCAGCAGTGGCTCACCTCCAGCAAGACGGCCATGCTCTCCCTGGTGCTCATGGCGCTTTTGGGCGGCAACGGGAGCAGCATCATCATCTATATCGCCGCCCTCATGGGCATCGACAACACCTACTTTGAGGCGGCCGAGGTGGACGGCGCCACCTTCTGGCAGAAGGTGCGCTATATCGTGCTGCCCCTGTGCAAGCCCACGACCCTGTTTTTGTTCATCACCGGCATCATCAACTCCTTCCAGGTGTTCATCAACGCCTACATGATGACCGGCGGCGGCCCGGACAACAACACCACCATGATCGGGCTGCTGATCTTCAACAACGCTTTCAAATACGGCAAGTACGGCCTGGCCTGCGCCCAGGCGATCCTGCTGACGATCCTCATCGCCGCCATGACGGCCATCCAGTTCAAGGTCGCCGGCAGCGACGTGGAATATTAAGGGGGTGGGCATATGGCAGCGAAAGGCCTTTACTCCCAGCACCACCACAACCCCCGCATGCGCCTGGTCCGCAACCTCGTTCTGGCGCTGATCCTGCTGTCCTTCGCGGGCGTGGTTCTGTTCCCGCTGGTATACATGGTCTCCTGGTCCTTCGGGCCCAATGTGAAGATGTCCTCCAGCCTGTACACCGTCTTTCCCCGCAAGTGGACGCTGGACTCCTACAAAGCTTTCTTTGATTTCAGCCCCTATTCCCTGCGGTGGCTGCTGAACACCTTCATCATGGCCGCGGGCACCACCGTGTCCAACGTGATCTTTGCCAGCATGGCGGGCTACGCCTTTGCCAAGGTGCGCTTCCCCGGCAACAAGTTTTTGTTCTTCCTGATCCTGGTGGCCATGATGATCCCCTACCAGGTCACCCAGGTGCCGCTGTACATCCTGCTGGTGAACAAGTTCAACATGTCCAACACCTACGCGGCGCTGATCCTGCCGGGGTGCGTTACGTCCTACAACATCTTCCTGTCCAAGCAGTTCTTCTCCGGCATCCCCACCGCCCTCATCGAAAACGCCAAGGTGGAGGGCGCCAACCAGTTCCGCATCTTCTGGAGCATCATCCTGCCCATGTCCAAGACCGTGCTGGCCGTCATGGCCATCAACACCTTCGTGGGCAACTGGAACACCTTCTTCTGGCCGTTTTTGGCCACCACCCAGGACTCCATGTACACCATCCAGGTGGCGCTCAAGACCTTCAAGGACGCCAGCTGGACGCTGCTGTCGCCCATGATGGCGGGCGCGACCATCTCGGCGCTGCCCATGTTCATCCTGTTCTTCACGCTCCAGAAATACTTCCTGGAGGGCGTCACGGTGGGCGCCGTGAAGGGATGAGCGCCGCGCGGCGGCCACTGTGAAAGGAGAGACGCGTCTATGACATACCTGCGCTGCGATTTCAGCTCCAAGTCCCTGGAGATGTGCACCAGCTTCATCGCCCTGCTGCCGGAGGACGTCCCCCTGGGGGACGTGCCGGTGATATACCTGCTGCACGGGCTGAGCGACAACTGCACCGGCTGGACCCGGCTCACCGGCGTGGAGCGCTATGCCCGGGAGCACAACGCCGCGGTCATCATGCCGGAGGTCCAGCGGAGCTTTTACGCCGACATGGCCCTGGGGCTGCGCTACTTCACGTACATCTCCCAGGAGCTGCCCGATTTCTGCCGGCGGACCTTCGGGCTGTCGGCGGCCAGGGAGCGGAACTTCGTGATGGGCCTCTCCATGGGCGGATACGGCGCGCTCAAATGCGCCCTCACCGCGCCGGAGCGCTATGCCGGCTGCGGGGCGTTCTCCTCCGTGACGGACATCAGGGCCCGTCGCAAGGCCGCCCCGGAGGAGCAGCGGCGCGAGTTCGACGCCCTCTACGGCCCCGGCCGGGCCGTCCCCGCGGAGAGCGACCTGTACGCGCTGCTGCGAAAAGCGGACGCGGCGGCTCTGCCCCGGTTCTATCTGTCCTGCGGCGAGGAGGACGGGCTCTGGGACGGCAACCAGCGCATGGTGAAGGCCCTGGAGAAAAAGGGCGCTGACGTCCGGTTTGAGCACTGGCCGGGCGGCCATGAGTGGCGGCTGTGGGACCGTTCCGTGGAGCGGGCCATGGAGCTGCTGCTGCCGGCAGCGGACGCGCTCTGACCGCGCTCCCGGTCATGGCCAGCTCCAGTCCGGCGGGCGTATGGGAGGCGGAACGTGAATTACCGACGGCTCTTTGACGAAAACATGCCCTTCGCCCGGTTTTTGAACCGGGCGGTGGATCTGTGTGCCCTGGATCTGCTGTGGGTCCTTCTGTGCGTGCCTGTGATCACCGCTGGCGCGGCCACCTGCGCGCTGTACAGCGCCATCGGGTGCCTGCGGCGGGATGAGCCGGGAGTGTATCGCTGCTTTTTCCGCGCCTTCCGGCAAAATTTCCGGCAGGCCACGGCCCTGTGGCTGCTGCTGGCCGCGGCGGGGGCGGGCCTGGTCGCCTCCTTCTGGCTCACCTCCGGGTGGGCGGGGCCGGCGGCCGTCGCCGTGCGGGCGGCGCTGTGCGTGCCCATGGCGCTGCTGATCCTGGTCGCCGCATACGGCTTTCCGCTGCTGGCCCGGTTCCAGGTGACGCTGGGCGGGCTGCTGACCGACGCGGTGATGCTGGGCATCGCCTATTTCCCCCGGACGCTGCTGCTGGTGTTCATCGACCTGCTGCCGATCCTGGCGGTCTATTTTCTCAGCAGC
Organism: uncultured Oscillospiraceae bacterium; assembly: GCA_947624065.1. Taxonomy (GTDB): domain Bacteria; phylum Bacillota; class Clostridia; order Oscillospirales; family Oscillospiraceae; genus CAJOIG01. The sequence continues at coordinate 6,324 of CANQIO010000009.1, read as the reverse complement.
ATCCTCACCGCCATGCTCTTCATCTGGGTGCCCATCGGCTTCTCCCTGACAGCCCTGGCCGCGCTGAAATGCCTGGACCCCGTCATGGCCCGGCTGGAAGCGGACCACACTGCCGGCGGGCGGACGTGATTGTATTTGCCGGGCGGATGTGCTACACTGGTACAGCACCGGCCCGACAGGATGGCGCCGGCGCAGGGAGGCGAGACCGTTGGAGCTGATCGTGGCAGTGGACCGCAGCTGGGCCATCGGAAAGGACGGGGACCAGCTGGCGTATATCCCCGGGGATCTGAAGCGCTTCAAGGCGCTGACCGTGGGCCGGACCGTGATCCTGGGGCGAAAGACCCTGGCCACCTTCCCCGGCGGCAGGCCCCTGAAGGAGCGGCGGAACATGATCCTGTCCCGGACCGAGGGCTTCGCCCCGGAGGGCGCGGAGGTCTATGGGTCCGTGGCGGCGCTGCTGGCCGCCGCGCCGGAGGACGCCGTAGTGATCGGGGGCGCCTCCGTCTATGAGGCGCTGCTGCCCCAGTGCGACACCGCGTACGTGACGAAGATCGACGCCAGCTTCCCCGCGGACCGCTGGTTTCCCGACCTGGACAAAGACCCCGCCTGGCGGATGACGGAGCTCTCCCCGGACATGGAGCACGCCGGCCTCCGCTACCGCTACGCGGTCTATAAGAGAAAATGACCGGTCCCAAAAACGAAAAGCAGCCCCACCTGGTGGGGCTGCTTTTCGTTTGGCCGCGCGCCGCGAAGGCGGCCGCAAGCGCCGGGGATATGCCGGGGCGCGCTCATCCCGGCGTCTGATCCGCCTCGATCAGAGAGAGCACATCGTTTTTCAGATTCAAAAGTTCTCTGATCTTGACGTTGAAAAAGCCGATCTGCCGGTTCTCATCCACGAACCAGCTTTCCTTCCTGTGCATCTGCAGATCCAGGCAGCGGCCCATAATCTCATTTTGGACAGCTGTCCTTGTGACAGAGAGGCTGGTCCCGGTCCCGATGTCATACCGGGAGATGATCACGCCGGCCAACACATACAGCGAGTGGTATTTGCTGTCCTGGAGGGCGCATTTCGCATGGGAAATATTCTCTATGGCGATATCCACCGACTCCAGTATGGCCCGGTTCAAGCTGGCGGTGAACCGGCTGATCTCCTCCTGGCTGTGGCCGCTGTGGAAGAGCTCTTCCATGGCCTTGGAGATCTTATTGGGCGCGCCGTACAGAAGCGTCGAATAGATCTCAAAGGCGATCTCGTTGTTTTCGTAATACTTTTTTGCTCCGTCCGGCAGATTGATGGGAGGCGACAGCCTCCTGAAGGAATTGGAGCGGAACAGGACGTCGCACTTTTCATTGCAGCACAGCAGTAGATTCAGCCCCACCAGGTTTTTGAACATGTCAAAAGAGCCGGCGGTCCGGATGGAGTCTATCTCATATTCCCGGTTGATGAGCTTCAGCGCCATATCGTACGCGGAATAGGTGGGCTCCAGAATATCCGCGTCCAAATTGTAGCCATTCCATACGGCCTGCAGGATCTCATACGGCGACAGCGCGACGCTGCCGGTGTTGATATTCTTGAACAGGTCCGGCAGGTCGTCCTTGCTCCCTTTGTAAATGATCAGCGCGATGTCATCGTTGGTGATCGCGATCCCGCGGTTCAGGATCTCTGCCAGCCGCTCTACCAGCGGGAGATCGACGAAGGCGTCGGCGACCGCCGGATGGGCGGATCGCAGCGCGTTATACAAAGTGCTCACCTTTTCATAGGCGTAAAGCGCGTTCAGCCCTGTATACCATGTCTCCAGGGCTTTTCTCAATTTGGCGGCCGGTATGGAAAGGCCGCTCTCCCGGAGGAATCGCTCGAGATCGCCCTTCATCTTTTGGTAGAACTCTTTGAAGGGGATGATGTCGTTCGGGCGGGAGAGATATTGGCTGAGCGTGTTGATCCGCTGCAGGCCGTCGATGATATAGTAGGTCTGGTCCTCCTCATACAAAGTGATCGCCCCGATCGGAAAACCGCGAAAGAGGGAGTCCAAAAGCCTACGCTTTTTATCCTTTTTCCACACAAAGTTTCTCTGATAGTCGGGGATGTTCAATTTGTATATGGTCAACAGCTTTTTGATCGTCGTCTGATCCAAAATGAACCTCTTAGCGTCCATGGTCTTCCCTGCTCCTTTTATAGTATGCAAATACCGCCCAGAATATGATATTCTGATCTGTTTTCCCCCGCTTGGCCAGCAGTTCATAATAATCGTCGTCCAGCAGATCTGCAAAAAACCTTCGTCTTTCGCTGACGAGCTCCCCCCGGTTCAGCTTGTACAGCGCGATCATGTATTGCGCGCGGCCCCGATCCGCTTCGCTCAGTCCCTGTCTCGGCTCCACCCTGCCGTCAGCGCAGAAAGAAAAATACCTCTCTATATCCGCCACTGCCGTGGGATCAAGATATCTCTCCCGGTCATAAGCGTTCGTGCTGCGCTTGCAGTTGCATGTCTTGCAGGAGCAGAGCAGATTGTTCCACTCGAAGATCTTGCGCGGGCATTTGCTTTTGAGCTCGATGTGTTCCACGGTCATCTCGGAATCAAACTCAAATATGTATCTTGTGCAGAAGGAGCAGCGGGATGCGTTCATTTCCTGAAAGACCCGCTTTGTCTCCGGCGTGTTGTATTGATAGCGGTTTTTATGGTCCTTATAGTGTTCATAGGCCTGCTCGTCGCTCATGCCATCGACGCTGGCAAGGAATTCCCGGCTCGTCGCGGCCAGTCCCGGCGGGGTGTCGGACCGAACGATATTGGTCATTCTGCGCGCTCGCCCCCCAAGCTCTCGCCGACGCCCTGCGCCTTGACCACGAACCTGTTGTATTTCTGATACAGGCTCGGATAGTCCTCTCTGAGGTATGCGGCGATCCGATCCACCTCGCGGCCGTCATAGGGGCATTCCCGCAGGATGACCCGCCCCAGATAGCTGATATCCCGAGAGACCTCCGGCGGCAGTTCATCCACGGAGAAAAAGGACTCAAACACGTCGTCCAGATCTCTGTAGTAAAACGGCTGCTGCTCCAGAGTGAGCACCCCGTCGTCAATGCAATAGATCGCGCAGTTTTTGTATCTCGTCAAAATAAGCGGAGAATGGGTCGTAAGAAGGATCTGGGAGTTCACAAAGTCGGCCTTCAGGCTGCTGATCAGCTTGGCCTGCACCTTCACATGGAGGAACATCTCGATCTCGTCGATCATAATGAGGACGTTTTTGCCCGCCAGGCCCCTCCGGAGGCTCTCCAGCTTGGACATATCCACCGACCTGTCCCAAACCATCTCCCAGATAATGCAGAGATAAATATGGATGATGTTTTCTATCCCGTCGCTGTGCCGTTCGTGAAGATCGGATATCTCCATCCCGAAGATCTCGCCCAGTCTTTGGCGTATCAGCTCTGACACGCTGTGGAAGCCCAGCAGATAGTCCCGGAGGTGCTTCAAATGCAGGCTGTAATCGTCATAGATGCCCCTCTGGTAGGAGACAAAGTCCTCCACATCCTCAGGCAGCGGGTCCTTGGTGTTCACGGGGGAATAGATCAGCCTGTTTGTGGGGATATACACCGAGCGCTGTCCGTCTCCGCCGCTCAAAAAGGAAGTCAGCAGAGCGGTCTCCAGCGATGTGTAGATCGCCTTGAGTATGGAGGTCTTTCCGCTGTTGTTATAGCCATATATGATGGAGACGTCTTTATCGATCGTCATGCGCTGTTGCTTTATGACATTGACCTGTGGGATCTGGATCTCCATTTGACTCCCTCCCGCGCGCAGCGCCGCCCCGTCTGCTGCCGTCAGCAGAAATCTGCTTGTCCGCGTTCCATATTCAGCCATCATGCCCTTTTGGACCTGTTGATATTGATATTTTATCTTAAATGCAATGAACTTTCAACCCTCCAAGGCAAATCGCATCGGGAGAGGGACCATGCGTTCCTGCCGTGATACGGCCGCCGTTCTTATTTGGTGCGAGTGCTCTCAAGCTTTTTATCGGGCCCCCACGCGGATCCAGCGAAGCGAATCGCGTGGGGAAAGGAGAAACGCCCCTGACCGACGAATGAGGACCGGCTTGCCGGTCCTCATCGTCTTCAGGAGCGTTTTGACGCTGGTGCACCAGTGCAATCCAAATCCGAACCCGCGGCCTGTTCATCCAGGGCCGCTTTCATCTCGTCAAAGGTGACGGTCTTCGTTCCGTCTTTGTAGTTGATGTGGAGCGTCAGCTTGTCATCGAACAAATAGACCGAGTTGATGAACGTGTCTATGAGCTGCTGCCGGTGCTCTTTCTTCCTCATGTCCAGCTTGCGGAACCGCTCCAGCCACATGGTCACGAACTCCGCCGTCGGCTTCGGCTTCGCCAGCTTCTCGTTGGCGATCCTGATCTCTAAGTCCTCCTTTGTGGCTTCCAACTCTTCCAACCTAGTTTTGGTGGACGGAGTAAGTATTCCCTGCTGGATGGCGTTGAGTAAATTGTTGATGCCCGTCTCTGCTTCTTTCAGCTGCTGCTCGTACAGCGGGAGTTGGGTGTTCTCTTGTTCTTGTAGGTCCATCACCGTGGAAACGATAGCCGCAACCACCTTGTCGTCCCGTATCTCCTTCATCGTCTCGTGGATGATGAAATCTTCGATGAACGCCTTGTTGACCGGCTTCTTGCGGCAGTCCCCACGTTTCTTCTTCACCGTGGCGCATTTGTAATAATGATGCACCTTCCCAGTGTGGCTGGTGCCGCTCTCACCGCACATATAGCTGCCGCAGTAGCCGCAGAACAGCTTAGTCGTGAGTAAGTAGTCGTCTTCAGCCTTGTGCCGGGCCGGAGCTTTTTTATTCTTCGCCAGCTTTTCCTGCACCCTGTCAAACAAGTCCTTGGGCACGATGGCTGGGATGCCGTCGGGGACCACCGTATCACGGTAGCGGAACTCACCTATGTAGCGGCGATTGTTCAGCAGATGCTGGATGCTGTTGTAGGAAAACGCCTGTCCGCGGGTGTTCTTCACGCCCTTCTCGTTCAACCAGCTGCATATCTGCGTCATGGTGTACCCGGCATCGTATTTCTTGAACGCCTCCAGCACATAGGGTGCCGTCAGAGGGTCGATCTGGAAATGGTGCTCGCTGTTGATGACATAGCCAGTAGGCAAAGTGCCGCCGTTGAATTTGCATTTCAGGGCGTTGTCCGTCATGCCCCGAATAACCTTCTCGGACAGGTCGGCGGAATAATACTCGGCATAGCCTTCCAACACGGACTCCAGAATGATACCTTCCGCTCCTTCGGAGATGACCTCGGTGGCAGATACCACCTTGACGCCGTTCTTTTTGAGCGCAGCTTTGTACCGGGCACTGTCATAACGGTTCCGGGCGAAGCGGTCCAGCTTCCATACGATGATCATGTCAAACAGCTTCTTGCCGCTGTCCTTTATCATGGCCTGGAACTCCGGGCGGTTATCGGTCTTAGCGGAGAACGCCCGGTCTATGTAGTGACGAAGTACAGTGATGCCGTTTTTCTCTGCAAAAGCGGTGCACTCACGAATTTGCCCTTCTATGCTTTCTTCCCGCTGGCTATCCGAGGAATACCGGGCGTAAATCACACCAGTCATTTCTTGCCCTCCTCATCCTCCGCCACGCCTTCGATCAGGTTTGTCACCACAGCATTGAGCTGTGCGGCATTCTCGCTGGTGATGACCGGGCGGCCAGTGCGGGCCTCAATGCTGCGCCGGGCGTCTCCGGCAACTTCGCCGCCAGCCTGGGCGACAACGATATTTTCCGCTAGACCCTGCGGATTCTCCGTCTTGGTCAGTTCCGTCGTCGTAGCCTCGGCCAGCATGTTCAGAGCCAATTCCAGTGTGCTCATGTTATCCCGCAGATTCTGCTTTTTCAGGCCCTTCAGCCTTTTATATTGCCGTGTGCTCATGCCAGACCACGCACGGGTCACTTCGTCGGTAAGAATGGCATACTCGCGCCCTTCCTCTACGCCGTGCTCCTTCCATGCGTCCGTCAGCTCTTTCCGGGCTTGGATGGTGCGGATGCGCTGGTTGATCCATTCCGGCGAGTAGCCCAGCCGCGCATATGTACCCAGCGCCCGGTCAATGGAAAGCTCCGGGTCTATCGTCTCCTCGATCCGCTCGTTCCCCACCTGGGCCAGCCACATCTTGAATGGCTCCGCCTTGGGAGACGGAATGGATTGAATGATGCGGAGAAGTCCGGCGGTGTCGGCAACGTCGGTTTTGTATCGTTTACCATCAGCAGATAGCATTCTCAGTTGACTACAAAGTGTAGGCAACTGACTGCCCTCTTTTTTCATGCGCGTTTTTAGGACGCTCCAATA